>JBBQJJ010000259.1:0-12342 GCA_038325805.1 Haliangiales bacterium
AAGATGCCGACGATCTTGATGACGATGGAGATCGCGGTCGAGGCCGTCCTGCCGGGCGGGTCGGCGAAGGTCAAGACACACGTCACCGGCGTCAAGGTCCTCGACCGCCCCGGCGCGACCCTGGATGCCGCCGCGCTGCAACCCCTCGCCGGGGCGATCACGGGCCTCGGCTACACGTTCACGCTGTCGCCGGATGGAGTGCTGTCAGACGGCAAGGTCACCGGCACGGCCCCGGGCGATCTCCAGGCCCAGCTCGGCCAGATGACGCGCGCGATCGAACAGGTGGCGATGCGGCTACCACTCGTCCCCGTCGGTGTCGGGGCACGGTGGTCTGCGAGGAGGACGGTCCACCAGAACGGCATCGAGCTGACGACCGTGACCACCACGCAGCTCACCTCGATCGACGGCGACACGTTCTCGTTCACCAGCCAGACCACGCTGTCCGCGCCGGATCAGCAGCTGGTGCAGCAGGGGGTGACGATGGAGATTAAGGATGTTGGCGGCGGCGGTACAGGCACGGGCACCGTCGATCTGACGACCATGGCGATGCGCGGAGATCTGACCTCCGAGTTCCGCGGCAAGATGAGCGCAGCCGGTCAGGCCACGCCGATGAGCGTGGTGATGCAGCTGACGCTGAAGTGATCAGCGAACGCGATCGTTGACCAGCACCCGGAGGTGCTGTGCATCGAACGGCTTCTCGATCCGCTGATTCGGGACCCGGTCGAGGAACTGGCGCGCCGTCGGCGTGAACGCACCGCCGGTCAAGAACACGATGCGCGACGCCTGATCGCCATCGATCTGCGCGATCCGGTCGTGGAGCTCCATCCCGGTCATCTGCGGCATCATCAGATCGCACAGGATCAGATCGAAGCGCTCGTTGCTCTGGATCCGGTGCAGCGCCTCGATCGCGCGCGTCGCGGTGACCACGTCGTGCTCGCGCGACAACAGTCGGCGGATGGTGGCGGTGATGATCGCTTCGTCGTCGACCACCATCACTCGGGCTCGGCGCGTGGTGTTGGTCGGCGCGGTGCCCGGAGACACCTCGCTCTCGACGGCGACCGCCATCGGCAGGATCACGTGCACCGTGGTGCCGCGGCCGATCTCGCTATCGATCTTGAGCTCGCCGCCGATGGTGGTGACGATGCGGTGAGAGATCGAGAGGCCGAGACCGGTACCCACGCCTTGCGGCTTGGTGGTGAAGAACGGCGTGAACAGATGGCGGATGGTGTCCACGGTCATGCCGGTCCCCGAATCGGCGACCTCGACCACGACATTCGTACCCTCGACGCGTGTCGCGATCCGGATCTGGTTCTTCGATGCGTTGCCCTCGGGGATCGCCTGCGCGGCGTTGACGATCAGGTTGAGGAACACCTGGCCGAGCCGCGACTCCGAGCCGAGGACCGCCGGGATCGCGTCGCCATACTCTTTGACCAGGCGCGCGCGGTGCTTGATCTCGTTCCACGCCATGCGCAGCGTCGAATCGAGCATCTGGTGGACATCGACGGCGCCGTCCTTGGTCTCCTCGTGCCGCGAGAAGATCTTGAGGTCGCGGACGATATGCTTGACGCGATCCGCGGCGGTGCGCGCGTCCTCGAGCATCTCGTTGACCTCCTTGAGCGCGCCACGATCTTGAAAATCGGCGAGCTCGGCGATCGCGAGCTCCAGGTTCGCGATCACTGCCGCGAGGGGGTTATTGATCTCGTGCGCGACGCCGGCGGCCAGCATGCCGATCGACGCCATGCGATCGGAGATCATCAACTGCTCCTGCGAAGCGCGCTCGTGCGACATGTCGCGGAACACCGCGACCGCGCCGTCGACGCCGGCCTCGTGCTCGAGCGGACGCGCACTGACGCTCATCCACGCGCCTGCATCGTCGGGCCCGCGCCGGAGGTACTGCTCCTGGCGCTCGACCACCGTGCCGCACAACGCCTGCGCGAGGGGCCTCTCCTCGGGCGCGACGGGTGTCACGCGATCGGGTTGATAGAACCCGGTCTCGCTCCATTGCTTGGTCGTCGGATCGATCTTGAGCAGCGCCGGAGCCGCCGAGTTCCAGGCGAGGAGCTGCCCCTGCTCGTCCACCACGATCACCGCATCGGGAACACTATCGAGCACGCTGCGGAGCAGTCGCTCGGACCGCTCGATCTCGCGCGCTTGGCGCACGACCTCGACGTCGGCTTCGCGCTGGCGTTGCCGGACGGCCACCTCGCGCAGCTCGCGATCGATCGTGGGCACCAGCCGCGCGAGCTTGCCCTTCGACATGAAGTCGTGGACGCCTGCCTTGAGGGCATCGACCGCGATGTCCTCGCCGATCGTGCCCGACACGATCACGAACGGCAGATCGAGCTTCGCGTCACGTACCATCGAGAATGCTTCGAGCCCGGAGAACTCGGGCATCGACCAGTCCGAGATCACGATGTCCCACGGCTGCTCGAGCGCCGCGCTCATCGTGTCGCGCGAGCAGACCTGACAATGCTCGAGCTCGTACGTGCGCTTGAGCTCGCGCAACAACAGGAACGCATCCTCGTCGGAGTCCTCCACCACCAACAACCGTAGCTTCCGCTTCATGCTTTCCTTGGAATCGCCTCAGCTTCGCCGACTACGCGCTTACAGGAGAGTTTTCTCACGCAGTCCTCGCGTCGAGAAGGAACCACTGGGGTAGCGCCCCCCTATGCAATACCCTGCACGACGCTAAAGCAACCACCAGGCGCCAAGAACACGGTACTTAAAACGGGTTCACGGAGCGCAGAGTGCGCCGAACTTTTTGCACGAGCCGCCCGAGACGTCGTCACAGTGGCGAGACAGATGATCGGTCGGATCGACCATGCACTTGCTCGCTGGGACACACGCGGCGCCCCAGACCTGACACACGCCCTCCGCTCCTTTTGAGCAGACCTTGTAGGACCGCGAGCTCGCGTCGTACATGCAGTTGCCATCCGGCATGCACGCACCACCGAAATGGAAGCAGGTGCCCGCGCCACCCGACAGGCACGTAAAATACTGCGCCACGCCGGGGTGATACGCGCAGGTGAACACCGGGCAGCCGACGTCTTTGAGCACCGCCGGTCCGCCAGTGATGGACGGACCGCCAGTCGACGTGGTCGCCGAAGAACCGGACCCGCCCGCCGGCTTTTTCACCTCTGGCGGATTGCCACAAGCTGCCGCCACAAGAGTCAGGGCGAGTACGATGCGCACGGGAGGCGTTATAGCGCGGCAGGGCTTCGAATGCCCGGCCCACGCGATCTGGGTGTAGCGTCGCAGCATGTTTCGCGGCGCGTTGCTCGCTGCCCTCGCGGCGTGTGGAAGCTCGACGAGCTTGCCCGTCGACGCGCACTGCAATCCGCTCGGCGCGGGTGCCTGCCTCGCCCCGTGGCCGAGCTCGGCGTTCGAGGTCGATGATCCGGCCACGGTGACCGGGAAGCGGCTCGCGATTCCCGACGATGCGATCCCGCGGGGCGTGCGCGATGAAGCGATCGATCCCCGGCTGTGGAACGCGCTCGACGGGTTCTCGCCGACCACACCGATCGTGATCGAGCTCCCCGGCGGCGTGTCGGACGTCGGGCTACCGGCAGCTGACAACATGGATCCGTCGCTCGCGATGGACAGCCCGACGGTCGTGTTGGATCTCACCACCGGGGCGCGCGTGGCGCACTGGGCGGAGGTCGGCGACGACGCCACCACGCTCGTGCTGCATCCCGCCGCGCGGCTCGATTTCGGCCATCGCTACGCGGTGGCGATCACCGCACGCGTGGTGGCGAGCGACGGCAGCGACCTCCCGATCTCGCCGGGGTTTCGCGCGCTGCTCAGCGATCGACGTACGGATCATTCGCTGCTCGAAGCGATGCGCGGGCGGATCGACGACGTGTTCGATGCGCTCGACGAAGCCGGTGTCACCGACGACCTCGTCCTCGCGTGGGACTTCACGGTCGCGTCGGAAGCGTCGCTGCACGCGGACCTCGTCACCGCCCGCGAGCGCGTGATCAGCACGCTCGCGACTCACCCCAGCTTGTTCAAGGTGTCCGAGACCCGGGACGCGCAGTTCCGGAAGCTCACCGGCGCGCTCGACGCCCCGCTCGTGTTGTCGAACGGCGGCGAGCCTCGCGCGAACACGCGGCTCGTGCGCGACGAGGCCGGGCAACCTGCGATCCAGGGCCTGTATCGGATCCCATTCGCGGCCGTGATCCCGGCGTGCGCCCAGGGGCGTGCACCGGTCGTGCTGTGGGGGCATGCACCGTTTGGCGATGCGAGTGACACGCTCGACACGCTCGACACCTCCGCGACGCAGCTCGCGGCGGCGTTGTGCGCGGTCGTCGTCGGCATCGATCTGCGTGGTCGATCGTCGTCGGATGTTCCGGCGGTCCAGCGCGCGATCGCGGATCTCGGCAATGCCGGCGAGCTCGACGTGATCGTGCAAGGCCTCGCCGACCACGCGACGCTGATCCGCGCGCTGCCGGCGATCCTCGGTGCGGTCCCGACGCAGATCTTCTACGCGGGTCCGAGCATGACGATCGCGGCACTCCCGGAGCTCGCGCGTGCAGCGATCGTCGATCCGGTGGATCCACGGAGCCTGTTCGGTTCCGACTTCCATGGGTACGAGCCGATCGATGCGGTGATCGTGCGCTCGCTTGTCGAGTCGCGTTGGGATCGCGTACAGCCGGGTACGTTGCCGCACCCGATTCTCGTCCAAGCCCGTGCGAGCGAAGCGACCAGCTGGCTCGCGCGGACGTTCGGGCTGCCGCTCGTCGAACCCGCGTCGACGCCGTGGGGGGTGAAGACGCGGCGCGCACCTCACACCGGTTCAGGGGTCGTGCTCGACCTTCGCCCGACGACACTCCGCGAGTTCTTCACCACCGGGCAGATTTCGTCGGCGCCGATGTAGGACACGGCTGAGATGCCGCAAACTCCCACATCGACAACAGTGGCGCGGGTTTGCGATCGTGGGGAATCTCGACACCACGAGGGAAACCACGGCATGTCCGCGCGGTGATCGCCCGGTACAGGCATTGCTCGGAGTCAGACCCATGCGATCGATCCCGACTCTCCTCGCCGTCCTAGCCAGCTTCGGGCTGGCAGCCTGCGCAACCGACTCCGGATCGGATGATGGTGGCGACGATGACATGCCGACCCAGGTGACCTGGTATCGGGATGTCGCGCCGATCCTGTCCGAGCACTGTATGAGCTGCCACCAGGAGGGCGGCATCGCGCCGTTCACGCTGACCGAGTACGAGAGCGCGGTGGAGATGTCCGGGTTGGCGGTCGACGCGATCACGCGTGGGGTGATGCCGCCGTTCGACGCGCGCGAAGAAGCCGACTGCACGCCGCGGTTCGGCTGGGTCGACGATCCGCGGCTGTCGAACACCGAGCGCGAGACGCTCGAGAAGTGGGTCGAGCAGGGTCATCCGCTCGGCGAAGAGATCGCGATCCCTCCCATCCCGGTGACGAACCTGGCGGATGCGTCGATGCGGCTGACACCGACCGAAGGGTTCGTGACCAGCGGCGATCGAGATCAGTTCATCTGCTTCGTGCTCGATCCGGGGAACACGCAGCTGCAATGGCTGACCGGGCTGCAGGTGCTACCCGATGTCACCGAGGTGGTGCACCACGCGGTGATCACCGAAGTGGCGCCGGGTGCAGCGCAGGACGAGCTGGTCGCGCGCGCGGGCGGGATCGGCAAGCCGTTCGATTGCGGCACGGCGTCGACGCCGTCGGACTTCGTCGTCCACATCTGGACGCCCGGCAATCAGCCGATGTCGACCTCCGATGACATCGCGGTGCCCGTTGTCGCCGGCGCGAAGCTGGTGATGCAGATCCACTATCACCCCGCCGGTGTCGCGCACACCGCCGACAAGACCGCGGTGGATCTGCGGTTCTCGAGCACGTGGCCGACGCGGATGTACTTCGTGACCGCGTTCGGCAACTTCGATCAAGCGCCGAACCTGCTGCCTGGCCCCGGTGACACGGGTGGACCGCAGTTCATGATCCCCAAGAACGTCCAGGAACACCCGGAGCACATGCGCGTCGAGATCCCCGCACTCGGCGATCTGACGGATGTGCGGCTGTTCTCCGCGAACCCGCACATGCACCTGGTCGGCACGCACATCTCGAGCACGATCGAACGTCCGGCGGCGCGCGGGAGCGATCCGCAGACCGAGTGCCTGGCGAATGGCGGCTGGAACTTCGACTGGCAACGCACCTATCAGTACGACGCGCCGCTCGACAAGCTGCCGAGCATCGCCGAGGGCGACGTCGTCGACATCAAGTGCACGTGGGACAACACGATCGAGAACCCGTTCGTCCAGCGCATGCTCGCGGACTCGGGCCTGCCGCCCGTCCCGATCGACATCACGCTCGGCGAGCAGACCACGAACGAGATGTGTCTCGAGATCTTCGGCCTCTCGATCCCGGCGCCCGCGCCGCCCGCGAAGACGCAGCCTCGCCCGACCACGATCGAGTTCCCGTCCGCGCTCGCGCAGATGCGGGTCAACCCGAACATGTTGAAGTAAGCGGTGGCGCGCTCATCGGAGCTGACGTCCACTCCGGTCATGCGCGTGCTCTGGTTGGTTTGTGTCGTCGGGTGCAGCAACGGCGACGGCAAGGCCCGCGAGGCCTACTGCGAGGTTGCCGGCACACAGCTGCACCTCGTGGAGAATCGGTTCGCAGGGACCCTGTCGGTTGCCAACACGGTGACGGCAGCAGGGCGAGGACGTGGTCACGGTCGTCAAGCGGTTCTCGACGTGCGAGCTGGTGTTCGCCGAGCTAGGGCACGCGGGTCGCGATGCGAGCATTCGAGGATGGTGCAATCACCACGGATGGATCGAGCTCGATCTGAAGTTCGATCCGGTGATGGCACGAGTCGCGATCATGGACGCCTGCCGCGCCGGAGATCGCGCGCAGACCGAGAAGCTCGTCGCTGCGCTGCGTGATGCCTCGGTGCAGCGGAGCGAAACCGCGTTAGCGCATCGCGAACAGCACGCGCAGCATCGTCGCGAGCTCGCGTGTCAGCGCACTCGGCTTCGCGATCCCGGAGTGACCGTAGAGGCCGGTGAGGTGTACGCGTCCATCGGAGAGCGCGGCGCCGAGCGCATGGGCATGCTCGAACGGGATGACGTCATCGTCGGTACCGTGCACGAGATCAACGCGGCAGTGGATCCGCGACAGATAGGGACGCGGGTCGAGCTCGCGATCATCGAACCGCGACAGCGCCTCGAGCGCCCACGCCGCGGAGCCGTCGCGCGCACCAACTCCGAGCAGGAAATGCTCGCGGATCTGTGCGGGGACGGTGGTGGCGAGCTGCTCGGCGATCGGCAGGAACTTGTCCCGAGCCTTGAGCTCGGGCTGCCCCCAGGTCGCCTTGACGAAGCGTCGCCAGCTCTCGATCAGCTCGGCGGGATCCGGCGTCTCGAGCAGGTGCGCGAGGTTGATCAACACAGCGGGTTGGTTGAGCGGATCTCGCGTCGCCGTGCGGCCGTTCGCGAGCTCGCCGGTCAGACAGAACCGCATCATCTCCCGGAAGTCGTAGTAGCCGCCGAACACGACCAGTCGCTCGACCAGTGCGGGGTGCTCGGCGGCCAGCGCGAACGCGAGCAGCGAGCCGAACGAGATCGAGAACACGACGGGCTTCTGATCGGACCACCGTGGAAGCGCCTGTGCCACGCGGAGGAACTCGCGCTTGGCCTGCGCGTTCGGAGTCAGTGCGAGATACGCCGGCACGTACGGTGCGATCACGAGGTGGCCGGCGCGCGCGAGGATCCGGCAGAACCGATCGAGGCGCGGATCGTCGGCGCCCGCATAGTGAAGTCCCTGCGCGATGAGGAACGTTCTGCGTGGCTTGTTTGGAGGGTGAAACAGACGCACGCGAATGCCGTCGACGTGGTCATCGCTGATCGCGACGTCGGGTGCGCGCTTCGGGTCGGCCCATGGTCCGAGCCAGCGCGCGAGTGTGAGCGTCGTTTTCACAGGCTCTGGAACGATAGTCCCGAGATCGAATGTACTGACGCGTTGCGACAGACAATTCGAGCAGGGCCGGTTTTGCATCCACCCACGGGCCGAGTGCTAACGTGCGCGCAAATGCAACAGGTCGTAACCCAGGTGCTTTCGCTGGCCCATCAGGCCGTGAAGGAGTCGCATCGCGACCGGCTCGAGTCCTATATCCGTAACTACTGCCGCGCGATCCCGCCGGAGGTGTTGGCGGAGGTCGAGCCGCAGAAGCTGCTCGCGTTCGTCATGGATCGGTTCGCGTTCCTCGAAGAGGACTGGACCCGCACGGTCAAGGTCGCGATCCACGACGCCGAGACCCCGCTGGCGCAGGAAGAGACGCCGTCGACCGTCATCGAGACTCGCCTGCCCGACTGCGGCTTCATCATCCGCACGATCAAGTCGTTCCTGCGGCAGATGGGGATCACGTCGAACTTCGTGCTTCACCCGATCCACGGCGTGATCCACGACCATGGTCAGATCACCGGCATCGACCAGAACCGCGGCACGAAGTACTCGCAGGTCTATCTCCAGGTCTCGCAGATCCCGCAGGACAAGCGCGCAGCACTCTGCAAAGACCTCGAACAACGGCTCGAGCTCACGCTGCAGGTCAATCGCGATCGCTGGGACATGATGGCGAAGTTCAACGAGGCACGCACGTACCTGTGTGTGGTCTCGGATCGCGATCCGGCATCACCGAGCCCGCGCGAATCGCAATCGATCCCGCGCGAGGTGATCGAGCGTGCGAAGTCCGACAAGCCGAAGACGCCGGTCGAGATCGAGGCCGACGAAGCGGTGCAGCTGATCGATTGGCTCAAGGACGACAACTTCGTGATCCTCGGCTACGCGTGGTTCCCGGCAGGCAAAGCCGGCAACGGGCAGACGAAAGCCGAGAAGGGCTTGGGGCTGTTCGCGACGCCCGCTCGCAAACACCTCGAGGATGTGATCAGCGAGATCGTGGTGTCGCGGCGTATGCGCGAGGAGGTCTACTCGTTCTATCGCACCGACTTCATCACCACGGTGCGGTCGGTCGCGCAGGTTCGCTACTTCGGCATCTGCGAGCGCGGGCCCGATGGCTCGGCGACCGGCGAGCACGTGTTCATCGGCCAGTTGTCGACGAAGGCGCTCAAGCTCGCGAACCGCCGCGTGCCGGTGGTGGGCAAGCGGATCAAAGACGTGATGGCGAAGTCCGAGGATCAGCCGGGCAGCTACGCGTACACCAAGAGCGTCGCGATCCTCGACTCGATCCCGATCGAGGACTTGTTCTACTGGTCGATCGACGAGATCCGCGAGCACGCGAGCGAGTTCCGGCTCGCCGAGTCGCGCGATCACGCGAAGGTGTTCGTCTGGCGTCGCCCGAATGGCCGCCGACTGACGGCGGTGTGCGTCGTACCGCGCATGCACTTCTCCGAGGCGCTGCGCGAGGAGCTCTCGCAGGAGATCCGGAAGTTCCTCGGTGTGCCCACACTGCGCGAGTACCGCCAGGAGACTGACGAGGAATCGCCGATCCGCCTGCACTTCACGGTCGGCAAGTACCGCCCGAAAGTGACGGATGCGGATCTCGAGACGCTGTCCGATCAGCTCGAGGTGTTGCTCGAGAGCTGGGACGATCAGCTGCGGCGCCTGGTGTTCAAGAACTATCGCGGCACGCAGAAGGCGACCGACAAGTCGTCGCGCTACCTGCAGACCACCGCGTCGGCGCAGGAGATCTGGTCGCGCTCGGGAGCGCGGTTCCCCGAGTCGTACAAGAACATGCTGTCGCCGGAGATCGCGCTGCTCGACATTCGCGCGATCGAGAAGCTCGACGAGAGCGACGCGTTGTCGGCGACGCTCGTGGTGATCGGTGAAGCGGAGCAGCGCCACACCTCACTGCGGATCATCTCCAAGAAGGAGCTGCTCCTCAACGACGTGGTGCCGGTGCTGCACCGAATGGCGCTGCGTACGACGTCGCGGCTCGCCGAGCGATTGATCGGACCTGGACCCGACGTCTACATCACGACGTTCGAGGTCACCGGTGCGGATGGTCGCAAGATCGAGGACGACGCGTCACTCGCACGGCTCGGCACGATCGTGCAGCGCGTGCTGGGTGGCCATCTCGCGGACGACAAGCTGCTCGGGCTCGGCTACCTCGCGAACCTCGACTGGAAGCAGATCGATCTCCTGATCACCTACCGCAACTACTTCGTGCAGGTGTTCCAGGGCTTCGGCATGCAGTCGGTCGACGACACGCTGCTCAAGCATCCGGCGTTCGCGTCGCTGCTCGTCGATTACTTCGAGACCAAGTTCTCGACGGAGCGCAAGGAGTCGACGGCAGAGCGGACCGAGAAGTTACTGCCGCCGATCGCGGCGAAGTACGAGGAGGGCCTGGAGAAGGTCACGGTGATCGCCGAGGACTTGATCCTCCGTTACTTCATCGATCTACTCGAAGCGACGCGGCGCACGAACTACTACCGGCCGGGTCGTGGCGACACGATCTCGATCAAGATCGAGAGCGCGCTCGTCGAGCACATGCCGCGGCCGTGCCCGGTGTTCGAGATCTACGTCCATGCGCCCGGCGTCGAGGGCATCCACCTCCGCGGTGGCATGGTCGCGCGTGGTGGGTTGCGGCATAGCGATCGCCCCGATGACTTCCGTACCGAGGTACTCGGGCTGCAGCGCACGCAGGCGCTCAAGAACGTGATCATCGTGCCGCAGGGTGCGAAGGGTGGCTTCGTCACTCGCAAGCACTCGCCAACGCGTGAAGAAGCGCGCGCGCAATATCAGGTGTTCATCGCGGCGCTGCTCGACATCACCGACAACTACGTTGGCTCGCAGGTGGTGCCACCGCCTGGTGTCTTGCGTTACGACGACGACGATCCGTATCTGGTCGTCGCCGCCGACAAGGGCACCGCGCACCTGTCGGACACGGCGAACGGGATCAGCCAGCAATACAAGTTCTGGCTCGACGATGCGTTCGCCTCGGGTGGCTCGGCCGGCTACGACCACAAGGTCATGGGCATCACGTCCCGTGGCGGCTGGGTCAACGTCGAGCGGCACTTCCGCGAGATGGGCGTGGATATCCGCAAGACCTCGATCAAGGTCGCGGGCGTCGGCGACATGAGCGGCGACGTGTTCGGCAACGGCATGCTGCTCAACGACAAGCTGAAGTTGCTCGCGGCCTTCAACCACAAGCACGTGTTCATCGATCCCGAGCCGGATCCCGCGGTGAGCTACGCCGAGCGCCGGCGGATGTTCGACACGCCGGGCACGCAGTGGAGCGACTACCGCAAGGAAGCGATCAGCACGGGCGGAGGAGTGTTCGAGCGTGCTGCGAAGGAGATCGCGCTATCGCCCGAGGCGAAGAAGCTGCTCGGGATCACGGCGAAGACGGTGTCGGGACCGGACCTCCTGAAGGCGATCCTGGCGCTCGAGGTCGACCTGATGTGGTTCGGCGGGATCGGCACGTACGTCAAGGCGTCGACGGAGGCGCATGGCGAGGTCGGCGACAAGGTCAATGACTCCGTCCGGATCAACGCGAGCGAGCTCAAGGCGAAGGTGATCGGTGAAGGGGCAAACCTCGCGATCACGCAGCGAGCGCGCACCGAGTACTTGATGAACGGTGGCCGCGGCAACACCGACGCGATCGACAACTCGGCCGGGGTGGACTGCAGCGATCACGAGGTCAACCTCAAGATCCTGCTGTCGCCGTTGATGACCACGGGTGCGATGACGCGCGAAGCACGCGATACGTTCCTGCGCGAGCTCGAGCCGGACGTCGGTGCAGCGTGTCAGATGGACAACTATCTGCAGGGTGCGCTGCTCTCGATGGAGTCGATCCGCAGCAAGCGGCAGCCGTCGTACTTTGTAGATTTGTTGGGTTACCTCGACAAGCACGGCCTCGATCGCACGGCGGAGCGGATGCCGTCCGACGAAGAGCTCGGGACATGGCTATCGGCGGGCAAGGGGTTGCCACGCAACCTGCTCGCGGTGCTCGTCGCGCACACCAAGATGGATCTCTACAACCGTGTGCTGCACTCGCGGATCCCGGACTTGCCGCTGTTCCAGCCGTTCCTGTTCTCGTACTTCCCCGACAAGGCCGCCACGGTCCACGCCGGGCTGGTGACGAAGCACCATCTCCGCCGCGAGATCATCGCGACGGTGGTGACGAACGCGATCATCAACCAGGCCGGCTGCACGTTATTGGTGCAACTCGCGAAGGAGACCAACCTTCCCCTCGAAGAGCTGGTCGTCCGCTACTTCATCTGCGACGAGCTCCTCGAAGGTCGCAAGCTGCGCGCCTCGATCCACAGTGCTGACTACAAGGTGCCGTCCGCCGATCAGTACGCGGCGCTGATGGCGTTCGAAGATATCCACCGTAGCCTGCTCCGCTGG
>JBBQJJ010000260.1:0-12322 GCA_038325805.1 Haliangiales bacterium
ACCCACTCTTGGTCGTGACCTCGACGCGCGGCATGTGCGGCGACGAGATCCACAGGGTCGGGGTCTGCCGAACCGCGCCGCCGTTCGGGAAGATCGACTGTGCGTCGGCGTTCGCCCCAGCAAGGCCAACACCCGCGATCAGGAGCATGCGCATCGGCGGGTAGACACCCAACCCACGCGACCGGTTGCGATTTAGCGGAGCAGCTCGAGGAGCAGCTGAGTTGCCAGCCGATCGCGCATCATCGCCGCGATCTCGACCCGACTCCGGTCGCCAAGGTCCATCACAGCTCGAGCGTGGCGGCCAGATCGTAGTCGCTCGCCTGGGTGACGCGCGCCTTGACCAGCGAGCCGGCGGGAACGCGACCGTCGGTGAGGTAGGTGACGCCATCGATGCCAGGAGCCTGGCCGTACCAGCGACCCTCCATCAAGTACTCGCTCTCGGAGGACTCACCCTCGACGAGCACGTGGATCTGCTTGCCCACCATCGCCTCGTGGCGCTCGCGGCTGATCTTGCGCTGGATCTCCATCAGCGTCTGCTGGCGCTCGAGCATGACGTCCTCGGGGACGCGGTTCGGCAGCATCGCGGACGCGGTGCCCGGCTCGATCGAGTAGGTGAACGCGCCGGCGCGATCGAACTTCGATTCGGCGACGAACTCGCAGAGCTCGTCGAACTCGGCCTGAGTCTCGCCGGGATGACCGACGATGAACGTCGTGCGGATGACGACGTCATCGATCCGCTCGCGCAGGCTCTTGATCAGCGCGCGCGTCACCTTCGACGAGTGGCCGCGCCGCATCCGCTTGAGCATCGGATCGGCGATGTGCTGGAGCGGGACATCGATGTACTTGACGACCTTCGGCGTGCGCGCGATCGCGTCGATCAGGTCGTCGTCGAAGGCGCTCGGGAACGTGTAGTGGAGCCGGATCCACTCGAGCGCATCGATCTTCCCGAGCTCGCGGATGAGGCCAGCGAGCGTCTGCCGGGTCTCCGGCGAGGTGCCCTGGTCCCAGCCGTAGCGGGTCAGATCCTGCGCGATCAGGTTGAGCTCGAGCACGCCCTCGGCGGCGAGCGAGGTGGATTCGGCGACGATGTCGGCGATCGTGCGGCTGCGCTGAGGACCTCGCAGCTTGGGAATGATGCAGAACGAGCACGGGCGATCGCAGCCCTCGGCGATCTTGACGTACGCCGAGTGCCGCGCCCCGATCCGGACGCGCGGAGTGTCGTGATCGTAGATATAGGCCGGTGTCTCGCTGACCTTGATCACCGGCAGCTTCTTGCGCGCCTTGGTCTTGCCCGACGGCAGCTTCGCCACCGGCGCATCCGCGAGTGCCTTCGCCAGCGCCTGAAAATCCGCGCTGCCGAGGATCGTATCGATCTCCGGAATGTCCTTCGCCAGGTCGTCGGCGTAGCGTTGCGCGAGGCAGCCCGTCACGACGAGCTTGGACCCCTTGTTCGCCTTCTTGTGCGCCGCCATCTCGAGGATGGTGTCGACGGACTCCTCCTTCGCGGCGTCGATGAACGCGCAGGTGTTGACCACGATGACGTCGGCGTCATCGGGTGCATCGACCATCGAATGGCCGGCGGCCTGGACCTGGCCGAGCATCAGCTCGGTATCGACCTGATTCTTCGGACAGCCGAGCGACACGAAATAGATTCGCTGCGCTGCGGGAGTCGAGGTCTGGGTCATAGGGCGGCGCAGTCTGGGCCGCCGGCCGAGGAGAGTCAATCGGTTCCCTAAGCGTCTGAAATCACTTTCGACGATCCGTACGGAACACTCCGAGGAGGACCATCCCGCCGAGTCCGACGAGCCCGCACAGCAGCATCACGTCGGTCTGCCCGAACAGCCCGACCAGGGGAGCGAACACACCCATCGCCGCGCGCCGCACCATCGACTCGACCGACAGCACAGCCGCGCGCCGGCTCGAATCCGCGATCTCGCGATTGAGGATCGGCTTGGTGAGCGGCGAGTAGAGGCCGTTCGCGACGGCCTGGATCACGAGAAGCGCGAGCATCCAAGGTCCGCTGCCTGCCCCGGCGAGTCCGACGAAGCTGACCGCGAGCACCCCGAGCAGCGACCACAGCAGCACGTTGTCGGAGAACCGCGCGTACAGCGTGTGCGTGCGATACGCGACCACGGCCGCGATCAGATAAACGCCCGCGAACAGCACGCCGGTCTCTGCAGGACCCAGCCCGCGCTCGTGGAGGTACGGCTGATAGACGTAGACCGTCGCGCGCAGCAGCACGAACACCACGGCGGAATACCCGACGATCCACGCGAGCCGGCCGTTGCGCGCCACCTCGGCGACGGCACCCCAGCTCTGCTTGCCGAAGGTGACGAACGCGGTGCGGACGACCGGCGTCTCGCGCATCACGCACGCGACCACGGCGGCGAGTGCCGCGACCGCGGCGGTGACGAGATAGGGCAGTCCGAGGTCGAAGGTCGCGAGCCAGCCGCCACCGGCGAACGCGACCGCACTGCCGACCAGATGCCACGCACTCGCTGCCGATTCGCGCTTCGGATACTCGTGGGCGCGCCCGTGGGCTTCGAGCAGATCGTAGAGGTATGCGGAGTCGGCGCCCGAGCACAAGGCGATCGACAGCGCGCCGAGGCACTCTGCGACCGCGAACGTCGCGAAGCTGTCGGCCTGCAGCGCGAGCAGCGACGAGCCCACCATCGCGAGCGCACCGAGCAGCATCGAGCGGCGGCGACCGAACCGGTCGGCGAACACGCCGGTGGGAACCTCGACGAGGACGATCACGGCGCTGTAGATGCCGCCGAGCGCGAGCCGATCGAAGAACGACAGGCCGCGGTCGGCCTGGAACAGCATGAAGATCGGGACGTACAGATAGGAGGTCGCGAGCAGTCGGAACAGATAGAACGTTCTCAGATCGCGACGCAGCTCGGCGCAAGCGCGATCGGCGTGCTGACCTGGTAGCTGTGGGGTCAAGCACGCCCTCGGCTGGAGGCGGTCGGCGCATCTCGAGGATCGCGCTGACGGGGAGCCACGTCGGTCACTGATGTTCCGCCCAGGCGGGTGGACCGGCGAGCAGCAGGATCGCCTCGGCGATCGTGAGCTGCTCGGTATCCTTTTGCTTGTCGGGATTGTCGAGGGCGGCGATCAGCGTCTTCAGCTCCGCGTCGTACGTGCGCTCGGGCGCCAGGACGCGTAGCGAGCGCGCCGCACCGACGCGCAGCGACGTGACCTCGAGCAGCTTGACCAGCACCGGGCGCGCCACGTCATCGCGCTTGGTCGCGAGTGCCTCGGCGGCGAACCAGTTCCATCGCGGATCCTCGAGCAACGCATGGAGCTCGTCGGAGAACCCCGACTTGCCGGCGAGCGTCAGCGCGATCGCCGTGCGCGCCTTGTCATCGGGCGTCGCCTTGTCGTCGGCGCGGATCTGCTCGAGCACCTTGATCGCGCGCGGTTCGTTGAGGCGTGCGAGCCACTCGGCGGCGCCGAGCTTGTGCTGCGGCAGCTCGAGGTACGGAGTGAGCGCGGTGACGGCGCGGGTGTCACCGAGCTGGACGAGCAGCCGACCGACGGTGAGCTTGTCGTCGCGGCGTGGCGCGGCGATCGCTGCGGTCATCGCGTCGAGCCCGCGCTTGTCCTTCGCGCGCGCGAGTGCATAGGCGACGTCGTGGCGGCCCGCATCCTCGAGCGTGTCCTTCTGCAACGCGATCGCGAGCCGCTCGATCGCATCCTTGTCGCCGGTGCGCGACAGCGCGGCCGCGGCGAGGCGTTGCACGCGCGGCGAATCCTTCGCGGCGAGCCAGTGCTTCAGCACCTCTGTCGCGCGCGCGAGCGGCGGGCGCTTGTCCTCCTGCTCGGCGGACTCGGCCGGCTGCGTCGGGCCGACGACGCGCGTGGCCCGCGCCGATCCTGGAGCTGCTTCGGCGGGCGTCGTGGTCGTGGCCGAGCCCATCGCCCCGGTGCCTTGCTTGACCGCGGCCGTGCTCTTCCCGCCGAGGAACTTCACCGCGATCACGACGCCTGCACCGATGATCGCGAGCAGGACCAGGATCAGCAGCGCGCGGTTGCGACCACCACCGCGCACCTCGCCTTCCACCTCGGTCCCCGATCGTTCCGCCGCAACGTTCGCCGGCTCGTCGTCGAGCCAGTCCTCCGCTTGATCGACGTTGCTGTTGTCGCGCTTCAGCGTCTCGCGCGTCAGCCGGCGCTTGCCGGGCTCGAGCTTGGCTTCCGCATCGGACAGCTTCGCCGGCGAGACCGCCTCGACCGGCTTCTTGAGCAAGATCGGAGCGCCCTTCGGCGGCGTGACGCTTCGCGGGGTCCCGCCCGCCTCCTCGATGATCTTGAACACTGGGCGTGGCTGGGCGTCGTCGGCCTTCTTGTCGTCGGGCTTCTTGTCGTCCGCCTTCTGGTCGTCAGCCTTCTGTGACTCGGCCTTCCTGTCCTTCTTGTCGGCCTTCTTATCCTTCTTCTTCTCGTCGGACTTCTTCTCGAGCTTGATCAGCTCGGGCTCTGGCTTGCGCTCGTCCTTCGCGCTGGTGACGACGCCCGACGCGGGCTCGTAGCGGATCTCGATCACCGGCCCGCTGTCCGGCGCGACTTGCTTGGGAGCGGGGATCGCCGCGGAGTCCGCTGCCTGAGCGAGGCACTCGGGGCTGCAGTACGCGACGACTTGGATGCCGCGGACCTTGACGTTGCGTGCGCGCAGAGCGTCGACCGGTTTGCCGCAGATCGGACATGCACTCATGGAAACCCCAGTACTTGCTGCTCTCCATACCGAGCGATCAGGCCATCGATCCACCTCAGCATGTTGTCGCGGCGTGCGAGTGCTGCTTTGACCTCAACCGGCTTCAGCAACGGCGCGAGCTTACTCTCCGGCGGCATCTGCAGCACGCGCTCGAGATCCTCCGCCGTCAGCGCCCGCATCTTGTCGACGAGCTGCTTTGGATAGATCTGGATCCGCCGCATCGCGAGCACGTTGATCTCGTGGCCGAACAGCGCCTTCGAGAACGACATCGTGTTGTCCATGAAGTACAGGGTCTTCCCATCCGGTGACATCGCCGTGTTCGAGCCGCTCCACCGATCGGAATTGTCGATCAGCAGATCGAACAGGACGCAGGCGGAGATCTGGGCGAGGAACGGCCGGAGCGCAGGATCCATCGGAGCGCCGATCTGCATCTGCGCGGTCCAGATGTCCTTGCCCTCCTTGAGATCGATCCGGTTCTTGCCGATCGCGGCGAGCTTGAGCTCGGGGATCCACCAGCTCGCGGTACCGCGCAGCCTGCCATCGTGCGAGATGGCTTCCTCGTCGAGTCGGCCCGCGTAGTACGCGCGGAAACCCTGATCACCCGCGGCGAGCACCTCGGCGATCGAGACCTCGATCTCCTTCGCCGGCGGAACGTGACCGATGCCGAGCAAGCGGTCGACCCGATACGCCGCGATCTCGCGACGAGGATCGCTCTGGAAGTGCGTCTGCTCGGGCTTGAACGCCGCGCGTGCGCCATTCGCGAAATCGAGCCGCAGCGAGAGCGACGTGCCGCCGTGGTTGGTCTTCATCTTCGTGACCGCCGCGCCTCCGATCGGTCGGAGCAACTCCGCGTCGCTGACACCGAACACGTTGTCGACAATGTTCGGGATCGCGACCGACAGCTCCGGTGCCGGCAACAGCTCCGGTGCCGAGCGCGGGATCGAGCTCGCTACCGCTTCGCGCGTCCCGATGACGTCGGTGTGAGCTGCCATGTAACCGGCACCCAACCAAGCGCCGCCGACCGCCCCCGTTGCCACGGCGAGCTCGAGCGCGATGCAGGTCCCGAGTCGCACGCCGGAAAAAATAACATGTTCGCGAAAGCCCTCGCAAAATTGACAGCGAGTTACCTCGGTGAGTCGGCTTCTTCGGCCGGAGGCGCTTCGACGCTGTAGGAGGCGTTCCGATGCCGTGCGGTCGGAACGTGCTTCTCCCAGCACCCCGCCGAGCAAAAGCGGAGCTTGAGTCGACCTGTATTACATGAAGCCACCGTGCAGCGGACCGCCGAGGTTCCCGGCGGGATGAGCTTGCGACACGTGGCGCAGACCAAGCTGGCCATCCACCGGTCGTACACCCCTCATACCTATATGTCCAATTCTCGAAGTCGATCGTGACTTACTTCCGGATCGCGTCGACCGATGCTGCAACATCGTGGCCGCCGCGGTAGATGCCGCGAACCATGCCGGATTGATCGACGATCACCGTATGAGGGATCGAGCTGACGCCGTACCGCGCGCTGACCTCACCATCATCCGCGACCAGGATGAGCTCGCGGAACCCGGCGGTCTCGAACATCGAAAACGCGTGCCCCGGGTCATCGAGGTTGATCGCGATGACGTCGACATCCTTCTGCCGTGCGAGACCCTCGAGTGCGGGCATCTGCGCGAGGCACGGCTTGCACCAGGTCGCCCAGAAATCGATCACGACGATGCGGCCGAGGCTGTCGGACAGCGCGTGCTTGGGGCCGAGCGTGCCCTTGGCATCGGCGATCCGCGGCAGTGCGAGTGCGGGTGCCGGCAAGCCATCGGTGACTGGGCGCATGACGTCGAGGTTTCGCACGGCCCAGATCACGGCCAGCACGAAGCCGAGCGCGATCACGCCCATCACGCCCCACCCTGCCTTGCGACCCGTCGCCACGAGCTCGGGCGGCGCGGGTGGCTCTGCGGCGCCCGCCCGGGCGGTGCGCGCGGCGAAGGCGAGCAGGACGCCGGCCCACGCGAACGACACGGCGCGGAGGGCGAACGACGCGGCCAGCGGCAGCTCGAGCTCGACGGTGCGGATCGCCGTGGTCGCCACCAGATCGACGAACAGCAGCGGCAGCGCCGCGACGCACGCGAGATCGAACGAGCGGCCTAGATCGCGTCGCTTGCCGCCCGCGGCGTAGAGCAGTAGCGCGGCGATCACGAGGAACGCGAGCGTGATCGTCAGCGAGCCGGTCATCACGCGAATACCGGCCTGCACGCCGAGCGTCGCGTCGACGGCAGCGCCGATCCAGGCCGCGCCGATCAACCCGCGCAGCTGCGTGGCGACGAGCACCAGCATCAGCAGCTTCAACAGATCGCTGCCCGAGCGCCCCGGATGCCGGCGGCCGCCCGCGATCACGAGCGCCCACCGCGGCCTGATCACGGCGAGCCCCATCCGCGAGACGAAGCTCGTCGCGACCGGCTTCTCGTTTGCTTTGGCGGTCATTTTCCGCCGCCGCGACGCTGCATCTGGATCTTGCGCGCTTGTGCTACCACGGCCGAGGGCACGCCCTTCGACTTCAGCAGCTCGTTGAGATCGCGCTCGCGCAGGAACGGCATCATCCGTGTGGTCTCCGCGATCGGCGCCTTGGGATTGCGGCACAGCGCGACCTTGACGCCGTAGAGCTTGGTCCACTCGCGCCGAGCGGCGATGTAGCGAATGACGTCCTCGGATAGCACCTGGTTGCCGGCGTAGGCCGCTGCCTCGGAGTCGGTGACGCCGGGCGACTTGATCGCCGCGATCGACACCATCTTGTTGGCGTCGCGGATCGCCTCGGCGCGGACGAACGCATCGCCGAGCGTGGCGGCGCGCACCTTGTGCGGGATCGGGAGGTCGCGAAACGGCGTCTGCGCGAGGATCAACCGGACGTCGCCGATGATGATGTGCTGCTTGATCGGGGCGTGCAGCGTCTCGCGCGTCTCGACGATGCCGAGGGTGATCCCGTTCTCGTCGTCGTCGAGCTGCGCCACCAACCACTGCGCGGGCATGTTCGGCACGTAGCCTTCCGTGCCCTGCTCGCCACCGATGATCGTCCGCATCCGGCGGAGCGGGATGCGGGTCGCCGGCTGGTTCGGGACCGTGACGTGCAGCTCGATCAGGCGCTGGGTACGACCGCCATCGTCGACCGGGACTTCCTCGCCATCGCCGGCGGTCAGCGCCGAGTCATTGCGCGATGCGATCACGGCATCGAACCGATGATCGTCTTCTGGATCCGTCGAGGTGCCGACCGACAGCGCGCGCGCCACTTCGTCCCACGCGGCGAGACCGGGCACGCGGACGTGGTTGCGGACGGCGAGCTCGACGACGCGATCGATCGTCGACATCCGCGCTTTGCGGTTCATGTACATCGCCGCGATGATCTCGGGCGTGCGCAGGATCCGCTGCTCGTTCTGCGCGAGCAGATCGACCTCGCGCGCACCGCAGCGACCGGCGAGCGTGGTGATCGTGGTGTCCGCCGTCGACGGGTTGAGTGCGACCGCGTCGAACACCGACGGCTTGTCGACCCACATCACGCCGAAAAAATCGAGCACGCGTGGATCGTTGTTCGGATCCGCGAGCGTGCCGGCGACCAGCTTCTCGGGCAGCTTCGACGCGGTGTCGCGCGCCGCCTGCGAGAGGTTGGCGTCGCTCTCGAACGTCAGCTGATACAGCACCGCGAGCTGATCGAGCGGTGGCAGCGGCACCAGGCCGCGTGCCGCCATCAACTTGCCCGGGCCCGGCCCGAGCGCGCGCTGCGCGGCCGGCGACATCCGACTCGTATCGAGTGGCGTGTGCTCGTTCATGGCGCTGCGTTGCGATGGTAAATAATCTTGAGTCCCTTGAGCGTGAGCAGCTCGTCGGTGGCTTCGATGCACTTGGTCTCGGTGGCCATCAGCGCGGCGAGTCCGCCGGTGGCGATGCAGCGTGCTGGGAACTCGACCTCGGCGCGGATTCTTCCCACCAGCGCGTCGACCATGCCGGCGTAGCCGTAGATCAACCCGGCTTGCATCGACGCGATGGTGTTGCGCGCGACCACCTTCCCGGGACGTGCCAGCTCGACGCGCGGTAGCTTCGCGGCGTGCTCGTAGAGCGCTTCGCTCGAGATCTGGATGCCGGGCGCGATCACGCCGCCCATGTACTCTCCCTTCGGATTGATCACGTCCCAGGTCGTCGCCGTGCCGAAATCGACGACGATGACGCCCGCCTTGATCTCCTCGTAGGCCGCCACCGCGTTGACGATGCGATCCGCCCCGACCTCACGTGGATTCTCGTAGAGAATGGGCATGCCGGTCTTGATGCCCGGCCCGACGACGAGGGCTGGCCCACCGCAGTAAATCTTGAAGAACTTCTGGATCCCGAACACCGCCGGCGGCACGACGCTCGAGATGATCCCGGCGTCGATCGAGCGCCAGGGAATGCCCTCCATGTCGAGCAGCGTCTTGAGCAGCACCGCGTACTCGTCGGACGTGCGCGCGGCCACGGTCTGGATCCGCCAGTGGGCGGCGAGGGAGCGCTCGTTGTCGTCGCGAAACACACCGATCACGGTGTTGGTGTTTCCGACATCGATAGCGAGCAACGTAGCCACGGCGTAGATGGTAGCTCGCCTGAAACAACCGTAGTAGGCTCCCCTCCATTATGCGTGCACTCTCGAAGATCTTGCTGATCGGCGCCCTCTGTTGCGCAGCTGCTTGTGGCGGAGGAGATGAAGACTCGCCGCCCGGTCCGCTGAGCTCGAAGTTTGAAATGAAGTACATCATCCAGGTCGATTCTGCGCAGCAGACGGCAGCGCTCGATGCGCAGCGCGAATGGAACCTGGCGCAGGCGCGCGAGGGAAAGGCCAAGGCCGATTTCGACGAGATGAGCACTCGGCTCACCGCGGCGCGCAACGATCAGTCGAAGGCGAAGCTCGAGATCAACACCGCGCTCTCGAACAAGAAGCTCGCCGAGACCTCGGGCGACACCAACAAGCTCAACGTCGCGCAGAAGGATCTCCGCACCGCGGAGCTCGCGGTGAAAGCCGCCGATGCGCGCATCCGCTACTACGAGACCTATCGCAACTGGCTCAAGGTCAGCTGGCGCAACGAGCAGGAGCACATGTACTGGCGCGAGGCGCAGTTCGAGCTCGCGAAGTCGCAGATCGCGCAGAAGAACAACATCGCCCCCGCGGGCGTGACGTTCGCGAACTACCCGAAGCAGGAGCAGGCTCGCAGCAAGCGCGCAGCGGCGTCCAAGGCGAAGGCGGAGTCGGGCAAGGCCAAGGCCGCCTCGATGCGTGAGGAGTGGTTGAAGGCGCAGCAGACGGCCGATCAGGCGAGCGGCAAGCCGAGCCAGTTCCCCGATCCGATGACCACCCAGGCGAACGCCACCCCCACCCCGGCTTCCTGATCGCCCAGTGATCGCCTCCCTTCGTCCCCCCGCGACCGAAGGCGAGAGTGCACGCATCCTCGTCGTCGATGACGAGCGCGTGATCCGCGAGATCCTCGCCGAGTTCCTCGCACTCGAGGGGTTCACGGTCCATACCGTCGAGGACGGCGAGAAGGCGCTCACCGAGCTCCGGCTGCGCCCCTACGATCTGCTGATCACAGATCTCAAGATGCCGCGGCTCTCGGGGCTGCAGCTCCTCGAGAAGGTCGAGCAGGAGCGGCTCGGTGTGCTCACGGTCTTGATGACGGGGTTCGGCACCGTCGAGACGGCGATCGAGGCGATGAAGAAGGGTGCGTATGACTACCTCCTCAAGCCGTTCAAGGTCGAGGAGGTCATCCACGTCGTCGAGCGGGCGCTGTATCGCCAGCGGCTGCAGGCCGAGAACATTCGCCTGCGCGAGGCGCTCACCATCTACCGCGTCTCCGAGGCCATCGCGTTATCGCACGACATCGAGCACATCCTCGACGTCGTGCTGCGCGCGGCGCTCGATGAAGTGAAGGCAGATGTAGCAACGCTCCACCTGCGCGAAGGCGAGCGCTACGAGGAGCGCGTCAAGATCCTCGCGTCCGACATCGACATCGGCGCGCTACCGGCGGGCATCCCCTCGCCGTCGTTCAACGTGTTGCTCGAGCAGTTCGCGCAGGGCGTCCCGATCATCGCGCATGGCATCAAGGCAGGCCGGTTCTTCACCGAGTCGTCGATCCCCGACGCGCTGACGTCGTTCGTCGCCGTGCCGCTGCAGGTCCGCGGCCACATGGTCGGCGTGCTCGACGTGTTCTCGTTCACGCCGGGCAAGAAGTTCGACGAGGGTCACCGCAAGATGCTGGCGGTGCTCGCGTCGCGAGCGGCCTCGGCGATCGACAACGCGCGCCTCTACGCCGAGCTGCGGATGTCGAACGACGAGCTGACGAAGGCGAACGTCTCGCTCGAGGAGATCTTCCAGCAAACGGTCGCCGGCTTCGCGCAGGCCCTCGAGGAGAGCGACCTCTACACGCGTGGTCACTCCGAGCGCGTCGCCACGTACACCGAAGTGCTCGCGCGTGGCCTGACGCTTCCGAACGCCGAGATCCAGCAGATGATCCAGGCCGGCGTGATGCACGACGTCGGCAAGATCGGCGTCCGCTACGACATGCTCAACAAGCCCGGCAAGCTGACGCCCGAAGAGATCGCGGTGTTTCGCCAGCACCCGGAGAAGGGCAAGCGCATCCTCGAGCCAGTGCCCTGTCTGCACGGCCTGATCGATGGCTGCTGGTGCCACCACGAGTGGTGGGATGGCGGCGGCTATCCGCGCGGCCTCTCCGGTCACAACATCCCGCTCGTCGGTCGCATCGTCTCGATCGCCGACGCGTACGACGCGATGACGTCCGACCGCGCGTACCGCCGCGCCCTACCCCACGAGGTCGCGATCGGCGAGATCGAGCGCTGTGCCGGCACGCAGTTCGATCCCGAGCTCGCGGATGCATTCGTGCGGCTGGTCGACGCCTACCGCAAGGACATGGTCGCGCGTGGCGAGAGCGCGCTGATCCCGCGCTGAGGGCGCAGCTGGATACGCTGGCGAGATGCTCAAAGGCGTCGTCGTGATCGCGTCGACGACTTCGCGGGTCGCTTCCGCCATCGCTCGGATCGCACCGATCGGCAAGCGCTCGACAGGCACCGTGGTGCTGAAAGCCGATGCCATCACTCCTGGGTTCGGCCGCGTCCACAACCTCGACGATCTCGAGATCGAAGTCACCGTCGAGGGCACCACGAAGGTCGAGTACTGGACCGGTAATCGCGAACGCTAGCGACCGCGGCGACGGCGCTCGAGGAACGCGATCAACCGATTGCGACGCTCGACGAGGAGTCGGCCGAACGCGATGACGAGTGGATCGCTCGCCGTGCCGGCCGCGAGTCGCGTACACAGCGTCAGCGACTGCACCGGCGTCAGCGTGTCGAGAAGCGCGGCGATCTCGCGCTCCTTGCGATCGTTTCCCACCCGGTGCATCTCGCCGGAGCGCAGCGGCTGCGCGATCGCGGTGATCAACTGCGCCTCGATCGGAAGCGCAGCCGGTGCGGCCTTTGCGGTGGCCACGCCGGGCGGCTCCCAGATCGAGATCTTGGGCGCCTGTTCGCGGAGGCGGATGGAGTCGAGTCGAGGCTCGAGATGAGCAAGCGGGTTGGCCATCGTGGGCGAGCGCTTCG
>JBBQJJ010000261.1:0-12244 GCA_038325805.1 Haliangiales bacterium
ACGACGACCTCGGAGACGCCCGTTGTCGAGGATGCTTCGCAAGAGCGCACAGAGGTCGGTGTGCTCTTGCGAAGCATCCTCGACGACGACCTCGGAGACGCCCGTTGTCCCGCGGAGCTCGCGGACGATCGGGCTCATCGCGACCACATCGCGGACGCCGGTGCCGAGCGTGACCTCGACCGACGAAGGGAGGGCTTCGATGTCCACGCCCTCTAGCATCGGGGCGCCCTTACCGAGCGAACCGACCAGCCGCTTCGCCGATTCCTGCGCGGTGACGAGCTCGACCTTGTCGATGCCCGAGAGCGATCGCAGCTCGCTGACCAGCGTGTTCGCGCGTGCCTCGGAGACACCCTCACCGAGATAGACGACGAGCCCGGCGCGGGCCCGAGAGCTGGTCTCGCGACTGACGACGTGATCGATCGTCAGCGCCGTCGTGGCGGCGAGGCCGACCGCGAGGAGCGCGCAGGTCAGCGCGAGCGTGGTCCACAGCGCAGCGCGTGGGCGCTCGACGGCGATCCGGCCGGTCTGGCGGATCATGGAAGCGAGTCGAGAGATCACGTCTCCTCGTCGAACCCGCCACTGCGACGGCCGTAGGGACCGGTGAGGCGATCGAACACCGCCTCGGGCGCGGGCTCGGGCTGGGGCTCGATGGTGGCGTCGGTGAAGTCGAACGAGCCGTACGACCGGCGCAGCTGGCGGGGTGCGATCGTCTTGGTGATCCGGCGGAGCGTCTTCATCTTCATGATCAGCCGCCGCTCGCAGCGAGTGGGAAGGGCAGCACGTTCGGGATCGCGACGTCGGGGACCTCGTCGATCGGGATCTCGATCGCGGCGCCGGACTCGAAGGCCGGGATCGATTCGATCGCGATCTCCGACAGCGGCTTCAGCATGCCCTCGACGAGCCCCATCCGTTTCCAGTGGTGGCGCTCGGCGAGTGCGAGGAGCGCGGCGTCGCGACCGAACACGATGCAGGCGGCACCGCGTGCCGCGGCGAGCGCGAGGGCGGTGCACACCAACTCGGCGCCCGCGGCATCCTGCATCGTCGTCGGGTGATCGGCGATCACGAGCTCGGGGTCGCGCACCATCGCGCGCGCCACGGCGACGCGCTGGCGAGCGGCGGCGGAGAGTTGATCGATCGGAAGCTCGGCTTCGTCGGCGAGCCCGAGCTGGGTGAGGATCTGGTTCGCGCGTGCGAGCGAGACTTCGCGTGGGACGCCGTCGATCTCGAGCGGCAGCACCACGTTGAGCACCGCGCTGCGATCCTCGAGCAAGCAGAGGTCCTGCGGCACGATGCCGATCCGGCGCCGGATCAACCGCAGCGACGAGCGTCGCAGCTTGCTGACGTCGCGGCCGAGGACCTCGATGCGCCCCTCCGAGAGATCGCATTCGCCGAGCGCCGCGGCGACGAGACGCGAGGTGCCGACACCCGCCGCTCCGACGACGAGGACCACCTCACCCGCCGGTATCCCGAGGTTGCCGCCCCGCACGAGCGGCGTCCCACCTCGCGGGTGATCCAGCGTGACATCGACCAGATCGATCACGTGATTTGTCCCGCTCATCGCCATCGGTCGTAACCCCTCCCGATCGAGAGGGCCAAATTATTAGCCCGCACGTTTTCCGGCGCAGCGGCGCCGACACGTGCAAGGGTTTCGTACAGTCAGCTCATGGTCATGGCCCGCAGCACGTTGTCGTTGGCGCTGCTCCTCGCGAGCTGCCGCGCCGGCGACACGGAGAAGCGGATCGACGAGCAGGGCGCGCGTGTCGACGATCACGATCTGCGGCTCGGCACGATCGAACGTCGAGGGGATGTCGACGTCAAGAAGGTCGCCCAGGCGCTGCTCGATCGAGGCAAGGACGCTGGCCTCGGCGGGCCCGCCGGGCCGCCCGGCCCACGTGGTGACAAGGGCGACCCCGGGCCTGCAGGTCCGATCGGTCCCGGCGGGACGGGACCCACGGGTCCGGAAGGTCCCCGCGGTGCGAAGGGCGATCCGGGTCCGCTCGGTCCCGACGGAAACCAGGGCGTCCAGGGTCTGCAAGGCCCGCAAGGGCTACAGGGTCCGCAGGGTCCACAGGGCCCCAAAGGTCCTCCTGGCCCCGCCGCGGCGTACGGTCACAAGGGGGACATCCAGCGTCGCGAAGCGCGGATCTCCGTCGGTGCCGGCCTGGTCGCGACGGCGGTGGCGAGCTGCGAGAAGGCGAACGACCTGCTCGTCACCGGCGGCTGCTACGCCGATCCGCAGTGGATGGCGCAGCTCGTCGCCACGCGACCGATCGCGATGACGGACAACACGGCCGCCGCGAGCTGGCGCTGCGACTATCGCAACACCTCGGGCACGTCGACGATCGAGGTCGTCGCCGAGGCGTACTGCGTCCGACCGCGCGAGTGATCAGTAGCAGCTGATGCCGTGCGCCGAGCCGGGCTTGAGCCCGATCGCGAGCGGTGCGCTCGTCACCTCGGCGCCATCCTCGCCATAGATCCGCAGTCCGTTCGCGGCCATCGTGGCATCGGCGACGACCATCTGGCGGCCGGGGCAGATCGAGAAGTCGACGACCACCTGCGACGCCGGCGTGACGGCCGCGAGGTGCTCGCCGGTGTCGAGGTCGAGACCCTGGACCTCGCCCTCCGCGCCGTTGATCCCGAACCGCGCGACCGCGAAGTACATCTCGTTGGCGTCGAAGTCGATGCGACCGGCGAGCCCGTCGATGTCTTGATTCGAGATCGCGCACGATGCCGTCGGCGTGCCGTCGAGGTTGATCCGCTCGAGGCAGCCCGTCGAGAAGTCCGAGAAGTCGGGCACCGTCGGGATCACGAGATCCCCGCCCGCCGCGAGTGGCATCCGCTCGAACACGCCGAACGGGTTGGAATTCACGAGCTCGAACGTGGTGAACGCGTCGGCGTTCGCGGTGTCGAGCACGGCGACGATGCCGGGCTCGCTCGCGACGAAGTTGTCGAGCCGGCCGCAGGCCACGAAGACGTCGTCGCCGACCTTGATCACCGACGCGCAGTCCGGGATGCCATCGACGGTGTCGAGCGTCGACAGGTCGATCTGGCGGAGAGCGCCGGTGCCGCGCTCGACGACCACGACACCCGAGGTGCCGAGCGTCGCCACGTAGAGCTCGTCGCCGACGACGGCGACATCCTGCGGGTTGGAGCCCGCGCCGGTGGCGAGCTGCTCGACCAGCTCGAGCGTGATCGCGTCGAGGATCGTGATGTTGTTGCCGTCGGCGCGGTTGACGATGAACAGCTCGTCGCCGAAGCGGCGGACGATCGGATCGTCGCCGATGGCTCCGGTGGGAGCCACGCCCTGCTGGATCGCGGCGGTCTCCATGTCGAGCGACGACATCACCCCGGGGGAACCGGGCGTGAAGTCACCGGCGACGATCACGGCGCGGTTCTGCACCGGGAGATCGGAATCGCCATCGTCGCCACCACAGGCGGCAACAGACAGCACGAACGACAGGCAGAGCATCTTGGTCATGAGTTCCTCTTCAGTGGCGGTAGTCGAGTGACAGGTAAAAACTTCGACCGGGGAGCGGAAACCCGGCGACATCGGAGAGGGGCATCGGCAGCGGCACGTCGATCGCGCGCTGCGGTGGGAGCTCGACGACGCGAATCCCCCCGAGGTTGTCGACGGTAAATGACACGCCGAGGTTCTTGATCGTCTCGACGCGGACACCGGTGCCGAGCAGCACGCGACCCGGGACGCGCGCGAAGTTCGCGCGATCGAGGAAGCTCGTCGATTGCGCGGCGGCATCGATCCAGACACCCGAGCCGTGACCGCGGATGGTCTCGGCGTAGTCGAGGCGCGCGTGGAGCTGCTGTCCCGGCGTGCGCGGCACCGCCTTGCCGGCGAAGCTCGGATCGATCGTGCGCTGCTCGGTGACGAGGCGCGTGTACGACAGCGCGAGCGACAGCTTCCGCCACACCCGACCAGCGACGACGAGCTCGCCACCATAGGACTGCGTCGCGCCGACGTTCTCGGCACGCGCGACGAACCCCGCGGTCGAGATCAGCGCGATCGTGTCGCGCGCACGAGCGCCGAACGCGACGGCCTCGACGAGCACGCGATCGAGCACCCCGACCCCGCGCGCCGGTGCCCACACGAGGCCGGCGTCGAGCATCGGACCGCGCTCGGGCTCGAGATCCGGAGAGCCGAGGATGTAGCCGCGATCGCCGAACAGCTCGAGCAGCGTAGGCAACCGCACGTACCATCCAGCGCTGGTCTTGACCGCGAGGTCCTCGGTCAGCCCCGCTCGCGCGGTGAGTCGCGGGCTCGGCACGGCGTCCCAGCGCGTCGGGATGTCCCTGAACGCGTCGGGTCCGACGACGAGAGGGGTGGGCGCGGTGCGCACGACATCGACGCGCACGGCAGGTGTGATCACGAGGGCAGGTGCGAGCGTGAGATCGAGCGCTGCGGACACCGCACCACCTGTCCGCGATCCGGACAGAGACCCGCGCATCTCTTGATCGTCTGCGTCCCTGAAGCGCTCTCCTCGCAGCTCTACGCCCGCGGTGCCACGCGCGCTACCGGACATCACCAGGCGCGACCAGCTCGTCGAGACGCCACCCGCCATCGTCGTGTAGCGGCGATCGTTGCTGCCGAGGCCGAGCTCGCCCGCGCGATCGCGGAGCGCTTGTCGCTCGACCAGCACGTAGGCCACCTGCCGCGCGCGGAACCCGCTGATCGAAGCGTCGAACCGGCCATCACCGATCACGTCGACGGTCGACATCTCGGCATCCCCGGCCGGCTGCGCGATGCTGCCTGGCAACCCTTGGTGCTTCGCGAGCAGGCGCAGCCCCGTCGCCCACTTGCCATCCTCTTCACCCACGCGGGCGCCGAGATCCAGTTGATCGAACTCGTTGTTCGCGCGCGTCAGCGTGGTGTCGTCGGTGCGATTGAGCGGCGTGCCATTGTCGGTGAAGAACGAGAAGTCACCGGTCGCGCCCTGATAGCCGGCGGAGAACGCCGACAGCACGCGACCGTGATCGTCGCCGTAGTGCAGCCGGAGATGCCTCGCACCGAACGAGCCGCCGCCGAGCGACGCCCGAACCCGCTCGCCCTGCGCGCCGCGCCCGAGCTTGGTGACGAGGTTCACCGCCCCACCCACGCCGGCACCTCCGAGCTCGATCGGCACCGTCCCGCGATACAGCTCGACCTCTCCAAACGAATCGATCGCGAAGCGGCCCAGATCGACGGTGACCTGCGCGAGCTTCGCGAGCGGCACGCCATCGATCAAGACCGCGGTGTGGCCGGGGGAAGCGCCGCGCACGCTGATCGAGGCGAACGCGCCGAGCCCACCCATCGATCGCTTCGTCACGCCCGCGGCGGTCGCGATCGCATCCGCGACCGACGCAGCGGCAGCGTGCTCGTCGGCGTGCAGGATGGTGACGAACGGTGCGTCGTCGAGGGCACGAGCGCGATCTCGCGCGGCCTGATCCGGAACGCGACCCTCGATCTCGATGGTCTCGTCGGCGCGCGCCGAGGCACTGCCCAACAGCAGCGCGCACGCACAGATAGATCCGGTTCGAGTCATTGGTCACCCCGTCGTCACGTGGGGTGAAAAGCTCGATGCTCACGACGAGCACAAGACTTCGACCCCGAAGCAGTCCGATCGAGAGGTGTCCTGACTTCTGGATCGTCCTTCGCGAGCGCCTTCCCAGTTTCCCAGTGGCTTGGACCGTGTCCCTGCTCGCGTCGTCCCCAGTAACAGTAGCGGGGGCTGTGCCGGATTCGAACCGGCTTCCCTGCATCCATCGGAGTTGTGCGTCGTTTAGCGTCTACGTCTCGGGCCTCCGGCCTCGTTAGTAGGCGATCGCGGCGCTCCGCGTCAACCTCGATGGTTGACGCGGTCGCGAGACAGGCCGAACATCAAGAACATGAGGGGTTGCGCCGTCTCGCTCGCGTTGGTGATGTCTTGTAGTGGTTCCGTCGGAGACGACGCCAACTCACCGACGGACGGTCAGAACCCTCCAACGGATAGTCAACCCACCGGCGATTCCCGGGTCGTTCCGGGTGGTGACGGCGAGCCCGCCGAGCTCACCGGGATCACGCTCGCGCACAACCAGGTTCGCAACATGGTCGACACCGCCCAGCCATTGCCGTTCCTGACGTGGAGCAACGAGCTCGCCGCCACTGCCGCAGCCTGGGCCGCGCAGTGCATCGACACCGACCAGCCGATCGGTCTGATCGACCACAACCCGGGCCGCTCCGATGGCCACCCGTACTACGTGGGGGAAAACATCTTCGGCTCGGGCGGCGGCGCATCCGGAGACGAGGCGGTCCAGCTCTGGGCCTCGGAGCGCGCGAACTACAACTACGCGACCAACTCGTGCAATGGCATCTGCGGCCACTACACGCAGCTCGTCTGGCGCACGACCCTCGAGGTCGGCTGCGCACTCCACGTTTGCCCGGGGCTCCAGTTCGGCACCTCGATCGTCTGCGACTATGGCCCCGGCGGAAACTCCGGCGGGGCACCGTACTGAACCTCTACTGGCCCTGAACGATGTCGCCCTTCATCGTCGCGAGGGCGCCGAGCAGGTCGTCCTTCTCCTTCTGCGGAACCTTGAACTCGTCGAGCGCCTTGACGAGATCCTCGACCAGCGCGTTGAAGTCCGCTTCCTTGACGCCCATGCCGGCGTGCGCGGTCTTCATGTCCTTGCCCGTGTACTTGCACGGGCCACCAGACGCGGCGCAGATCTGATCGACGAGCTGCTTCTTGAGGTTCGCCGCATCGGCGTTCTTGAAGAAGCCGGTGATCCGCTCGTCGGCGACCACGAAGCCGACGAACTTGTCGACGACGCCGGTGATCGCGTCCTTACCGCCGAGCCGATCGTAGAGCGACTTCTCGCCGCCCTTCATCGTGGTCGTCGTTCCGTCCTTCTTGCCACCGCCGCATGCCGTCATCAGGCCCGTCGCGAGCAGGGCCACACAGATCATCTTCAGCATCAGAATCCTCCCGGTTTAACTAGCCACCCACGGACGAGCCAACCCCGTCCGTGGATCTCCCCACTGATATCAAAAACTGGTCAGCGAGGCGAATCTGCGGGCACAACGCCCGAGAGCTTCGCAACTTTCACCTTGTAGGTCGCGAGGAACTTGATGGCCTTGATGCCGCGCACCGCCCAGAACAGGATGATGAAGGCGACCACGAGCACGAGCGGCCCCATCAGCAGCGTCTTGGTCCACGACACCGCCTCGGCGTCCTTGACGCCCGAGATGTCGTTGATCGCCGACAGCAGCCGCGCGACGACGAACGCGAAGATCATCGGAAAGATCTGAACGAGCAGCACCGACGGGGTGCCCCACTTGAAGAACCGGATGTGGGTCGCCAGCGGCGTGCCCTCGTTGAAGCGCTGCTGGAAGATCTTCTGGCACTTGCCGAGGAAGAACGCCATCGACAGGATCAGCGTGGCGAGGTTGAGGACCAGGAACAGGATCACCGCGAACAGCGCGACGAACACCAGGCCCGACGACGAGTCCGTGACGAACATCAGGTAGTTCACGCTCTTCGCGAAGTACTCGAGGAACGCCTTGAGCGCGGGCTTGGCCATCGCGCCGAGCACCGTGGCCGACAGGATCGTGAGGACGACGAGCACACCGACGGTACAAAGCGTCGCCTTGAGCTCGCCGATCACGCGGCGACCACTCTGCTTCACCACCTCCGAGCCTGCGCCCGCTCGTCCCGCCGCGACCTCCGCCGGCATCTTGATGATCGCCATCAGGGTCGGTTTGATCGCGATCACGAACAGGATCAGCGTGACGAGCGTGAGGATGATCGGGATCATGCCGAACACGAAGTCGATCTTCTTGATCATGTTCTTGATCGACAGGAACACCTTCGCGTCCTTGAGCACGCGCTGACCGTTCTCGAGGATGATCTCGACGGGCTGCTTGTCGGGATGCTCGCGCATCTCCTTGATCGTCGGCGCGAACAGCTCCTTGCCCATGACCAGGAACTCGTCGGCATCGTCGTGCAACGTGTCGAACGTGCCGGTCGCCAATGCGACGCTCGGGTTGGTCAACCCCGACATCGCGCCCTGCACCGTCCGCAGCCCGTACAGCACGCCGCCGAACAGGTTGACGGTGACGATGAACGTCAGCGCCGCGAGTCCCGAGTACTTGAACAAGACTCCTCCCTGGCCGGGATACTTCTTCGCGAGGACCAGCGGCATCAGGAGTAGCAACACGCCGAGGCCGGAGAACCCGACGACGATCAGCGAGAACGTCTGCATCTTCTTCGCCTGCTTGCGCTCGGCCTTCACCTGCATCTTGCCGAGCACGACCTTCTTCGCGACCAGCACCAGCTTCTGAAAGTCCTCGATCTTGATCGACGGCGTCAGCTCCGCGTCCTCGGGGCGATGGATCTGGGCGCTGTCGACGACCTCGGCCACGCCGAGCTCCTCGAGCTCGGCATCGAACTCCTTGTTGTCGGCGACCTCGTCGGCCTCGACCACGCCATCGCCGTCGGCATCGAGCAGCTTGAGCGCGGGATCGTCCTCGTCGGCCTCGCCGTCCTCGTCCTGGGTGACCTCCTCGATATCCGGTATGCCGTCGCCGTCGGAGTCACGCTTCTCGTCGGCGTCGGAGATGCCGTCGCCGTCGTTGTCTTCCTTCGAGTCGGGGACGCCGTCGCCGTCGCTGTCGGCGGTATCGAACTTGTCGGGGCCGTGTCCCGAACCCTTGTCCTCGGCACTGCCGGCGGCGGGCACGTCGGGCTTACCGTCGTGGTCGGTTGTCTCGGCGCCGTGTCCCGAACCCTTGTCCTCGGCACTGCCGGCGGCGGGCACGTCGGGCTTGCCGTCGTGGTCGGTTGCCTCGGGACCGTGTCCCGAACCCAGCTCCTCGGCGCTGCCGGATCCGGCCTCGTCCTCGGCGTAGCTGTTCTCGACGCCAACGGCGATTCCACCCAACAACGCGAGCATCACGATCAGAGCCAGACGTAACTTCATCTTCCCAGGCACGTAGCGCGGTCCGTGACTGCGGGTCAATCGGGCCGCGTGTCCAGAACGCGAAACGACAGGAAGCTGCCTCACGTTAGTTGCCCTCTCCCCGGTGCGGCTTATGGTGCCGCGCATGACGGAGCTGGCGAACAAGACATTCATCGTCACCGGGGCGAACGCCGGCATCGGCAAGATCACCGCGACGGACCTCGCTCGCCGAGGCGCGCACGTCATCCTCGCGTGCCGCTCGAAGGACAAGACCACGCCGGTGATCGACGAGATCAAGCGCGAGACCGGTAACGACAAGGTGGAGTTCGTTCAGCTCGACCTCGGCGACCTCGCCTCGGTCCGTAGGTGCGCCGAGGAGCTGCGCGCCCGCAACATCCCGTTCCACGGTCTCATCAACAATGGCGGCCTCGCCGGCAAGCGCGGCACGACGAAGGACGGCTTCGAGCTCGCCTTCGGCACCAACCACCTCGGCCACTACCTGTTCACGCGCCTGCTCCTCGATCGGATCAAGGAGGCGGGCACCGCGCGGATCGTCAACGTGTCGAGCCAGTCGCACTACCGCGCGAAGGGGATCGACTGGGGTGCGGTGCGCGGCAACACGCGCTCGTTCACCGCGATGAAGGAGTACGAGGTCAGCAAGCTCGCGAACGTGCTGTTCACCAAGGAGCTCGCGCGTCAGCTCGAGGGGACCAACATCACCACCTACGCCGTCCATCCTGGTGTCGTCGCGACGGAGATCTGGACGCGCGTCCCCAAGCCGCTGCGCTGGGCGATCAAGAAGTTCATGATCACGCCCGAGGAGGGAGCGGTCTCGAGCATCAAGTGCGCGACCGATCCGGCGCTCGCGAAGGACACCGGCAAGTACTACACGGTCGGTGGCGTCGAGAAGCACCCGAGCCGTGTCTCGCAGGACACCGAGCTGGCGAAGACGCTGTGGACGCGCAGCGCCGAGATGACCGGGTTGCCCGCGTAACAGTCTTGCTTTGTCAGCGGGCGACGATGATGTCGACGTCGCTCGTCAGGTCGCGGCCCCACGAGATCTCGAGGCTGCCGATCACTTGCCACTCGATCGGGCCGGCGCTCGGCGACAAGGCGGACGCGACGGTGCGCACCGCGTCGGCGACGGAGTTGCCCGAACCGCTCGTGGACGGGCGGAGATCGAGAGCGTCCACCGGGACCACGAGCTCGAACGGCAGCGTCTGCGACTCGTACTTGTTGGCGTGACCGAGGACGTGATCGAACTGGTAGACGTCGGCGTGCGACGTCGAAATGCTGCGGCCGCTCGTGCTGCGATGGACCGTCATCACCTTCTGGCGTGCGCGCAGCGTGACGACGAGGCGCTTGGCCTCGACGGCTTCGGGCAACTGGAGGACGAGCTTGCCGCGCAGCGTGCCGCCGGGCGCGACCTTCGTGTGATCGATCTCGAGGCGGACGTCGCCACGACCGATGCCGGTGACCTGCTTCGCGCCGTCCTTGATCGAACTGCCGGCGTTCTTGAGCGTCCCACCCAGCTTGGAGAAGAAGCCACCTGCCTTCTTGAGTACGTCGTCGGCATCCGCCATGGACGCAGCATATCTCCTATCGCGCGTCGTGTTCCTGGCTCGCCGGATCTAGCTCCAGGACGTCCCGGGTCTTGATCCAGAGCTCCAGTCGGTCCGAGCCAAGCGAGTGGCTCTCGACCAAGTCGTAGCCGCTCGGAGCCGACGCGCCGAAGCTGTGGTAGGTGACGAAGCGCGTGCCGATCGCCGCGATGGAGAGGCGCTGGCGCGCTGCCGCGGCGTACTCGACGAACTTCGCGGGCTCGCAACTCAGCGAGCGGTCGAGGAGGAGCTCGGCGTCATGCAGCTGCTCGGCGAACGGGTTGTAGAAGTAGAACGCGTCATACGCGGACCAGTCCACATCCATCGCATCCCCGTGGATGAAGCGAACGTTCGGCACGCCGATCCGTGACGCGAGCTTTCGCGCCATGTGAACGAGGTGCGGCCGGAGCTCCACACCCACGAACGTTGCCTCCGGCACCTCACACGCTGCGACGACACAGAACTTGCCGGGACCCGATCCGACGTCGAGCACGCGCATCCCAGGCCGAGGAGCGAGCAGCCGTGCGGCACAGCGCGCGACGGCGACCGGGGTGAAATGAATACCTGACTTCACCCGCATGCGTTGCGGCAGCTGGTGGTCGAAGGCGTGGTCCTCGTCGTGTGCGCTCGACACCGCGTGCGCCATCGTACAGCCCACCGGAGATCGCACAAGCTCCGACCGCGACGACGAGGCTCGGGCGGCGTCGGAGATTTGCCCCAACGCGCGCTGCCGCCCGGTCGGGGATGGCCACTCGGGATTGGCGCGCGGTGGCTCGCTCGCGCATAGTCGCCGGATGACCGACTCGTCGCGTAGAAAGTTCCTCGAAGGCTCGCTGATCGCGGGCGCGTCGCTGCTGGTTGCACGCACGGTAAGCGCACAACCGGCGAAGAAGCCCGATGCCGGTGCGCCGGCAGCACCGCCCGTTCCGCCCACCACGACACCTGCTCCGTCGCATCCGTCGCTCGCGCTGCCCGCGCTGCCGTATGCGGCGAACGCACTCGAGCCCGTGATCTCGGCGACCACGCTTGGCTTCCATCACGGGAAGCACCACAAGGGCTACTTCGACAAGGTCAACACGATGATCGAGAGCACGCCCTACAAGGGCAAGTCGCTCGACAGCATCGTGATGCAGAGCTCGAAGAACGCGAAGGACAAGAAGCTGTTCAACTCCGCGGCGCAGGCGTGGAATCACAACTTCTACTGGCAGAGCATGCAGCCGAAGGGCGGCGGCGCACCGACGGGAAAGCTCGCCGAGCGGATCACCAAAGACTTCGGTAGCTACGACAAGTTCAAGTCGCAGTTCATCGCCGCCGGCGCCGATCACTTCTCGAACGGTTGGGTGTGGCTGGTGCTCGACAAGGGCAAGCTCGCGATCGTCGACACGCACGACGCGGACACGCCGGTGATCCGTAAGCAGAAGCCCCTGCTCGTCAGCGACGTCTGGGAGCACGCGTACTATCTCGACTACAAGAACCTGCGGAAGGATTACCTGACTGCGTTCGTCGACAAGTTGATCAACTGGTCGTTTGTCGAGAAGAACCTCGGCTGATCCGATCAGGCGCGCACGCGGACACACGTGCGCTGACGCCTGTGGGCACCGTCGTCGCAAGCCGTTGCAATGGTACCTGCTCAGGGCCGTGGGCACCTGGCGCGCAAAGCCTCAGCAGGCAGGCGCTCCTGATCGGACTATGATGGCGGCGTGCTGGCGTTCTTG
>JBBQJJ010000262.1:0-12240 GCA_038325805.1 Haliangiales bacterium
GGATGACTGGGCGAACCTCGGGCAAGGCATGCCGGAGACCGACGCACTGCCTGGTTCACCTGCGCGCATCACGGAGTTGCCCGTGCTCGCCGGCGATCAGGAGTATGCGCCGGTCGCCGGGTTGTGGGAGCTGCGCGAGGCGATCGCCGGTTACTACAACGAGCTGTTTCGCCGCGGGATGGGCAGCAAGTACAGCGCCGAGAACGTCGCCGTCTCGGGCGGTGGGCGCTCCGCGCTGACCCGCGTCGCCGCGTCGCTCGGCCATATCAACCTCGGGCACTTCCTGCCGGACTACACGGCATACGAGGAGCTGCTCGATGTGTTTCGGCTGTTCTCGCCGATCCCGATCCTGCTCGAGGGCGAGCGCGGTTACGCGTTCAGCTCGGCGGATCTGCGGCGCGAGATCCTCGGCCGCGGCCTGTCGGCGATCCTGCTGTCGAACCCGTCGAACCCGACGGGCAAGGTGATCGGCGGTGAGACGCTGAACGAGTGGGTGGCGGTCGCGCGCGAGCTCGATTGCTCGCTGATCCTCGACGAGTTCTACTCGCACTACGTCTGGCGCCCCGACCTGGTCGCCAACGGCATGATCGAGACCGCCGCGCGCTACGTCGAAGATGTCGATCGCGATCCGGTCGTCATCCTCGACGGGCTCACCAAGAACTGGCGCTATCCGGGCTGGCGGATCACGTGGACCGTCGCGCCCAAGAAGATCATCGACGGCTGCGTCTCCGCGGGCTCGTTCCTCGACGGCGGCGGGTCGCGCCCGCTGCAGCGCAAGGCGATCGAGCTGCTGTCACCCACCGCGGCGATGGCGGAGACCAAGGCGATCCACACCGAGTTCGCGAAGAAGCGAGGCAAGCTGCTCAACGGGCTCCGCGACCTCGGCTTCACGGTCGATCTGCCGCCCGAGGGCACGTTCTACGTCTGGGCGAGCGCGCAACACCTGCCCACGTCGATCAGCGACGGCATGAGCTTCTTCCGCGCCGCGCTCGAGCGCAGCGTGATCACCGTCCCCGGCGAGTTCTTCGACGTCAACCCGGGCAAGCGCCGCGGCGGTCGGCCATCGCGATTCCGTCGCCATCTGCGATTTTCCTTCGGTCCCGCGATGGCAAAGCTCGAGCTCGCGCTCGAGCGCTTCCGCGAGCTGATCGCGGCCGCGTCGTAAGAGCCGTCTCGCGTTACTTCGCGCTCGTGCGCACCGGGCGAAAGCCGGTGTACGTCGACTGCGAGTCGGGGGTCTCGCGCAGATCGCGATACTCGACCCGAAGGGAGGAGCGCGAGCTGCTGTAGTTGTGACCGCGGACCATGCGCTGCTCGTTACCTGTCATCGTCAGGCCACCGATGATGGGGTCGGTCGACGCCTTCTCGAACGCCGACCAATCGTAGAGATCCCACACCCACTCGTTGACGTTTCCGATCATGTCGTAGAGGCCGAACGCGTTCGGCTTCTTCTGTGCGACGGGTTGGACCCCCATGCCACCGGAGTCCACCTTCGAGGTACGGCTGTTGTCGGAGAACCACGCGATCTCCTCGAGATCTCCGTACGCCGCCGTCGTCGTGCCCCCACGTGCCGCATACTCCCACTCGGCCTCGGTGGGGAGTCGATAGCCTTTGCAGTCGAGGCCTTTCCACACGACGGTCTCGTCGGTGATCGCGTAGCACGCCTCCAGCTTCTCCCGCGCCGACAGCTTGTTCAGGTACTCGACCGCGTCACGCCACGAGACTCGGTTGATCGGGCAATCATGCCCACACTGGTACTGGTAGTTGCCGCCAGGCTTGCCCATCAACGTCTGCCACTCCCCGTGCGTGACCTCGGTGGTCTTGATCAGGAAGGGTCGGGTGATGGTCACCTTCGATCGATACTCGTTGCTCGGGCTGTTGCCGTGCGAGACCGAGGCGCCGATCGTGAACGACCCGGGCGCGATGCGTGCGTAGTCGCTGTAGTAACGGGACAGCTTGGCCGGCGGCTTGGGCGGCTCGACCGTCGCGGCCCGCTTGGACTTCGTCATGCCGGGCGCGAGGCCACAACTGCTGGAGTCCGTCTGGTAGAAGTTGCCGTCGCCGACACACGCCGTGCACGACGTCGCGGCGCTTCCCTTCAAGCGTTTGCAACCACTGTAAGTTCCGATGCTGTCCGCCGACGCGGTGCTCCACGATGTGACGAGCGCAGTGATTGCCAGCGTCAGCATCACGTTGGTGTTCCGGGAACTCGATCTTGCTTGCACGTTGATCTCCTCGGCTCTCTGTGGACGTCAGCAACCCGACCGGCACCACACACGAACTCTCAGGTACTCATAACCACCTGTTCGTGCAGCGGTTTTGCGCTGGAGGAGCTAGGTTCTCCCAATGAGCTCCGCCGTCGATCCAGCCGCACCGCCGCCCGGACGCGTCAAGCGCTTCTTGAAACGCGTGTGGTGGTTCCACTCGTTCTTCGCGCTGTTCTTCGGCGTTGGCTTGATGCTGTTCGCGCGCGCCGGCCTCGCGCACGCCGACAAGGTCATGATCGCCTTGTTCGTCTCGTGGCTGCTGATGTTCGTCGCGCTGCGCTTCATCGTCGGCCCGACGAATCGCAAGGAGAACGAGGGCCTCGCGCGCAAGGGCGTTCGCGTCGCGACGAACTACGTCATCAAGCAGTTCTACCAGCAGATGTTCTTCTTCCTGACGCCGCTCTACGCGTCGAGCGCGACGTGGTCGCTGTCATCGTTCAACTGGTGGATCGCGCCGCTGCTGCTGGTCTGCGCCGTGATCTCGACGATGGATATCGTGTTCGACAACGTGATCATGGAGCGTCGCTGGCTCGCCGCTGCCATGTACGGCCTCGCGATGTTCGGCGTGCTCAACGTCCTGCTGCCGCTGGTCGTCGGCTTGGATCACCTCAACGGTCTGTTCATCGCCGCCCTGGCGACGCCGATCTCCGTCGCGCTGTTGTCGTTCTCCGCGCGTCAGGTGTTCTCGCCAACCGGTGCGCTGTTCACGGTGATGACCACCGCCGTGCTGTTCGGCGCGGTGTTCGTCGGCCGCACCGCGATTCCGCCCGCGCCGCTCGCGATGCCCGAGACCGCCGTCGGCCACGGCCCGGCGAACAAGTACGAGTGCCTGCCACCGAGCAAACACTCGCTGCGCGCCAACCAGCTCGATGGCCTGCGCTGCGGCTCGATGCTGCGCGAGCCCGGTGGGCTCAAGGAGCGCGTCCGGCACTCGTGGAGCTTCGAGGGCAAGGAGATCGCGCTCGAAGAACCGCGCGAGATTCCGTGCGATGGCGACGCCGTGGTGTTCGTCTCCGAGTTCCCGCAGAGCAAGCTGCCCTCGGATCCGGCCGGCAAGTGGTCGTGTACGACGCTCACCGTCGGCGGTCAGCTCGTCGGCGTCCGCAAGTTCGAGGTGCTCACCAAGGATGGGGCGAGCACCGAGACGCTGCCGGCGCCGACACCAGGCAGCGGCAGTGCGAGCACCACCGGCAGCGGCAGCGCGATCGGTAGCGGCTCGAGCAGGTAGCTCGCGGACGCTCAGATCCGGAACGCGAGCAGGGCCTGCGGCCCGAACGAGCCATACGTCGCGAGATCGTCGAAGCCAAGCGAGATGCCGAGGTCGACGAACTTGCGCGGCGTCCACTGCACGCCGGCGCGCAGGAAGTACGAGATGCCGCCGCCCGCGTTGCTCTGGGTCTTGGTCGACGCGAAGTCTTCCATGTTGAAGCCGATGCGACCGATGAACGCGGTCTTCGGCTGGTACTGATAGATGCCGTAGCCGGTGACGCGAAGCTGGCCGGCCGAGCGGGTCGCGTTCTTTTCGTCGAGGTCCGCGTTCGTGGCGTTCTGCACCTCTTGATAGAAGGTGGGCGCGAAGTTCGACAGCTTGATGTTCAAGAAGTCGTCGAGCCCGCCGATCGCGAACTTGTCGCCGAGCTGGAACCTGATGGGCACGCCGATCGCGAGCGAGAACGCGACGGGCTTGATGTAGAACGGCACGCCCACCCGGATGCCGATCCAGTTCTGGAGGAGCACGGTGACGTCGATGCCAACCGCCTTGCCGCCGTGAATCCCGAGCGAATCCGTATTCTTCGTCGCAGGGTCATCGTAAATGCCAGCGTACACATACGTCAGTCCGAGCTGGACCTCGCGCGTGATTCCATAGCGAGCGCGCAACGCATCGCCCCCGGCGAATCGCTGACCGTCGCCGCCGAGCTGCGCGTGTGGTGCGATCGCGACCTCGGACATGTTCGCCGGCAGGTTGATCGGACGCAGGTACTCCTCGATCGGATATCCCGCCGAGGTGGACTTCTTCTTCACCAGCACCACCACCTTGGGCGGCTCCTCGGCGCCGATGCCCAGCGGGCTACCGGGGTTCTCCTCGCGGCCTTCGATGTCCTTCGGCGGTGGTTCCTCCGGTGCGGCGGGCGGCGCAGGCTCCGCGCTCCCCGATCCGGCACCAGGGGCGGTCGGCGCGGGGTCCTTCGCGGGCGCGACCGGACCCTTCTTGGCATCCGGCGCTTTCTTCGGAGCGGGAGCCTTCTTGGGCTGTGCCACGACGACCGAAACCGTCGCCGAGGCGACCACGCAGATGCTCAGCAACGAGAGCAGGCGGCTCATGGGGCGACGATACACGATCTACTCCCGGTGTCGCGTTATCGGACAACCCGCACGACGGGCGTGGTCGCTGGGCGCGGCCACCAGCACAGGAGCAGCAACGGCACCGGCCACGGGATGCCGCAGCTGATCACCAGGAACAGATCCGGTGCGATGTGACCCGAGAACACGACGGTGAGTCCGACGCCGAGCAGCGACAACACGACCATCACCGTGAACGCGATCCGACCGCCGTGCGGGTGCGGGACCCGCGCCAGGAGCAGCGTCAACAGGAGCGCGATCGCGAGGAACAACAGGGCGGTGATCCCTAGCGCATGCGTGGGGGACCCGCTGTCGAGGACGGCGAACGCACTGTACGAGCCGGCAAGCGCCCCCATGAATCCCACCGTGATCGCGCGTCCTGCCTCGAGTGGCCGACCTTCGGGTGCATCGACCACGGCGACGAACGCCGGGAGCTGCAGCACGATCAGTCCAACCACGAAGATGACGTGCGCAGCCGCATCGGCGGCGAACACGTGGAGGAACGCGGCCCCGCACAGGGTCAGCCACACCACCGCGATCGTCAGGTTGCGACGAGACAGCATGTCTCTTCAAACGTCCCACACCGTGTACCCATTCGCTAGCAGGCTGACAAACGCGAAGCGTTTCGAGGTCAGGCTGCCCCGTGCCCATGCCCATGCCCGTGCCCGGTTCCCCTCTGCTCATTTGCTGATGAGGCGAACCAGCATGGAGACGACGCGAACGACGCTAGCGAACTCGCGCGACCGGGACGGGGTCCTCGTCACGCCGCCACAGGAGCAACGTGAAGGGTAACGACCATCCCACGGTCATCGCCATCATCGCCCCGAGCGCGGCTTCGCTGCGTTGCGCGAGGATCATCACGACTGCACCGCCGACCACCCCGGCGACCGTGAAGATCGCCATCACGCGGCGCGCAGCGGTCGGATGGGGATGGCGCGGCAGGTACAGCCCGACTGCGGCACCGCACCCGATGCAGCCAAGCGCCGCGGCGCCGAACCCGACGAACAGGCCGGTGAAGTCCAACGGGCCGTTGAAGATCTTCACGGCGATCGTCCCGACGACGAAGAACGAGCTGAACGCACCGACGATCGTCGCCGGCACCGCGATCGCGACGCAGCGCCACGCCGCCAGCGGCTTGTCCTCGGGCGCGCGGATCGCCACGAACACCGGGAGCTGGAGCACCAGCATCGCCAGGACGAGCCCCGCGACGTCGTCGGTCGAGTCGAACCACCACAGCACCGCGAAGGCGACGGCGCACACCACGATCCAGACGACGGCCACCGCCGTCCGAGGCATCAGAAGTGGCCTATCCAGATCGGCTTCGGCTTCTCGCTCCGATCACGGATCGCCAGGGCAACTGCCGCGGCTCCGATCATCTGGACGAAGGCGCGGCGGGTCGGCGGACGCCACGGCTGCTCCTTCTTCTTGTTCTTCTTGTTCTCCTTCTCGCTCATGGCGTGACGCACTCCGGTGCATCGAAGCCCATCACGAGCTCTTTCAACGTGATCTTGTCGTTGCATTCGTCGACGCTCGACAGCGCGTCCTTCGACAGCATGTTGCCGCCGTTGCGGTCGTCGGTGATGCCGGGCGGGACTTCTCCAGCCTTCGATTCGTCGATCTGACGCGGGCCCGCCAGCGCAGCCGCGTCGATCAGCGCCTCGTTGAGCCAGCGGATGAAGCTCACCGGGTGATAGTGAAAGACGACACCGTCGGGCGGCAACCTGGCCCACGTCGCGACGCGCTCATCCCACCACAACCCGGGCGTGATCTGGTCGGCGACCAGCTGCTCGATGACGGCAGGTTTGACGTCGCGAAAATCCTTGGGCTGCTGGAGCGCCTCGACCCACGGCGGGTCGGCAGTCCACTCGGAGACGTGGCGCGTGACCAGCGTGTACATCTGTCGGCCGCCACCGTTGGTGTAGAAGCTCTTGAGCTCCTCCTTCGACAGCACGTTGTCTTGGTTGGTGTCGATGACGTCGGTGATCCGCTTCGCGTCGCAGAACCGACCGCCGCTGGTCCCGTCGACGGTCTCCCACGGCGAGTTGGGCATGCCCTCGAACAGATCCGCATTCGAGAACAGCTCGATGTGGACCTGGCCCTTCGACAACGCGTCCGGACCCGCGACGCCGGCGTTGCCGATCAGTGCACCAGCCTCGACCGGCTCGTCGAGCAACCACACCTCGCCGGCCTTGTCGGCCTTCTTCGCCTCGCGTGCCTTGACCAACCACTCGGGTGGCTTGTCGCCCTTCGTGGCGTCGGCGAGGTGCATGTACAGCGAGTAGAACTCCAGCTTTCGATCCGTCAGCGTCATCTGGTGACGCAGCAGCACGAAGTTCGTCGAGCCGATCGGTGACGCCGGCCCCATGCGCGCCGCGACCAGGCGACCCGGGAACGGAGCGAAGACCTTGGCTCCGACGGCAGCGGCGACGTGCATCCCGCCGTGCCACAGCCGGAACTCGCCCCACGGTCCGACGGGAAAGAACCCACCATCGGCCTTCGCCTCGTTGAGCGCGATCAGCATGTCGGCTTCTTCACGCAGCGCGCTGACCTGATCGGGAATGACGGGTTGGGTCTGCAGCCCTTGCTTGGTGTTCTTCGGAGCCCCGCGCGGATACAGGGGGAAGCAGAACGCACCACGGATGCCCTGGCAGAACTCTTTGAAGTCAAACGGTCCCGGATCCCACTTATTGTCGGTCAGGTGGTAGTGGCCGAGGTAGCCGCTGAATCGCGACATCCCCGCGTAGCCGACGGTGTTCCACGTCTGCACACCCGGGCTCGACTGTGGATACTCGGCGGGTAAGTTCGGCAGCAAGCGAAGCAGGGCGCGCGACAGCCGCTTCATCGACTCGTACTGCGCCTTCGTGAAGTCGTACGACTTGATGGTGTGGTTGTTGACCTTGCACGACTTGACGTCGCGACTCTGCCCCTTCTTCGAGTAGTAGGTCGGCTCCTTCGCCGCGTCGCCGCGGTTGCATAACTCGACGCCGATCGAGGACGAGTTGAGCTCGCTGCCGTGCCAGCCCTCGAGCGCGAGATCGAGCGTCTGATACAGCGTGCCGTCGTTGTCGCAGAGGAAGTGGACCGACAGGCCGCGCTCGTTCTGCGCGACCGAGAAGCACATGTCCGCCGACGCGCAGCCGTCGTGATGGATCATGAACTGCCGGATCACCTGCTTCGCGGCGTCGTAGGGCGCGTTGAGTCCGTTGTTCCACTTGTGCCGGAGGGCGGGCCGGCCCTGACAGCGCTTGGTGAACGTGCCGCTCTTGTGGTCGGCGTCGTACGCGGTCCACTGGGTGGCGCTCACCATCTTCGCGCCCGGATGCCCGAACGGATTCGGATCGGTCTCGGTGATCTTGAGCGTCTCACTCGTCGCGTCCCACCTCGGACCTTCGGTGAAGTTCACGATCGGCGCGTCCGTGTCGAAGAACTGCCCGCCGATGACGACCTTACCTGAGGGACGATGCTTGCCCATGTGAGGCTCCTAGTGTGCCAGGAAGCGGATCTCGGTCGATCCGATCTTGATGGTGCTGCCGTGCTCGAGCACGACGCTGGTGATCTTCTGATCGTTGACGAACGTGCCGTTGGTCGAGCCGTAGTCGAACAACGTGACCTTGCCGGCGCCGTCGATCACGAACTGTGCGTGATGGCCCGAGGTGAAGCCATCGTCGAGCAGCAGGTCGCATCCCGACGCCTTGCCGATGAAGAAGCCGTGCTTGAGCGGCAGATCGCGGCCCGCGTACGGACCGCTGAGCACCGATAGCCGTGCTCCTCCCGCCGATGGCATACCGATCGACATCGACGGATCGGCTGGAGGTTGCGAGCTAAATGCGATCGTCTTCGGTGGCCGCGACTGCGGCACCTGGGGCGCGGCCTGGACGTGAAGGGTTGCCGGTACTGTTGCCACGCCGACCTGCGACTGGCGCTTGGTCATCACGAAGCCGATCACCCACAGGACGGCCAGCAGACCGAGGACACCGCCACCGATCAACAGCAGCCAGCCGAGGATGCCGCGGCGGTTCGGCGGTTTCGGAGCAACGCACCGGTCGGCCGCGCAGTACGTGCCGGCTTCACAGGTCTGACCAGCGCAACTGACGTTCGGTGCCTTAGCCTCGTTGAGGTACGTCGCATCGCTCCGCCCGGTCAGCTCGATCTTGACCTTCTTGCCCGACACGTCCTCGTCGGGGGCGGTGAAGGCGGTGATCACCGACTGGCGATTGACCTCGGCGGTGAGCTGCTCGAACGCTGCGGTCCACGAATCGGACTTCGGGCCGCGCACCCAGCGGAACGTGCCGAGCGACCGCTTCGAGAGCTCGCCGAGAAGTAACAACGGACGGCGAACGTCCTTGGGCGAGTAGGCGAGGGAGTGGATACGCACGCCGGCGGCGGCGGCGCGGCGGCCGACACGCGTCACGCGATCGCGATCGTTGCTCGCGTCGCGGCCGTCGCCGATGAGCACGATCATCTTGCGAAGCGGCTTGCCCTCGGGCGTCGTCGTCGCCTTGCGGAGCAGCCCCAACGCGCGCTCCACGCTGTCGAGCAGGTTTGGCTCGCCAACGCTGCCGTCGCTGACGATCGAGGACACACGCGCACGCGCAGTCTTCATCGCACCGAGCTTCGCCGCTGCGATCGACTCGCCGTAGCCGAGCAGCGCGACCTGCGTGGTCTTCTCGTTCAGCTTGTCGAACAGGGTGGTATCGAGCGCCTCGCTGATCACCGGCAGGACGTCGGAGAAGTCCGACGAGATCTGGGTGATCACGACGATCGCCGTGTCGGTGTGGGTTCCGGCGAAGGTACCGATCGCGAGCCCGCTATCGAGCTTGCGCCCGTCGACGTTGATGCGCACGCCACCGAGCTCGGCCAGATCGAGCACCTGACCCTGTAGCGACAGCGCGGAGACATAGATCCGCAGGCGCTGGCCGCCGAGCGTGGACGGCTCGACCACCACCTGATCGATCACGACACGCTCCTCCGCACGCACCGGAGCCAGCATCGCGATCACCGCGAGCATCGCGAGCACAACGCCCCTCATTCGTCGTCGAAGATAGCACGCCGCGCGCCATGCTAACGCCCCGAGTTTCTTGTGACGAGGCGACGATCCTGTCGCCCTGGGAGCGTCAGCTGTTACTCCGCCGGCAGTCGGTAGCGGTGCAGCACGGGCACGAACGGGAGGAGATCCATCTCGCTGGTCGAGTAGCCGTTGGTCCAGTTGTTGACGACGAGCGGGAGGCCCGACTCGCCGACCGTGTCGGAGATGATGCCGATGTGGTCCGGCCCGGACTTGTTCGGGAATGTGTTCATGAAGATCACGTCGCCGGGACGCAGCGGGTCGCTCGGATCGTCGAGCTTCGTGGTGCGCTTGGACCAGTGGCGTTGGAAGTAGGGGAGGAGCGTGAGGACGCGGCGCTGATCGATCTGCGAGTTACCGGCGTTCTTCGGGTAAGCGGCGCGCGCACGCGAGATGTCCTCGTGGAGCTCCTTCTGGAGATCGACGCCAGCGTTGCGAACGGCTCGCACGATCACGTCGGTGCAGACACCTTGGTTGCGCGGCACGTCGCCGCCTGGATACTGGTGGATGTCGGTCCAGCCCTCGGTGTACGCGGCGGCGTTGAGCACCGTCTTCTTCGCGCCGATCAGCACGTCGAGCGGATCGGGGATGCCGTCGTGGTCTTGATCGTGCGCCTTGGCGACCACGCCATCGGTGAGTCGATCCGCGGACAGCACCGCCGCGAGCTCCTTCAGATCGCCCGGACGGACTTGCAGCGAGCGCGCTCCGATCGCGAGCTTCGCGGTCCCGCCGAGCGGATACGCCTTGCGCGGGAAGCCGTCGATCGAGAGCACCAACAACTTCCGTGCCTCATCGACGTTCGCCGACACGCGATCCTTCGACAGCTTCGCGGGGAGGGCGAGCTGGACCTTGTCATCGAGGTCCGCCCAGAGGCCCTTGTCGGTCACGCCGAGGCAGACCTCGCCATCGACCTCCGGTTCCTTGGAGATCTGCGGCGGTGTGGGCCGAGCGGCCTCCTTGGCTGGAGGACCGGGGTCTGCCTCGCCTCTGGACCCGCAAGCTACTGAAATCAATGACAACGAAAATACGCACAAAAACCGGGAACCGACCCGAGAGGTGGGTGTCATACCGCCGCTTGTGGACCGTCCGTGGCCGAGTTGAGTAAGACACGGAGAACTTCGCGACATTGCAGCGGACCTCGTTTCCATCTAAAGATCGACATCGTCGAGCCCACGTTCGACACCAGGCAGACCCGGAGGATTTGAAATGGCATCACTAGGCGCCGTCATCGCACTAATCGTCATGAGCGTCGGTGGGCTCGTGCTGCTCGCTCTCGGTGGAATGATGATCATCGGAGCGATCATCCCGAGGCGGAACTCGATCACCTCCTGGCCACAGCAGCAGGAAGCATCGTTCATCTCGTTCGATCAGCGCACCGCCAGCTCGCAGGGCAAGGCGTGGGCGATCGCGTTGTCGAGCGCACTCGGCGTGTTCGTGATCATCGTCGGCATCACCCTCGGGGTGACACCGGAGATCAAGGACATCTCGAAGACGATGAACATGTCGAACCTGACGAAGAAGGAAAATGCGCCACCGAAGGCCGCGCCCGCACCCGCGCCCGCGCCCGCGCCAGCGCCTGATCCGGCACCCGCCGAAGCGCCGAAGTGATTGCTTCGTTGGACTGCGTTCGCTAGCGCGCTGGCCGGTTGCTCTCTCCAGCGACCCACACCACCGCCGAAGCCGTTCACGATCCAGATCGTCGCCGCAGAGGTCGGCGCGGCTGGCTTGCGGTTGATCGCGATCGACGAGGGCGGCAATCGCCAGTTCGAGCTGATCGCACCCGGAGCCGAGTCGACGCGCGATTCGTCTCCTGCGGTCTCGCCCGATGGCCGCTGGGTGGTGTTCGCGTCGACGCGAGATCGCGTGACGGGAACGAGCCTGTGGATCGCACCCCTACTCGGCACTCCGCAGGTCGCACCGCGCCGGCTGACCGCCGATGCGGGGATCGATCAGCACGCGATCTGGGCACGCGATGGTCGCTCGATCGTGTTCGCATCGACCCGCGATGGCGGCGACTTCGATCTCTGGCAGCTCGCGATGACGAATGGCGTCGCCAGTGCGGTCACCCAGCTGACGCGCGGTGATGGTCACGAGGTGATGCCGACGTTCGGCCCGGCAGGGACGATCGTGTACGCCGAGATCACGCAGCAAGCAGGTCTCGAGGTCGAGAGTCATCTCGAGGAACGAGCCGCGGACGGATCGATCCGGACGCTGACCTCGGGCCCGGCGGATACGTCGCCAGCCATCTCGCCCGACGGCATGACCCTGATCTTCGTGCGACCCGCGGTCCATGGCGAGCAACCACAAGCGGAGCTGTGGCGGATCGATCGCTCGGCGTGGCGCAGCACCGGCGATGAGCTGACGGCGACCCGTCTGGTCGGGTTGCCGATCACCGACGAGAGCGGCCCCGTGTGGTCGCGCGATGGCCGGTTCGTGTTCGCGACCTCGGTGCTGCGCGGCGACCGCGGCAAGCCGGTGTTCTCGTCGATCATCCACATCGATCTTCAGGAGCAACCCGCACGTGCGCGGATCCTGATCGATCGCGCGGGTGCGGCAGTGCGGTTGTCG
>JBBQJJ010000263.1:0-12216 GCA_038325805.1 Haliangiales bacterium
CATCGCCGCGCAGATCATCGGGCGGTTGCCGCGGTTCTATCTGCTCGCGTACCTCGGTGCCGCGGTGCAGTTCCCGGCGTGGGTGTTGGTCGCGATCTTCGTCGCCACCGTGGGCTTGTTCTGGCTGACCAGTCGCACGCCCAAAGATGCGGACGATGCGGTCGACGATGACGAGGTGGACGTGATCGATCCAGTCGAACCTCCTGCGACGGCCACATGATCGGTATCGTCGGAGGCACGGGGTTGTACGAGCTCGGACTCGATCGAGCCGAGTGGAAGACGATCGAGTCGCCGTTCGGCGCGCCGTCGGATGCCGTCCTCACGGGGACGCTCGGCGAGCACGCGATCGCGTTCCTGCCGCGGCACGGACGCGGTCACAAGATCCCGCCGCACGAGATCAACTTCCGCGCGAACATCGACGTGCTCAAGCGCGCTGGCGCGACGTCACTGCTGTCGATCAGCGCCGTCGGTTCGCTCAACGTCGACCTCCCGCCGGGCACCTTCGTGTTGGTCGATCAGTTCGTCGATCGCACGCTGCGTGGCCCGAAGACGTTCTTCGGCACCGGCTGCGTCGCGCACGTGTCGATGGCTCACCCGACGTGCACGCGGATGATGGACGCGCTGCAAGTCGCCGGCGAGGATGCGGAGCTCTCGATCGTTCGCGGCGGCACCTACCTCGCGATGGAGGGTCCGCAGTTCTCGAGCTTCGCGGAGTCCGAGATGCATCGGCAGCTGAACTGCGATGTCGTCGGGATGACGAACATGCCGGAGGCGAAGCTCGCGCGTGAAGCCGAGCTCTGTTACGCCACCGTCGCGATGGTCACCGACTTCGACTGCTGGCACCCGGATCACGATCACGTCAAGGTCGACGACGTCGTGCGTGTGCTGCTCGCGAATGCCGAACATGCACGCACGCTGGTGCGCCACGCGGTGCCGAGGCTCGCCCATGCGGGGTCCTGTCCGCGTGGATGCGATCGCTCGCTCGATCACGCGATCCTGACGGCGCCTGCGTCACGTGACCCGGCGCTGTGCGCCAAGCTGTCGGCGATCGCGGGCCGCGTGCTCGGCACATGAAGATCGACGGTGTGTGGCGGCGCACGATCGAGGCGCATGGCTCGTCGGTGACCGTCCTCGATCAGACCGCCCTACCCCACCAGGTCGCGTGGAACGTCCTGTCGACGCTCGACCAGGTCTGCCACGCGATCCGCGACATGGTGGTGCGTGGTGCGCCGCTGATCGGTGCGACCGCCGCATGGGGCGTAGCGATCGCGGCGGCGCACAACATCGATGTCCACACCGCCTGCGCGAAGCTGCTGGCGACGCGACCGACGGCGATCAACCTCGCGTGGGCGCTCGCCGAGATGCGGCGCGGGATGGATCCCCACGCCGGGCCAGCGCGGGTGCAGGCCGCGCGCGCGCTCGCGGCGAAGATCTGCGACGACGATGTGGCGACGTGCAAGGCGATCGGCGACCACGGCGCGCAGCTGCTGCGCGACATCCACGCACGCACGGGCAAGCCGGTGCGCGTGTTGACGCACTGCAACGCCGGGTGGCTCGCGACGGTCGATTGGGGCACCGCGCTGTCGCCCGTGTACCGTGCGTTCGAGGACGGCATCCCGGTGCATGTCTGGGTCGACGAGACGCGACCGCGGAACCAGGGTCTGCTCACCGCGTTCGAGCTCGCGCAGCACGGCGTGCCGTACACCGTACTCGCCGACAACGCCGGTGGGCACTACCTGCAGCGTGGTGAGGTCGACCTCTGCATCGTCGGCACCGATCGGACGACGCGCAGTGGCGATGTCTGCAACAAGATCGGGACGTATCTCAAGGCGCTCGCAGCACACGACAATGCCGTGCCGTTCTACGTGGCCGCGCCGTCGTCGTCGATCGACTGGAAGCTGTCGAAGGGCTCCGACATCCCGATCGAGGAGCGCAGCGGTGACGAAGTTCGAAAGATTCGTGGGGTGGAGGTGATGTCTGCCGACACGCCGGTCGCGAACCCCGCGTTCGACGTCACGCCGGCTCGGCTGGTCACCGCGATCATCACCGAGCGGGGCATCGCGCCGCCGGACCAGCTCCTCGCGCTGTTCCCCGAGCGCGCGTGATCGCATACGGTCGGCGCATGCGGTGGCACCTGCTCGTGGTCGGGCTGCTCGACCAGCATGTGCTCCCGTGCGCGACCCCGCCGATGGTGAGGCACCGCCGCGTGACCGGAGGCGCCGCGTGACGCTGTCGCTGCGCAACGATCTGCTCGCGACGTCGAGGCGGATGGCCGAGCTCGGCCTCGCACCCGGGACGTCGGGCAACATCAGCGTGCGGACCTCGAACGGCTTCCTCGTCACGCCGTCCGCGATCCCGTACGACACGCTGCAACCCGACGACATGGTCGAGGTGCGGGACGACGGCACGCTGCGGCCAACTCAGCGCGTGCCGTCCAGTGAATGGCAGCTCCATCGCGATCTGATGGCGACGCGGCGCGAAGCCACGGCGATCGTCCACACGCACTCGCCGTTCTGCACCACGATCGCGTGCCTTCGCCAACCACTGCCCGCGATCCACTACATGATCGCGCTCGCCGGCACCGCCGAGATCCCGTGCGCCGACTACGCGACGTACGGCAGCGCCGAGCTCGCCCACAACGTCGCGCGTGCGCTCGGTGACGGCAAGGCGGCGTTGATGGCGAACCACGGCATGGTCGCGCTCGGTGACTCGCTCGCCTCCGCGCTCAAGCTCGCGGCCGAGATCGAGACCATCGCCGGCCTGTACTGGCGTGCGCTCCAGATCGGCACGCCGGTGATCCTCCCTGCCGACGAGATCCAGCGCGTCGCCGCGAAGTTCGCGGCGCACGGCCAGCCGACGTCGAAGACCAAGCGCTCCTGGTAGTACGTTCAGCGGCGCCAGGTCCACGTGGTGGGAATCTTGAACTGCAAGCCGCCACCGATCTCCCAGCCACCCTCGTCGCCGAACAGCACGCGCGCGCGCATGTAGTAGATCGTGAAGTAGCCCTGCACCTGCGGGCCGGTCGCGCCGGTCTTCGGATCGAACACCCAGCCACCACCGAAGCCGGCGAAGTTCGCCCACGAGGTCTGCCCCTCGACGTACATGGGTCCCGTCGTGGCTCGCGACTCGCGGGTCATCTTGTCCTCGAGGACGCGCAACCCCGACCAGCCGAGCGTCAGGCCGTACGACCGTGGCGACAACACGACGCCCTTCGGCAACAGATTCATCGCGTGGTCGTTGTGCGTGGTCTCCGACCGGCCGTAGCTCAGCGTGACCTCACCGGCGAGCTCGAAGAAGCCTTGGTCCTCGAACGATCCACCGCCTCCACCACCGAGCACGCCGCTGGTCAGCGTCAACCGATTCTCGCCCGGGTCGTCGGGATACTCCGGCTGCGCGGACGCCAAGCTCTTCGGTGGTGCGAGCGGATCGACGACGCCGGGCGCGTTGACGTCGCGATGAACGTGACACGCTGCGAGCGCAACGACGATCAGGGCGGCTCTCATCGCCGCCTCGCGGGCCACTCGCGATACGCGTGCGTCGCCGGCAGCGACCAGGTCTCGCGCTTGCCACCTGCATCGATCGTCAGCTCGACGGTTGCCGCGCGCTCGCCGCGGTTCCAGCGCGCCTCGTTGTCGAGCTCGAACGCGAGGTAGTAGTAGGTCGCATCGAGCAGCGACGGATCGGGCATCCCACCGGCCTCGACACCCCGTCGGTCGTCCGTCGCCTCCGGCTGACGCTCCTGCGCCTGCAGCTCGTTGCCGCGCAGCTGGACGACGAGCCGTCCGTCGAACGCGCGATCGGGAAACCTCAGGGTCGCGCCGACGACCGCGACACAACCATGATCACCGACTGCGATGGGTGCGTTCCCCGGGCTCGTCCCGCCGGGTGCGAGCGTCGGCGTGCCGGGCGCGACGGCGATCCGAGTCGTCGTCGGAGTCGTCGTCGGAGTCGTCGTCGGAGTCGTCGTCGGATCGACAGCGATCTGCGACGGCCTCGGCGCCGCGGCGCGGTCTGCTTGCTGCCGAGCGGGCGAGATCCGCACGGTGATGCCCATCCCGGTCTTGCCGGACTTCGCGACCCAGACGTCGGCGGTGCCGCAGGCCAGCGCCAGCGGCTGGCTCGCGATCGACCACATCGGCACGGTCGGCGGTGACACGGGCGGGGGCGCCGACGTGGCGATGCAGATCACCGCGATCACGGCGAGTGAGACCTTCCCTGCAACGCGGGTGGAGGGTGGAGGGAAGGAGGTCGGTGAGTCGTTCATGATCGGCGCGACAGCTAACGCAGGGTGGTCGGTCGAGCTTGCACCCGGCACCGCAGGGCGTGGTCGATTCGGTCGAGGAGCCGTCGGGATCTATCGAGGTGGGTGGGGGAATAAACGCCTTGGGCTGCGCGTCCTGTCCGCCGTCCTCGGGCTGCCGTGTTTGGGGTTAGTTGCGGCCGAGCGCGCGCGGCGCGTCCTTGCCCTTGCTTCCGACGACGATCACCACGAGCAGCGTGAGCACGTAGGGCAACAGCGGCGCGAGCTCACGCGGCACTGCCGAGCCGGTGGCCTGCAGCTGATTCTCGACGGCATAGGCCGCCGCGACGCCGAGACACGCGAGCGCGGCCCACGCGGGACGCCAGCCGGCGAGGATGACCATCGCGAGCGCGATGTAGCCGCGGCCTGCGGACATGTCCGCGTAGAAGCTGCCCGCCGCGAGCGACAGCTGTGCACCGCCCGCTCCGGCGAGCGCTCCACCGACCAGCCCCGCCGCGAAGCGCGCATGGGTCGGCGAGACACCGACGGCAACGAGCGAATCCGGTCGGTCACCGGCAGCGCGCAGGCGCAACCCCCACCGCGTGCGTCGCATCGCGAGCGGCACGACGATCGCGGCGCACACCGCGATCCAGACGATCGGGTTCGCGAGGATGTCACCCTCGAAGCCCTGAAACGGGGGCGAGCTCGCACCCTGGTCGAAGATGACCTGGAGCATGAAGCGTGTGCCGCCGAGCGCGAGCAGGTTGAGCGCGACCCCGACGATCACCTGATCCGCGGACAGCTTCAGCGCGAGGCCGAGCTGGAGCGCCGCGACCAGCATGCCGGCGAGCACACCCGCGAGGACACCCGCGTACGCGTTGCCGGTGCTGTACGCGATCGCCGCGCCGGCGAACGCACCGAACAGCAGCTTCGCTTCGAGGGCGAGATCGATGACGCCCGCGCGCTCGGTGATCGCGCCACCCATCGCGGCCAGCGCGAACGGGATCGAGATCTTGAGCAGCTGCGCGCCGAACTCGAGCGACGCCACGGCGGTGAACAGCTCGGAATGCAGCGAGGTCTCGAGCACGGCGCCGCCGATCGCGAGTGCACTCGCGATCGACGCAACGACGCGCAACGGGAACGTCGCCGGCAGGATCGCCGCGAACCCGCTCGCCACCGCGACCAGCGACACGGCGAGCCCGCCGTACATCAGACGATCGGAGTGGTGCTGCATCCCGCCGAGGAACAGCGCGCCGGCGCACGCGAACGCGAAGCTGGCGAGCGCCGCGACAAGGATGCGCATCAGCTGTTGGGTCGTCATCGCACCACCGCGAAGAACTGGCTCGGCAGCTCGGCCATCATGTCGCAACCTCTCGCGCGACCGCTCGACGCGCGACCCACGGACCCGCCGCGGCGACCGACAACACGACGACACCCTGGAGCATCTCGGTGAGCTCCTTCGGCACCAGGTCGGCGACGGTGAGCCCACCCGCGGAGAGCAGGCCGAGCAGCAGCGCCGCGCCGAGCACACCGAACGGATGGCTGCGACCGAGCAGCGCGACCGAGATGCCGAGGAAACCGGTGCCACGCCCGAGGCCCTCCTCGAACGCGTGCTTGTGACCCATCACGAAGTTCGCGGCGGCGAGCCCGGCGAGCGCACCGGAGCCCGCCATCACGAGGGTCTGGATCCGACCGACGGAGATGCCGACAGCGCGGGCTGCCGCAGGATCCTGCCCCACGGCGAGCCACGCGCGGCCCCACGTGGTGCGAGCGCGCAGGAACCAGATCGCGACCGCGGCGAGGATCGCGATCACCACCGCGACGTTCGCCGACGATCCGCCGAGCGGCAGCTCCGGCAACTTCGCGCCGTCGACGATCGTGTCGCCGCGCGTGGTGCCACCGCGAAACAGCAGCTCGTTGCCGATCCATAGCGCGATCCCTGCGACGATCGCGTTCAGCATGATCGACGTGATCACCTCGTGCGCGCCACGCGACGCACGCAGGCCACCGATCGCAGCTCCGATCAGCGCACCCGCGGCAGCCGCAGCGGCAAGGCAGATCGGGATGGCGAGGATGGCAGGTGTCCCGGCGGGGAGCGCCGCACCGACGACGGCACAGGCGAGCACACCTGCCCCGAGCTGCCCCTCGACGCCGATGTTGAACAGGCCCGCATCGAGCGCGAGCGCGACGGCGAGCCCGCACAGCGCGAAGCCCGTGGTCTTGTAGAGCACCTGCCCCAGCTGATACGGATCGCCGGCGGTGCGCTCGAGCATCGCCCACCACACGCGACCCGGCGACACGCCCGCGATCAGCATCAGCAGGCTGCCGATCGCGATCGAGACCAGCAAGGCGATCGCCACCGCCTCGAGCTCGCGCCGCGCGTTCGCGCCAGGCCGCAGCAGTGCGATCAACGAGGCCTCGCCATCGCGAGCGAGCGTACCCCACGCGATCGGTCGTCGGCGCCACTCGTCCGGGCCATCTCGGCGAGGTGACAGTGCGCCGACGACGCGGGCTGGGAACCCCCGAAGACAATCGACCGTGAGCTCCGCAGCCCCGAGCGGGTTAGGATCGCGTCATGCGCGTCCTCGCAGCTCTCCTCGTGATCGGTTGCGGCGGTAAGGCCTCTACGCCCGACACCTGTACGTGCACGCCCACCAACACCGGGCGGGTCCGTGGTCCAGGCGGCAGCGATCCGCTGACAGGCACGTCGCTGCTCGGCGCGCTGCGCCGCCACGCGCAGGATGTCCGCCTCGGCAAGACGCCTCGCGACATCAAGGTCGCCGACGACGAGTTGCGCTTCCAGATCATCGACTTCTGCTCGCCCTGCCAAGCGTGGGTCAATGACCGGATGACGATGGAGGAGATGTTCCCGCTCGACCGACTCGACGATGCGACGAGTGCCGTCTGCATGGGCCTTGTCCTCGGAGACGCGTCCACCGTCTACGGCGAGGCCCATCCCAAGGCTTGCCACTAACCCCAGAGCTCGCCTGTGTCGATCCTTCGACCAGGCGAATGATGGGGAACGGGGCTGTCCTCGAGCCGGGGACCCCGAATACTATCGACCAGAGCTCAGCCTGGAGGACAGAGTCTTCCGGCGAAGCCGGAAGTCCGAGGTCAACCGAGGTGAGCTCTGGGGTTAGCTTGCTTGCTTCATGGGTGCTGTCCGGCTGACCGGACACTCCATGGCTGACCGGACACTCCATCGAGGCGCACTGTCCGGTTTCCGGACGATGATGCCTGCCGTTGTGCTGGAATCCGCACTTGCGTGCGATTCCCTCAACCCCGGTGGGGGTTGGTGAGGGATTGTGCACGAGGTTGCACGACGCCAGTTGCCACCACGGGCTAGTCGGCTTGGGCGCCGGTCATCATCACACCGAGTCGCTCGCGTGCCCCGGCGTCGCGGAGGTCGTCACCCGCGAGCTCGCCGACGATCCGGCCGCGCAACAGCACGACGATGCGATGACAGAGTGCGAGTAGCTCGTCGAGATCGGCAGAGATCACGAGCACACCTGCACCGGCGGCGGCCGCCGCCCGCAACCGCGCGTGGATCTTGATCACCGCACCGAGGTCGACACCGCGCGTCGGTTGCGCCGCGATCACGGCACGCAGGTTCAGACGCGACAGCTCGCGTCCGATCACGAGCTTCTGCTGGTTGCCGCCGGAGAGCGAGCGCGCGAGCACGGCCGGATCCGGCGGGCGGATGTCGAGCTCGGCGATCCGAGCCACGGCGTGCGCGGCGACCTTCGCGCGATCGATCAGGAACCGACCGGTGACGTCGGCGCGCCCGAGCGCGAGATTTTCGGCGACGGTGCCGTCGAGCAGCAGGCCACCGTGGTGACGGTCTTCGGGGATATGCGCGAGGCCGGCGGTGAGCCGGCGTGCCGGGGATGCGGTGCTCAGATCCGTGCCGCCGATACGCACCACGCCCGCGGCGCGGACCAAGCCGGCGATCGCGAGGGCGAGCTCGCGCTGACCGTTGCCGTCGACGCCAGCGACTCCGACCAGCTCGCCGCGACGGATCGTCAGCCCGACTCCACGCAGCTCGCTGCCGACGGTGAGATGGGAGAGGCCGAGCGCCTCGGGGGCCGAGGCCGGCGGGGCCGCGACGGGCGAGGAGCCGGGCAGCTCGCTGCCGACCATCGCCTTCGCGATCGCAGCGACCTCGAGCGGCCCCGTCCGCGCGGTGAATGTCGCGACCGTCTTGCCGGCGCGCAGCACGGTGACGTCGTCGGCGACCGCGCGGACCTCGTCGAGCTTGTGGGTGACGATCACGATCGTGGTGCCCTCGGCGGCCAGCCGTCGCAGCGTCGCGAGCAGACCCTCGACCTCGGTCGGCGTCAACACCGCGGTCGGCTCGTCGAGGATCAACAGCTTCTCACCACTCCGCGCACCGGAGATCGCGTGGAGCGCGGCCACGATCTCGGCACGCTGCGCGGCTCCGAGCGAGAGCTCGTCGGTGCGTGCATCCGGGTCGATCGGCAGGCCGACCTGCTCGCCCAGGGCATGGAGTGCGACCCGACTCTCGGTCAGGTCGATCACCGGCCAGCCGGGCTCGAGGCCGAGCACCGCATTCTCGACCACGCTGAGCGTGCCCGCCGAGCTGCCGTGCTGTTGCACGATCCCGATCCCCGCGGCGCGTGCCGCCCGGCGATCCCAGGTCGCGAGCTCCACCGTCCGAGCTCCCACTGCAAGCGTTCCGCCATCCGACGACACGGTGCCGGCAAGGATCTTCACCAGCGTGCTCTTGCCCGCCCCGTTCTCGCCGACCAGCGCATGCACGGTTCCCGGTCGCAGCGACAGCGTCGCCGCGGACAGCACCTCGCGGGTGCCGTAGCGCTTGGTCAGCGCCGCTTCGATCACCGGTCCGGCACCGTGATCTGTTTATTTATGATCTGCTCGCCGAGCTTGCGCGCCTTCGTCGCCACCTCGAGCGGCAACAGGGTCCGATTGCGCTCGTCGGAGATGAACGCCACGCCGTCCTCGGCAAGCCCGAGCTCGCGCACCCCACCCTTCCACGATCCCTCCGACAGCTCGCGAATCACCTTGAGCACGGCGACGTCGACACGCTTCACCATGCTCGTGATCACGCAGCAGGGTGCGTTGTCGTGTTGATCCGAATCGACGCCGATCGCTCTCGCCTTGCGTTGCCGCGCCGCCGCGAACACGCCGTCGCCGGTCTTGCCCGCCGCGTGAAAGATGATGTCGGCGCCCTGGCCGAACTGCGCCGCGGCGAGCTCCTCCCCCTTCGTCGGATCGGCGAACGCCTTCGGTTCGCTACCCGCGTACGCGCCCTTGACCACGCACTCCGGGCAGACGTGCTTGACGCCCGCCTCGTAGCCGGCCTCGAACTTCCGGATCAGCGGGATCTTCATCCCACCCACGAACCCGACGACCTTCGTCCGCGTCAGGTAGCCCGCGATCGCGCCGACCAGGAAGCTGCCTTCGTGCTCGCGAAACCGGAGCCCCACCAGGTTGTCGATCGTCCCGACGCCCTCCGACGGCGAGTAGTCGATCCCGGCGAACTTCACCTTCGGGAACTGCTTCGCGAGCCGCTCGAGATCGGGGCTGAAGATGAAGCCGACGCCGATCACGAGGTCCTTCCCACTCGCCGCCATCGCCCTGAGCGCCGCCTCGCGGTCGGCACCTTCACTCGGCTCGACGAACGTCGCATCGATCCCGAGCTCGGCCTTCGCGCGCTCGAGGCCGCGGTATGCCGCCTCGTTGAACGACTTGTCATTCTTGCCGCCGACGTCGAACACCAGCCCGACCTTGATGCCACTCCCCGCTTGCTTGTCGGGTGTGCCGATCACGATCGCGCCGATCGCGATCAGCGCCGCGTTGACGACGAACAGCACGACGATCAATCGAGCTGCACTCATCGCCGAAACTGAACAGGGTCCGCCACGAGCACGGACCTTAGCATCGAGCGATCTCGCCTAACTCCAGAGTTCGCCTGTGTCGATCCTTCGACCAGGCGAAGGATGGGGAATGAGGGGAACGAGGTGGCTCGTCCTCGTGCCGGGGACCCCGAAGACAATCGACCGGGTGAGCGCGAGAACTCCTACGTCCAGAGCTCAGCCGGAAAGGTCAACCGAGGTGAGCTCTGGGGTTAGAGGATGATCGGGCCAGCGCAGTCCTCGACCAGCGTCGGGTCGAACTGGATCGACCACGCGAACATGAAGCCGTTATCCTCGGCCCAAAGATCGGTGACGCGCATCGACCAGTTGCCATTCAGCGAGGAACCCGTCAGCGCGGTCCAGGGTGACGCGGACTGGTAGTCGCCGGCAGGCATCTGGCGGTGACTCCCGACAGCCGTCGTCGGTGCGGCCACACCGGTCTGCGAGTCGATCATCTCGGTGGTTGCTGTAGGCGTCCAGCAGTACTCCATGCCGATCCCGGCGACCGGAGCACTGGCGTTATCGTTGTCGTTCGCGTTGCCGAGGAAGATCTCGAGCACGGCGTGGTTGAAGCCGCGGTCGTACCACTTGTCGAGGATGAGGACCGCCCCCTCGGGGTTGATCAGCTCGATCTGGATGTCGCGGAGCCACGAGTGCTCCATCCGAACACAGACCTTCTGCAGCTTGTTCGGATCGGTCAGCGTCGCGCCATCAGGGAACCCGATGAACTCGAGCGTCGACACGTACGAAGCGTGGCACTCGCTCGACACGCAATTCGGCGCGGCCGGGTCGGTGCACTGCGAGTCTGTCGAGCACGTTGCCCCGGAGCTGATCCCGTCGGGCAATGCCAGCGGTGTGGCCTCGGGACTATCGACGGCACCACAGAGAGGACAGCCATCCACGCCGGAGCAGCTCGGGTCCGCGCAATCGGCCAAGCCGTTGCCGTCGTCATCGAGTGCGTTGCTACACACCTCGACGCCCGTCGGGCCGTCGGGCCCGGTGGCGTCGACCAGATCAGCTCGGCGACCCGAGGGTCCGCATGCTGCGAGCAGACAACTCAGGCCGAGCGCAGTCCGCATCCTTAGAGGATGATCGGGCCCGTGCAGTCCGAGACCAGCGACGGGTCGAACTTGATCGACCACGCGAACAGGAAGCCATTATCGGCCGGCCACAGATCCGTCACGCGCATCTCCCACGTGCCGTTGAGCGACGAACCGCTGAGCGCTGTCCACGGCGCATCCGACTTGAAGTCGCCCGGTGCCAGCTGGATACCCGTGGCCGAGGCCATCATGGTCGCGGCTGCCGTGGGGGTCCAGCAGTACTCCATGCCAGTTCCCGCGACCGGGTTACTCGCCGTATCACCATCGTTCGCGTTGCCGAGGTGGGTCTCGCGACCCGTGCGGTCCGCGAACTTGTGGAGGATGAACACCGCGCCGTCGGGGGTGATCAGCTCCATCTGAAGGTCGCGGAGCCACGAGTGCTCCATGTTCACGCAGACCTTGAGCAGCTTGCTCGGATCGTCGAGCTTCGCGCCATCGGGGAAGCCGATGAAGTTGAGCTGCGAGTTGTACGAGGCGTGGCACTCCTTGAACACGCAGTTCGGAGCGCCTGCGGTGGTGCACTGGGCATCCGTCGAGCACATCGCGCCGTCGCCTTCGCCATCGGGCAGGGCCAGCGGAGTGGCTTCCGGGTTCTCGACCGAGCCGCAGACCGGGCAGCCATCGACGCCGGAGCAGTCGGGATCGGCGCAGTCCGCGCGACCGTCACCGTCGTCATCGAGCGCGTTGGTACACGCCTCGACGCCGCTCGGCGGGTTCATATCGTCGTCATCGTCGCCACCGGGGTCAGTGCCACCGGGTCGACCCGTGGGGCCACATGCAGCGAGAAGAGCGATCAAACCGAATGCGGCTCTCATGTGCGGCGGACCTTACCTCCGTTCCCCCTACATGGATCAAGAGAAAACTGCTGTGCGTGTATGCTACGTTGCGGCAACAGGAGGGCTCTCGATGGGCATCATGAGTTTCATCAAGGGGGGGGTCGCCGAAATGGCGATTGCGCGCCCCGACGCCGCGAAGGATC
>JBBQJJ010000264.1:0-12195 GCA_038325805.1 Haliangiales bacterium
GCTCGAAGTCATGCTGCAGGAGCTCCTCGAAGCCAGCCCCGATCTGGAGAGCCTTCGATCCTGACGCTATCTCGTTAGCGAGCGAATGTGCTCGGCGGCCTTGTCGAGCGTCTGGTAGCCGAGCTCGACGGCGCCGAAGCCGATCGTGGCATCGCGCTGCGCCTTCGTCGCGAGCAGCTGACGCATCGTGACGACCGTCTTCTTGTCGGCCTGCTCGTCGAACGTGATCGTGACGCGAAACCGCCGTGGACAATCATCCATGTCGCTGCCGTGATCGGCGACGATCTTCTCGTTCGGCACGATCTCGAGGTAGTCCATGCGATTGGTGTAGAGGGTTCCATCGGGCCCGCGGTAGTCGAACTGCCAGCGCCCGCCGACGCGGATGTCGATCGCGCGCGTCGTACAGGTGAACCCCTTGGGGCCGAACCACTTGCTGATGTGCTCGGCATCGGTCCACACCTTGAAGACGAGGGCGCGGGGTGCATCGAACACGCGGGACAGGACGATCTCCCGGTCGAGATCCCAGGCGTACGGATCAGCGCTGCTTGCGGACATCTTTGGTTCCCTTGGTTGGTTGGCTCTGCAGCTCGTGCAGGTAGTCGTCGAGACGATCGAACCGCGCTTCCCATGCACGCCGCGTGTGCTCGGCCCAGTGGACGACATCCGTCAGGGCGTCGCCAACGAGCCGACACGGCCGCCGATTCGCATCGCGTTCGCGCGCGATCAGGCCGGCCTGTTCGAGCACCTTGAGGTGCCGCGAGATCGCGGGGAGGCTGATGTCGAAGGGCGCCGCGAGCTCGAGGACCGTCGCATCGCCCTTCGCGAGGCGAGCGACGATCGCACGCCGGGTCGGATCGGCGAGCGCAGCAAAGGTGGCATTCAGGTTCCGCATGGTCGTATTTAACTAATGTGTTAAATACGACGTCGCGGCCAACCCGTCAAGCCTGATGTCCAGTACAGACAAAAGTGCCGGGTTCTCGTTTGCGAGGGAATGGCCCATCGCGCATGACTGATCCATGCGAGCGGCCGCGTTCCTTGTCTTACTCCCCACCGTCGCGACCGCCGATCCGGCGTTCGTCCCCGAGAAGGCGATCGTGGTCGGCCGAGTCGGCAACGGTGCCTGGACGGATGCCGCCACCGAGGCGCGATCCGATCAGACCGCAGAGCTCGCCGCCGTGGTTGTCGGCACGCGCGCCGGGCGACGCGTCGTGCTCGCCCCGGCCGGCATCACCGCGGTGCAGCTCGGCGGCGCACGGCAGCGCACGACCTTGCTCGAAGGCAAGGTTCGATGGTCCACCGTCGAGCCTCACGGATTTCGGACCACGCCCGCGAAGCATGGCGTGACCAGCAACTTCTACTCGAACGTCTCCGTCGAGCCACCCTCGTTCGGCACGTGGCGCGGCTACGACGCGATCGACTACTTCGAGCACGTGTTCGCACCGTGGAGCGAGACCGCGATCGTTCCGGCGAAGATCGCGGCGAGTGAACCGAGCGCGACGCAGGTGCCGGGTCTCGGCACGATCCGCTTCAAGGTCGAGGTCGACATCGGCGGCGCGAAGGTCGGCAGCCCCGGTGCCGAAGCAACAGACACCGCCGGCATGCTCCCGAGCGTGCACCGGCTGTCGATCCGGCGCGCCGATGATTTCCTCGGCTGGTTGTCGAGCTACCTGCTCGTGCCCGAGGTGTTCGGCTCGGCAGGCGCAGGTCGCACGCATCAGACCGATCGGTTCACCGGCGCGGATTGCGCGGACGTCATGGTCGGCGCGATGCGGCGACGCGGCAACCAGCTCGCGTACACCAACGTAGCCGGGCTGACGGCCTACGCACGCCCGGTGTCGAAGCTCGTCAAGCTCGACGACAAAGGCACACCCGCGACGCGGATCGAGGTCAAAGCCGGCGATCTGATCCGGATCGACTACGGCGTCGACTCGCCACGTGCGAGCTGGGATCACGTGGCCGCGCTGTGGGAGGACAAGAGCGATCCGACCGGTCCTCACAAGGGTGGTCCCGACGGTCAGCTCGATGGCTTCGACCTCGTGATCCACATGGGACATCCGAGGTTGGTGATCGAACCGCTGGCGCGTCAGTCACCCGCGACGATCGACGTCCTTCGCTGGCGCTAACGCAAGGACCGCTTGCGATGATCCTCGCTTCGCAAGGACCATTGTAGACCAGGGAGAACCGCCGCTGCGATTCCGCTCGACCGCGCGAATCCGCACGGTCATCGCGATCGCGAACGCTCTAACTCCCTCAATCTCGTAGTGGGCTTGAGCGCGATTCTCGCACTGCCTGACGCGATGCTCGGACGGTTAGCCTTACTCACGCTCCTGCTCGTACCCACACCAGCCCTCGCTTTCGAGATCTATTCGCCGGTCAGTGAAGCCTGTCACGAGGAGATCACGGCCGCCGCGGCGCGGAGCTCGGGGTTCCCCGACTTCGCGGCTGCGCCGTCACCGACCGAGGACCAGGCGCGCGCGATGGTGGACCTGACGTTCAATATCCCGGAGAAGAACGTCTGGCTGCTCGCGCTGCTGATCGGCGTGCGCTCCAACGACATCGAGGATCGCCAGCCGACCGACATCTCCAGCTTGATCCACGTCCACGACGATCCCGACAAGCAGGTGGAGCACTGTATCCGCGCGCCGAAGGATGATGGGACTGCCGGCGACGTCAGCGCCCTTGCAGATTGTCGCGCGTTCATCCTCGGCGAGCTCGAGACCGGCGGCCTGCTCGCGGAGCAGCTCGACCTCGAGGCCACCGAGGACGTCTCCAGCTACTTCAAGTATCGCGGCAAGTACACGATCGCGCTGCCCACGTTCGCGTATCGGCTCGGACGCGCGATGCACGCGACCGAAGATAGCTTCGCGCACGCGATGCGCGATCCCGAGAGCGGGACCGTCCGCCACGTCCTCAACTACATCGAGGCCTTCGGCAGCAGAGACTACGACGAGGCGAGGGATGGCTATCCGCATCTCAGTGCCATCGATGATTGCCGCCGCACCGATGCCGTTCAGGTGGCGCGGGTCACCCACGCCCGCGAAGCTGCCGCCGCGATCATCGCAGCGATCGTGGATCCGGCTCCGGGTCGGCGAGCACGCGTCGAAGCTGCGGTCGACGCCGCGCTCGTGCTCACGCCGGACTGCTCTCCGGCGAACAACTACTGCGACGCGCCGGAGCTCGGGGAGCCGACCGACCTGCGTGGGTTTGGTTGCCAGGTGGCAGGCGGTTCGTCGCTCGTGATCGCAGCCGCGATCGCGTTCCTGTTGCTCCGTCGTCGCCGCAACGCGCGCGCGGCGCAGGCCGTGATCGCGTTCGCGCTGGTGTTTGCGGTGCCATCGCTCGCGCGCGCGCAGCAACCCACCGAGCCGGCGCCGACGCCCGAGCCGGCACCCACGCCCGAGCCGGCACCCACGCCCGCGCCGCTGGTTCCGGATCCGGAGCAGCAACTGCCGCCGGAGAACACCACGCCAGATAAGGATGCGCCCGCGGCCACGCAGGATCGCTCGGACTTCGCGCGCTGGCACTTCGATCTGCGGATGGGTGGCGCGTGGGATGATGGCGCAGCGTCTGCGGCCGTCGGCATCGCCATCGACTGGAAGCACTGGTCGTTCGGGCTGTATGGCGAATGGAACCCGTTCCTGTCGTTCGACGAGGTGGGTAGCGTGCGTGCGGGTGTCGCCAATGGCTTCCTCGCGGTCTCGTATCGCTGGTATCACAGCAACAAGATCGCGCTCTCGACCCGAGTCGAAGCGGGAACGTCGGTGATGCTGTTCGATCTGCTCGGCATCGACAAGTACACGACCGGCATCTACTTCGGAGGCTCGTTGACCAGCGTCCGGTTCCCGCTCGGCAAGCGCACCGCGCTGACCTTCGATCCGATCCACTTCGCGCTGCCCACGCCTCGCCCGGGCGGGATCCCGTTCTTCTACAAGCAGTATCGCGTCACCGTCGGGCTCGAGATCGCGCTCAACTGACCCAGGTCGGCGTTACTCGAGGCAGCGCGTCGACGAGCTCAGCTCGGAGTTCGATCTCAGCGACGTCAGGATCACGCGGTCGTTGTCGATCACGGCCTGGACCGGACCGGACGACTCGAGCAGCACCGTCGGCGCGCCGGAGGGAAGCGGCTGGAGCTCGACGCGATCGTCGCGGCGAAGCACGGCGAACGGAGTGCCCTCGCGCGTACCGACCGCGAGCGGACGAACATCGGCGGCGGTAGGCTGCCAGTTGCCGAGCGTGGCGCCGGTGAACGTCGTCAAGCCGAGGTCGGTGAGGACGCCGAGCGAGCTGCCATCGGGAATCAGCCGGCACCACGTCGCCGTGCCTTCACCGTAGATCGCATCGCCGGAGAGCGTGTCGATGCTCGCGTTGTCGCCGGTGGAGAGGAAGCACGAGACGACGTTGCCTTGCGAGCGCACCGCGTCCTCGGCCTTCGAGATCGAGCTCTCGAACTTCTCGACCTGTCCCCACACACCACCGGTGCGGCGGAGCTCGTGATACGCCGCGAAGTCCTGGCCGAACGCGTGGACCGTGGAGCCGTCGGCGACGACGCTCATCTTGCCGCCGAGATCGAGGTCGGGAATCTCGACCGGGGAGCCCTCGCAGGCGAAGTGGAAGTTCTCGTCGAACGTGTGCATCGCGAAGCAGCGCTTGCCGTCGAGCGTCACGGTCGCGACGTTGTGACCCGAGGCGTTGGCGATGCCGGTGATCGGCGCGGACAGCTCGCCGGTCGCATCCGCGATCACGAAGTCAGTGACGTCATCGTGTTGCTTCGCGAGCACGAACCACGTGCCGGCGTCGTCGACGGCGGTCGCGCCGAGTTGCCACGAGGTGGCGTCGGCGAGCTGCGTGCTGTCGTCTTTGGGGACGCAGGGCTGTGATGTCGGCGCATCGCCGGCTGGATCGTCAGAGGAACCGCCGCATGCGGTGAGAACGAGGACAAGGCTGAGAGAACGCATCGTGCCGCTCGCGTCAGCAACGTACGTGCCCACACGCAGACCGAGCAAGAGGCGGGTGATCGTGGCGAGCGTTGGCAGATCTGTGAACAGATCGTCGCGCCGCCGTGAACGAGCGGCCCGCCGAGACCAGGCGTTCACACTGCTGTCAGTACCAGGAGCGAACGCCGAGCACGTAGCGAAGTGCGCCGATCGGTTCGAACTCGAGGCCGACCGTCGCCGACCAATCGTGGGGGTCGAGCCGGCTCTGCGTGGCGGTGGCGACGAGGCCAACGCCGATCATGTAGCGGCTGCTGCGCGGCTTGGCCCCGAACAAGTCCCACGGCGCGCGATACGCGAACCCGAGCTGCGCGGTGAGCTGGTCCGGGTTGCCGCCGGCGCGGGCCGTGATGGCGCTCTTGCCTTTGTAGAAGAAGAGGTCGAGGTCGCTCGGGGTCACGGTCAGCTCACCACCGACCAGCGGGACGTCCCAGCCACGGACCTCGGCCCATGCACCGATGCGAACGCGCTGACCGATCGGCAGCGTGAACCCGATCCCGGCAGCGCCGGCGACGTGGCGCTCGGCCTCTCGGATCGGGGCCGTGGTCGAGCGCGGGACCGCGTCCGTGTCACCGTGGGCGACCGTGATCGCACCGCGCAACCAGGTGGTCCACTCGACGAGGGTCGGCTGCGCGGTAGGCGAGACGGCGATCTCCGGCGGGGGCGGCGGCGGCGGGTGGGCGATGGCCGGTGCGGTGAGAATGACCAGGAACATCAACGCGAGCCGTCGCATCGTGCGGTCAACGCGGCTGGGTGCGGGGCGATCTATTTTGACGACCGATGTCGTGCCGGTGTGACCGCGCGTTCACGCCTCGTCGACGCCGCAGCTGTCAGGGCCTGAGCGAGACGCACATCTCGGCGACCCGGAGGAGCTGGTCCTTGTAGCCGTACGCGAAGCCTTCGCACGTCAGCGCGCCGAGCTGCGCATGGATCCAGTAGGAGTACGACGGTGTTCCGTCGCCCTTGATCACGTGCGATGGCTTCTCGAGCGCCACCCACCAGCCGGCGGGGACGGTTGCGCGCTGGATGATCTTGGTGCCGTCCTCGGGCAGTCCCGCGGCGAACTCATCCACGGTCTCGGGCGAGGCATCGTCGATGAAGATCGTGGGCGCTTCCGCGACGCCTTTACCCGCGGGTCCGAACACCACGTGCTCCGACGGGCTGGAGTCTTTGGCCATCGAGGCGAGGAGCTCGATCGTGAACGGGACCGTGTTCTTGACGGTCACGGCGGACACGCGCTGGACCGGCATGTCACGCCAGTCCACGGGTACGGCCGCGGGTGGAATGCAACCGAATGGAATGCAGCCGACGAAGGCGACCACGAGGAGGGCTTTCACACGCGGACGTTAGCGCTTCAAGCTGAGGTGCAGGTGATTGTGATGGCCATAGAACCATTGCCGGCCGGTGGGCTCGGTCTCGTAGCCGAGCGCGATCCGCTTGCATGCCTCCGCGGTCACCAGACCCATGCGGCACATCCGTGCGAGCTGATCGCGGATCGGCTTCGCGACCATGCCGTCGATGCCGACGATCCGCACGCGATCGGACTCGAACAGCGTGCCGATGAACAGCGCGGTGCGCTTCGCATCGAGCAGGTTTGGTGGACCGGTGCAGTGAAGCGCATCCTCGCTCTTGGTGGGGCACACCGCACGAACACCATTGTTCTCGGTGCCGCGCTGGTAGTACGCGATGTCGATGTCGTAGCCGCCATCGTGCGTGTGACGCGGATGGGGGGGTGACCGTAGGCCGTTCCCGGCGTGTTGCCGTCGACATCGCTCGCATCACCCATGCCGAGCGTGCCGCCGTTGCCTTTCCAGTCGGCGGCATCGCACGCGACGCGCGCAGTGGCGTACTTGACGAGCATCATCAGCTCGCGGCGCATGTAGGACGTCGACGTGACCGACGAGTCTTCCCAGTAGATCACGTCGTCGTGATAGCCGGGCCCCATCGCGGGCAGGAGCTGCACGAGCTCGTCACAGTCCTCGGTGCAGTCGCGCGGTGGTAGATCGCACGCTGTGGGGCGCTCGTGTCGACAGCCTCGCCAGACGGCGGATGCGATCGTGCCGGCAAGGCACGCGAGCACGACCCACTTCACGTGGAGTCGACAGCGTCACCCGGCGCAGGTTGCGAGAGCAAAGTCCGCTCGTGTCGATCCGACACGAGCCTGGCGATGACGGGATGGCGAGTCGTGCTAGCGCTTTTTCTTCGCGCGCGCCGACAGCGCCGCCAGCTTGCCCGAGGCGACCAGCTTGCGCAGCGCGGTCTCCATCTCGCGAGCGAACACGACGCGCACCGAATCGACGCCGACGGAGCGGAACGTCTCGAACAACTTCTTCGACTGCGCGATCGTGATCTGGCCGTCCTCGAAGCGACCGAGGAACAGCTCGACGAGCTCGCCGACCGCGCGACCCAGGTGCTTGCGCAGGATCTCCGAGGCTTTCACCGCGGTCTGCAGATCGATGCCGACCGTCTCCAGCTTCATCGCGATGCTCAGCAAGGCAGGGCTGCCGAGGAGGTAGACCTCGCCCTTGCGCTCGATGATGCCGGCGCGCTCGAGGTCGGCGAGTAGACCGGGACGGCGAGCGCCCGCGGCGTCGTAGAGCTCGGCCTCCGTGAGTGTCTTCGCCTGGTCGAGCACCCACGGCGTATGCATCTGCTCCTCGACGCCGAGCCACTCCGCGAGATCGACCTCGCCGCGGTCGATGCGCTTCATCAAATCGCCGATCGCGTCGATCCGGAGCCCGCGGTCCTGGAGCTGCGCGATCAGCTTGAGCCGCTCGACGTGGTGCTTGCCGTAGTACGCGACGCGCCCGCGGATCTCGGGAGCCATCAACGCATTGCGCGATTGATAGAACCGGATCGTGCGACTCGGGACCTGCGAGGAGGCCGAGAGCTCGTCGATCGTGAGCGTGTGCTCGGTGGTCATGCTGCGAGGGCGGTTCTCGTCGATCTGGAGGTTGGTAAAGCGAGTCGGAAGATCGTGCGGAGCGTCGAACCGAGCTGCTTCCTGAACGAGCCCTTGTTGTACGGGATGCCGAACCGCGCGCATAGCGCCTCGACCTTCGGAGCGACCTCGGCGTAGCGGTTGCTCGGCAGATCGGGGAACAGGTGATGCTCGACCTGGAAGCTGAGGTTGCCTGAAAGCAGCTGGAACAGCGGCCCACCCGAGATGTTGCACGAGCCGAGGATCTGCCGGAGATACCAGCGCCCGCGGGTCTCTCCCTCGATCTGTGCCTCGGTGAACAGCTGCGCGCCGTCGGGAAAGTGGCCGCAGAAGATGATCGCGTAGGTCCATAGGTTCCTCATCGAGTTGGCGACGAGGTTCGCGAGCAGCACGGGCAGCGCGAACGGACCGGCGAGCAGCGGCCACAGCACGTAGTCCTTCGCGAGTTGCTTGCCGGCCTTGCGCCCGATGCCGCGCAGCTTGGTGACCGTGTCCTTGCCGTCGAGGTCGTGCATCCCGACGCCCCACTGGAACATCATCGCGAGCGCCGCGTTGTAGACGGGCTGCGCGAGGTGAAACGGTCTCCACGGCTGCTTGTCGCTGACCCGCAGGATCGTGTAGCCGACGTCGCGGTCCTTCCCGATCACGTTGGTCCAGGTGTGATGGACCACGTTGTGCGAGTGCTTCCACTGATCGGCGGGGCACACGATGTCCCACTCCCACGTCGACGAATGGATCTCGGGATCCTGCATCCAGTCCCACTGGCCGTGGATCACGTTGTGCCCGATCTCCATGTTCTCGAGGATCTTCGAGAGGCCGAGCGAGGCGGTCCCGAGCCCGATCACGCCGAGGAAGAAGGGTGTGGGGATCAGCGGCAAGCTCGCGTAGATCAGGAGTCTCCCGCCGAGCGCCATGCCGCGCTGCACGGCGATCACGCGTCGAATGTATGCGCGATCGGCAGCACCGAGGGTGGCCTTGACGTCGCGCTGAAGGGTGTCGAGCTCGCGACCGAAGTCCTCGATCTGCTCGTCGGTGAGGGACACAGGAAGAGAGTGCATAGCGGGTCCTTTCAGAGAGCGAGCTCGACGTCACCGGCGGCAGCGCACACGCAGATCTGGATGCGCGCGCCGGCTTGGAGCCGATCGCCGGTGCGCAGATCGCGGACGCAGCCCTTGGTGAGCGTGGCATCGCAGGTGTGGCAGATGCCCATGCGGCATCCGTGGGGTGCATGGATGCCGGCCCCCTCGGCGATTCGTAGAAGGGGCGTGCGCCCGTCGGAGATCGCCGAGACGCGACTCGTGCCGAACCGAACGTGGCCACCGCTCGCGTCGGAGGGAGCGACGAGCGTCGCCGCGAAGCGTTCGACACGTGGGTTCGTGAACGCGGCGGCCTCGAGCAAGCTCGCGGGTCCGCACGCCATCGCTTCGCGACGCTCCCAATCCGGCACGAGCGAGGTCAGGAGCGCGGGCGTGAACCGTCGGCGATCGGTCACGAGGATCGATCGGTACGTCGGCTGCGCTGCGAGATCGAAGAGGTCGCTGGCGAAGATCACGTCATCCGCGGAGCGCGCGAAGTGAAGGTGAACGACGTCCGGCATCGTGCCGCGCGCCGCGTAGGTGCGCAGCATGCTCATCACCGGCGTGATCCCGCTGCCGCCGGTGACGAACAGGACGCGTTGGCTGGTCGGCAGCACGAAGTCGCCCTCGGGCACGCCGAGCGTCAGGTAGCTACCCGGCTCGCTGGAGCACAGCGCCTTGGAGACTCGTCCCTGTGCCTTCACGGTGATCGTGATCGACCCATCCGTCCGATCCGGCGACGACGAGATCGAGTACATGCGCGCCGCAAGGCGACCGTCGATCGCGAGCGCGACGCGGACGTGCTGTCCCGCTTGATGGCGCTGCCAACCGCGACCGGGACGCAGCGTCAGGGTCGTGACGTCCTCGGTCTCGCGGGAGACTGCCTCGACCCGTGCCGTGTGGTTCGCCGCGAGCGGCCGCAGCAGCCCGAGGTAGTGCGCCGGCGTCAGGGGAGTGGCGATCAGCCCAGCGACGTTCGCGAGCCGAGACAGCAAGCTCGATGCAACGCTCTTCATTGAGCCAATACTTACTGTGACAGTGGCAACTGTCAAGGTCGGCGGTGCCGCCGATCTGCAAGTACCGGAGATAACTAGCGCAGAGTGACTACTGCGAGAGCTCGCAGTCGAGCAGGGCGTCGTACGCCGTCTTCGTACCGCCGGGCAGCGGGCGACGGATCGCCTCCGTGGTGCCCGCCGCGGTCAGCGTCGAGATCAGCTGCGAGAGCGTGCCCTTCACCTTGACGTCGCACTTCCACGCTCTCGTCGTGGTCTGGATCGCGCCGGACTTCTCAGGAACGACGTGGTAGCTGCCCGCGAACACCCAGGTGCACGACTTCACGTTGCCGGTCGACTTGGTGACCGAGCACTCCAAGTCCATCGCCTGCAGATCGCCGAAGTCGCTCGAGCAGAACGTGTCGCCGCAGATGTTGTCGAAGCCGTGCACGAGCGCGGCCTTCGCAGCCTTCCACTTCTGCTGGTTCGCCGTGGTCGTGTAGTAGTCGGTCGCCGCGACGTACGACTCGGTGCCGAGCTTCGCGAGCTCGCCCGGGTTCATGCCGATCGGGTTTTCGAAGCACACGTCGAGCTGCTTCATGATCGTCTCGGAGCCCGGCAGCACGACGCGCAACGGGTCGTCGCCCTCGAGGATCGGGATCAGCTTGTTCGAGTAGATGCTGGACGTGATGCGGCACTGGAACAGCGGCACGTCAGCGAGGACGCGCGCGTTGCGGGTGTCGACCACGAGGCTCGACGTCGCGAACGTCCACACGCACTCGCGCACGCTGCCGAGCTTGCTCGACACCGAGCAACCGAACGTCAGCGGAACGAGCGTGCCGTACGGACCGCCGCACGACCCGTCGCCGCAGAGCTCGACGAACTTCGCGTTGAGGTGATGGATCGTGTCGTACCAGCGACCCTGATCCGTCTTCGAGAAGTCGAGGATGTCGACGTACGTGGTCGAGCCCGCTTCCTGCTCGTCACCTTCGAAGCCGCTGTCGTCGCCGCCGGTGGCGCACGCGGAGAGAATCAGAAGTGAAGCCAATACAGTCTTCATGGAGCGCGCGCTATACGCCCCGCGACCCAGCGCGTCAACAGCACAGAATAACTACGCAAACCTGGGTGTAGCCAGTGTAGGTGGGCTTACCGATCAGCACCCATCGAACGCATAACCGGCCGATCCCGCCGGCACGAGGTCGAGATCCCGCAACACGATCGAGAGCGAGGGAAACGCGGCGCATCCGGCGTCGAACGCGGTGCGGTTGTACTCGATCACGATCACGTGATCGCCGTACACGTCGCGGTAGGTCTGGCACTCGTCGAACTCGTTGCACTCCTCGGCGACCACGAAATCGGTCCCGAGCTCTGCCTTACGACCGACCAGCTCCGCCGAGTTCTTCTGGGCGATCGGTAGCGAGCGCGCGTGTGCGGCATCGGCCATCATGCGCATCGCGGCGACGTCATCGTTCTCGACGAGCAGCCCGTGCGAGCGCGAGAACGAGTCGAGGTTATCGATCTCGATCGCGTCGAACCCGGCGTCCGCACAGCCGGCGATCCACTCGCCGACGACGCCCGCGAGCTCGCTGCGCTTCGCGTCGGTGCTGACGTCGATCAACATCTCGTCCCACTCGACATCGATCACGGGCTGCGCGTTGCCGTCGCGCAGGATCAGATCCGGATGCGTGGTCATGAAGAACGCCTCTTCCTCCGGCTGGATCTGGAAGCCGTTGACGTAACAGATGTTGTAGATGCCGGCCGCGGGCGCGGCCTTGCGATCGCGCGACACGATGGTGACGCCGGCGGGTGGGTCGTACGCACCGCCGAGCTGGTAGTCGAGCCCACCGTTGGCAGGGGGCAGCGCAAACTCCGAGGGCGGGGCATCACCGGGTGGAGCGTCGTCGCCCGCGGACGAGCCACAGGCCGCGAGCACGGCGAGCCAGGCGAATCTCATCCCGTCACGCTACCAGCTCGCAGCGCAAAGCGGCATGGGCAGTTCGAGTCCCGCTGCAACCGCGCGGTTGCATGCACGCCCATGAGATCTCGACGGAAAGGGCGCTCACCAACCCCAGAGTTCGCCTGTGTCGATCCTTCGACCAGGCGAATGATGGGGTACGGGGTGGCTCGTCCTCGAGCCGGGGACCCCGAATACAATCGACTAGGTGAGCGCGATAGCGCGAACTCCTACTTCCAGA
>JBBQJJ010000265.1:0-12193 GCA_038325805.1 Haliangiales bacterium
CGCGATCGATCCGTCGCTCGCGGTGCGCGAGATCGAGGGCGGCCTGCTGATCACCAACGGCTATGTGAACCACCCGATCAACGCCGGCTTCCCGGGCACCCGTGCCACGCTGTGGTTCCATCCCCGCGCCGTGATCACCGATGGTGGCGCGGTCCCGCTCGTGCGCACCTCGGCGGCGGGGTGGGGCGAGCGCGACTTCGAGACCACGCCCCAGCAGAAGAACCTCGACGATCTCGGCGGCCCGGTTGTCCTCGCCGCGATCGGCAAAAACAACGCGACCGGGAAGACCCGCGTGATCGCCGTCGGCTCGGTCGAGTCGTTCACCACGTCGCTGATCGCCGGTGGCGCACCCGCCAACGATCTGTGGCTGGCGCGCGTCGTGCGATGGCTCGCGGGTGCGAGCGATCGTACGGTCGACATCGCCGAGCGTGCAGTCACCCAGATCCGGCTCGTGCTCACCGCCAACGAGAAGCGCGCCATCACGCTGATGTGCGTCGGTGGCATCCCCCTCGCGTGGCTGCTGCTCGGTGGCGGCTTCGTGCTGTGGCGGAGCCGAGCGCGGCGTCGCAAGGAGACGGCGTGATCGCGAGTCGCACGGCCGTGATCGTCGCGTGGCTGGTCGCAGGGACGCTCGCCGCCTTGTTGCTCGTCGGTCGAGGCCAGGACGCACCGAGCGATCGCACCCTGATGCCGGGGGTGTCATTGGCGGAGATCACCGGGCTGGAGTGGGTGAGCGGGCCGCGAGCATCATCTCCCGGCTTCCGGATCGTGCGCGACACCGGATCGGCGACCGGCTGGAAGTGGACCGATCCGGTCGCCGAGGCGGACTCGCAGGCGATCGAGGACGTCATGGCGGCGCTGCGCGGGGCACAGTGGCATCGCCGTGCGGAGCGAGCTGCAGCCGGCGCGGTGACCAGCAAGCTGACGATCGAGATCGGCGATGCGAGGAGCGTGATCGAGCTCGCGCAGCCACTCGGCGACGAACAGCGCTGGCTGGTGATCGGCGAGGACGCGGTGCTCGTCGATTCGTGGGTAGCACGCGCGCTCGCCCCGGACCCGGTCGCGTTTCGCATCCATCCGTTCTCGAAGGTGGGGCAGGCGGAGCAGCTCGAAGTGGGCAGCTTCACGCTGTCCGGATCACCGCGCCGGCTGACCAAGCTCGCGGGGTTGCCGATCGAGCTGCTCGTCAACGCCGGTGCCGTCGAGCAGCTCGAGGCCGCGCTCGGTGATCTCGTGATCGTCGCCGTGCCGAACGGCAAGATCCCCGTCGACACCAACTCTCGCGGCACGCGGCTCGCGCTGAACGGCAAGCTCGTCGCCGTCGAAGCCGGGATGTGCCCGGTGCCGGATCGCGAGCACCACGCGATCTTCGGTCCCGCGATCGGGCCGTCGTGCGTCTCCGAGCCTGCCTGGCAGCGGATGCTCGCTGCAGCGGCGGTGTTCGATGTCTCGCGCGATCTGACGGGGCTCGCGACGCTGATCGACAAGCGCCTGGTGCCGATCGAGCCGCTCGGCGTCACGCTCGCGGACGGCACCGCCCTCGAGTTGTCGCGCAAGCCGCGGCTCACGGGCCCATCGCAGACCCTCGCCCGCGACGCCGATCCGGAACGCGTTGCCGAGCTCCTCGCCGTGCTCGCGATGCCCGTCGAGGCGGTCGCGTTGCCGACCACGCCCCCCATCGCGCGGGTCATCATCACCGCCGAGCGCAACACCACGTTCGAGCTCTCGATGTTCTCCGGCGGTCTCGTCGTGCGCGGCACCGAGCCGCTCGCCTTGCGGATCGGCGAGGGCTCGGCCGCGATCCTCGCGCGCGCGGGCGCGGCCTACGTCGATCGCACGCTGTGGTCCGAGGAGCCGACGACGGTGCACTCGATCCAGCTCGGCGGCGTCACGTACACCCGGGGCGCCGTCGTCGGTGAGTGGACACGAGCTCCAGCGCGATCTCCAGCCGGCCCCGTCGATGTCGCGTCCGTCGATCAGCTGGTGCGCATGCTCGCCGTGCCGCGCGCGTCGAGCGACGCACCCGTACCGACGGCTTCGATCGCCGTGGTCCTCTCGATCGTCCCACCGAGTGGCCCACCGTCGCAGCGTACGCTGCGGCTTGGGACCACACCGAAATGTGCCGCCACCGTGGCCACGGGGACGGTCGCGCTCGATCCGCAGGTCTGCGCGCTCGCCACCCGACTCGCGAACTAGATCAGCCCGGCTTCCTGACGATGTCTTGGGGCGACGGCTTGGCCGGCGGGCCACCCGCGGCGGCGCCTGGAGCACCCGGCAGCTCGGCCGGCGGCGGCGGCGACTCGTACGGCTGCGTGATGTTCTTCATCTTCTTGTAGACGAGGAGACCATCACTATTACGCTCGCTGTGCGGCGACGACAGATCGAACGTCCCTGTGACCTCGACCTCGTCACCCACCGCGTACGGCGGGCAGACGCTCTTCGACTTGTCCTTCTCGTCGGGCTCGCACTTGAGCGGGTCGGTGCGCTCCTTCTTCTTGATCCGCTTGATGTCGAGCTTGGTGTACGGGCGCGGCACGTCCACGACCCACAAGCTCTTCTCGGCGGGCGTGTCCTTGTCGTCGCCGACGTAGAACTTCGCGCGTTCGCAGAGGGTCGGATCGGTGTCGATCCGCTCCTGAACCGCTTTGTCGTCCTCGCCGGGTTGCCGAACCGAGGTGGCGCAGTCATAGACCCACGTCACAAACCCCTTGACCGTGATCTCGGACTTGAGTTTCTTCTTGCCCTTGACCCGCAACTCTTTGATCGGCTTGTTGGCGAGATCGAACGCCGGCACCGGTGGAATGTTCAACTTGGCCGTCTGCTTCTGCACCTCAGCTTCAGGTCCCTTCAGCTTGTCCTCACCGCATGCGACGGTGAGGAGCGTGAGGGACGTGAACAGGACGGTGCGCAGACCATGACGGTGCGGCAGCATGCGAGCGGTCATAACATGCTGGTCAGGGCCTCTCAAGTCGGCGTCCTGCTTGGCATCGTCACCGTCGGCCTGGGCTGCGAGTCGCCCGCTCGCGTCAAACCGTGGCGGCATGCCCCCGATCCGGTCGCCGAGGCCGTCAACGCACCCGGATCGCCCGCGCTCGCGGATGTCTCGGCAGAATCCGAAGTGCGTGCCGCGCGCGGACATACCTTGCGGATCCACCTCGATGCCGAGCCCGGCCGCCTGTCCGCCCTGGTGGCGCCGTCGGTGTGGGCTCGGAGAATCTTGCTCGGGCCCGTGTTCGAGCCGCTGATCCGGTATGTCCCCCCTGATTCTGGGGCCGGCTCGGGTCGCTACGAGCCACGCCTCGCCCGGTCGTGGCGCGTGGTGACCCCGCCGTGGGGGGGCCTGGAGGTCCGGATCGAGCTCGAGCCGAACGCGACGTTCCACGACGGGCACCCGCTGACCTCCGTCGACGTCCAGTTCACGCTCGACGCGATCCGCGACCCCAAGCGCGGCCTCGACATGTTCCGCAAGCAGCTCGAGGACATCAGCGCGGTCGAGCTGATCACGCCCACCGAGGTTCGCCTCGTCCTGTCGAACCCCAAGCCGGCCGGCTGGGTAGTCCGCGCGCTCGCCGAGATCCCGATCTTGCCGATGCACAACTATTCCGCCAACCTCGCCGCTGGCGTGCTTCCGATCGGCTCGGGCCCGTACAAGGTGACCTCGAACAAGGGTGGGACCGTCCACCTGTCGCGCTACGACAAGTACTGGGCCCCCGTGGCCAGCCAGATCAAAGACGTCGAGTTCGTCTATCAACCCGACGCTGCGATCGCGCTCAAGGATGCGAAGCGCGGCGACTTCGACATCCTCCCGGCGTTGATCCCGGCGCACTACCCCGAGCAGGCAAACGCCCCCGGCATCGCCGCCGCGTTCTCGCCGCTCGAGCTCCGCCCGCCGCGTCTGCGCACCTTGGTCTTCAACACCACCAAGGGTCCGCTCGACGATGTTCGGATGCGGCACGCCCTCGGCCTGCTGATCGATCGCAAGCAGATCGCCGAGCGCCACTTCGATCGCCTCGCACGCCCGGCGCTGTGGCCGATCTGGTCGGGCGGCCCGGTGCATGGCGTCGAGCCCGTGGTACCGGCCTTCGATCCCAAGGTTGCCGGTGCCCTGCTCGACGCCGCGGGGTGGACCGACTCCGACAAGAATGGCATCCGCGACAAGGGCGGGGTCGAGCTCAAGCTGACGATGATCGGCACCGAGCGCCTGACCCCGCGCGATCCGGCGAAGCCGTCGGACACGCTGCCGCGCGAGTACTTGATCGAAGCCGCACGCCGCATCGGGGTGGTGATCGAGCTCAAGACCGGTGGTGACAGCTGGCTCGCGAAGCGCCTCGAGGAGGGCAACTACCACCTCGCCGAGCTGCAGTGGAGCGGTGTCGTCGACATGGACCTGCGGCCCCGACTGTCCGGGGTGTCACCGAGAGTCGATCGTGCACTCGACGCGATGGCCGGGGTCTGGGATCCGGCGGAGCGCAGCAAGATCGCACCCGAGCTCGCGGCCGCGCTCGCCGAAAGCTGGCCGATCGCCGGCATCGTCACCGACGCGCCGCAGGGATTGATCCACAAGCGCGTGCAAGGCGTGCGGATCTGGGATGGCTGGATCGATCTCTCGCGGTTGTCGTTCACCGACAAGCGCTAGACTGCGACGTGGCTTCGCTGCGCAGCACGCTGGACGGCTTGTTCGCCGAGCTGCCGCGCGAGCTGATCTCGCCGCGCGCCCAGGGCGGGGCGGCGTGCCGGCGGATCGCGGACGTCTACGACCACGCGCTCGCCGAGCGCTTCACCGCGGCGCTCGACGGTGTGACGGTCCCACTCTCGTTGGTCGCGACGGGTGGCTGGGCTCGTCGCGAGCTCGCGCCCTACTCCGACATCGACTTCATCATCCTCCACGATCGCGAGGAGGCCACGGCCAAGCGCGTCGCCGATCGGCTGCTCTATCCACTGTGGGACGCCAAGCTCGCGATCGGTCACTCGATCCGCGAGGGGCGCGCGGTGGCCAAGCTCGCGAAGGACGACCTCGCCACCGCGACCGCGCTCCTCGACGCGCGCCACATCGCCGGCAGTCGCCTGTTATCAACCGAGCTGATGCGGCAGACGCTGGCCGCGATCGCGCCGGGTGGAAACCCCAACGATCTGATCGCCGCACTCGATGCCGAGCAGACCGCTCGCCACCAGCGCTTCGGCGCGTCGATCTACCTCCTCGAGCCCAACCTCAAGCAGGGCATCGGGGCACTCCGCGATCTGGCGACCGCGATCTGGGCCGCCGTGATCCGCTGGCATCCCCCGAGACCGGGTGTCGAGCCGCTGACCGCCGATCTCGCGATCTCCGATCTGCTCGAGATGCGCCATCTGACGCCGCGCCAGGCCCACACGCTCGGCGGGGCGCGCGACTTCTTGCTGGCGATCAGGGCACTCGTCCAGCTCGCCGCGAAGCGTCGCTTTGATCAGCTGACGTTCGAGATCCAGGAGACGATCGCGCCAGCTCTCTATCCCTATCCACAGTCCGACGCGCGCCCGCGGGAGGGCGACGTGCGGCCGGCGGTCGCTCCCTCCGTCGAGGCGCTGATGCACGACTACTTCATGCACGCGCGGGGGGTGCTCCAGGTTACCGATCACCTCCTCGAGGCAGCGCGCGTGCCTGCGAAGCGACGGCCGAAGATCGAGCAGATCGATCACTCGTTCCTCACCATCAACGGCGAGCTCGCGACCCGCGATCCGCAGCTGTTCGCGGCCCACCCGAGCGAGATGATCCGGTTGTTCCGCGTCGCCGTCGGCAAGCAGCTACCGGTACACGGCGACACGCGCGAGCTCGTCGCAGAGACGATCTCGAAGGATCCCTCACCGCTCGCGAACGATCCTGCGGCGGGCAGACTGTTCCTCGATGCGCTGCTCGATCTCGACGACAAGGCGCAGCCGAGCGCGCTCGAGATCATGCATCAGCTCGGCATCCTGTCGGCGGTGATGCCGGCGTGGGCGCCGTGCACCGCGCGCGTCCAGCACGACCTCTATCACGTCTACACTGTCGATCAGCACCAGCTCTACGCGCTCGCGATGCAGAAGCGGATCGCGCGTGGCGACCTCGCCGAGGCCCATCCCACCGCGACCGAGTTATGGAAGGGGATCACGCGACCGGGACCCCTCCTCCTCGGCACGCTGCTCCACGACGTCGGCAAGCCGCTCGGAAAAGGGCACGCGGAGAAAGGCGCCGTGTTGTGCGGCGAGATCGCCGCGAGGCTCGGCATGCGGCGCGAGGACATCGAGCTCTCCGAGTTTCTCGTCCGCCAGCACCTGACGATGTCGCATCTCTCGCAGCGTCGCGATCTCTCCGATCCCGACGTGATCGCGCGGTTCGCCGAGCGCGTCGTCGACGACGAGCATCTCGTGCACCTCTACCTCCTCACGCTCTGCGACACCGCGATGACCGCCCCCGACAACCTCTCCGCGTGGAAGGACGACCTGCTGCGGGACCTCGTCGTCCGGACGCGCGCGCACTTCGCGAGCGTCGTCGAGCGGACGAGCAATCCGTCGATCCGCGTTCCGGATCCCGTCGATGGCATGCGCGAGAAGGTGGTGGAGCTGGCCGGTGTGCCGGACGCGCGCGCGATCGTCGGCGGCATCGATCCGCGGCTGTTCGTCCAGCTCACGCCTCGGCAGACCGCGCGTCACGTCAAGCTCGTCAGCGCGCTGCGGGGAGCGGCGCCGATCGGGCTCGCCGTCCAGTACTACCCACTCAAGGGGCACAGCGAGCTCGCGATCGTCGCGCCCGACAAGCCCGGCGTGCTGGCCGCGATCGCCGGTGCGCTGACCGCGAACCGCCTCGACGTCCTCGGCGCCGTGCTCGGCCACGTCGATCTGGGCGTCGATCGCGCGCGCCGGCTCGTGATCGACGTGTTCTTCGTGCGCGACCTCAAGGGCGCGGCGATCCCCGAGGACGATGCGCGGTGGGAACGCCTGCTCGGCGATCTGCGCGAGGTGCTCGGCACCGAGGAGCTCGATCCGGTGGCAGTCGCGAACCTGATCGCACGCCGCCGTCCACGCTCGGGAATGCCGAAGCGAGTCACGCCGGGCGTGGTCACCGAGATCAAGCTGTCGGACGAATCGAACGCCGCCACGATCGTCGAGGTCGCGACCCAGGATCGGATGGGCGTGCTCTACGCGATCACGCAGACGCTCGCAGACCTCGGTCTCGATATCTCCCTCGCGAAGATCGCCACCGAGGGCGAGAAGACCGCCGACACGTTCTATGTCACGCGTGTCGGCAAGCTCGTCACCGACGAGCGCGACCGGGTCGAGCTGACCACCCGTCTGCATCGCGCGCTCGGTGCCCCGGGGTTGACGGGATGAGTGCTGTCGATCTGCCGCCGGGGATCGGGCTCGCCGGGACGCCCTTCGCCGTGTTCCGGGCGCCGCACCGCGCGCGCAGGCTCGCGTACCTGTCGATCGTCTGCGTGATCGGCTTCGGCACACTCGCCTGGTACCTCGCGCTGCAGCGGCCGTGGGGCCACGGCACGTCGAAGCAGCTCCAGCTCGTGTTGCCCGTGGCGCTCGCCTGCTTCTCGCTGATCGGGATCCTCGTGCGCTCGGCGCGCCTCGCGATCAGCCGCGACGGCGTGCGCTGGGGATGGACCTCGCTCGGGTTCACACAGACCACGACCACCGTCGTGCGAGCGTCGGTGTACCGCGATGGCGTCACGCTCGAGAGCAAGCGCGGCACGTGGTGGTTCCTCGCGGCGCGCGACTGGGAGCGGTTCGATGCGATGGTGCGCCAGCTCCGTCGCACCGACATGACGATCGCGGAGCACGATCACGAGGCGCCGTTCCGCGCGCGCATGCAGAGCTACGGCCGATTCCTCGACGCCATGCTGATCGCCGCAGGTGGTACCGCGATCGCGATCGCGATCTGGGCAGCGTGACTCGCCCGCCGGATCAGACCCCGAGCGTGGCCTGGAGCTCGGCCGCGGAGAAGTCGCGCTTGCCGCCGGTCTCGGCGACGCAGACCAGCTCGACGAGCTTCGCGTTGATCGGCGCGCTGCCACCGACACGCTTCGCGAGGGCGACGACTTCGCCCTGGAGGTAGTCGATCTCGGTTTGACGCTTGGACTCGAGGTCGTCCCACATCGAGGACCGCGCAGACGGATCGATCGCGACCACCTTGTTGGCGAGGCGCGTGAACAACCAATCCGGTAGACCGAGGAGGCGTGGCATCCAGCGCGGCGGGATCGCCGTCAGCCTCGCGATGGGTTGGTTCGCCGACGCGAGGAGCTCGAGGGCCTCGCGCTGTGCGGCCGCGAGACAGCGCCGGAACCCGCGATCCTCGAGCTCGGTCTTGAGGGGCAACCCCGACAGCGCGTTGATCGCGTTGTTGAGGTTCATCACCAGCTTCGCCCACTGCACCGCCGTCATGTCGCGGCGCGCCTCGATCTCCAGCTGCGCGCGTGCGCACGCTGCGAGCAGCCCGGCATTCGCCGGATGGTCGTCGACGCGAAGGATCCCGCCAGACGCGCGATGGTACGCGCCCCCCTTCTTGGTCACGTTGAACGGCACCATCGCCGCGAGCACGCGGTGGTTCGGGAGGGCCGCACGCAACGTGTCGGCGTTGCCGATCCCGTTCTGGAAGCTGACGACGACGGCATCCGGCGCCAGCACCCCGGCCAGCGCCGTACCCGCCTCCGCGGTCTGCGCCGACTTGACCGTGACGAGAACGATCGATGCGCCCTCCGCACCGCGCGGCTCCGTCGCAAGTGCGGGGCTACAACGCACCTCGCCACCCTCGAAGTCGCTGATCGCGAGGCCGTTCCCCAGCTGCTCGAGCATCCGAGGTCTTCCGATCAGCGTGACAACTTCGCCAGATGCCGCGAGCTTTCCGCCGATCCAGCAGCCGATCGCGCCCGCACCGAACACGGCAATCACGCGCGCGACGATACCGGATCCGACCGGCACGCACGCTGCACTACCTCCCTCCATCATGAAGGCAGAACAAACCCAGGCGCTCACCACCCGCAACCCGCAACACGGCAAGGCTGGCTATGCACTCGCGTGGCTGCTCGGTGTGCCCATCCCGCTCCTGATCGTGATCTACCTATTCACGCGGGCTTGCTAGGGGCAGCGTAAGCAGCCGCCTCGGGCTCCGTTGATCCCGCCACAAGCGCTGGTGCCAGGCCTTCTCGCCCGGCGCCGGCGCATTTTGTTTCGGAGGATCACGTGCTGCACCGCCGCGCCTTGCTCTTGGTTTGCCTTGTCATCGTCTCGCTGACCGCCTGTGCCGCCGGGAAGATGAGGTCCTCGCGGGTCGCCTCGCAACCCGCGGCCGCGATGGTCGCTCCTCCTCCGCTCGATCGCTCGGTGTTCGACAAGAACCCCAACGGTCAGCTCACCGAAGAGAACCTCCAGCGGATCCTCGCGTCGCCGATCGAGCTCGCGCTGCCTTCACGCGTTGGCGTGCTGCCGATCGCGACGGCGAAAGACTGGCGCGGACCCAACCCGGATCATCAGGTGCCGGCAGGCGTCGCGAACTTCGTGGAGACGATCCGGCGCGACGCGGCGTTCTCGCTCGTCACCCAGACGATGGTGATTCCGTCGGGGGCGCTCGGGATGGAGGCGCTGCGCGAGGTCGCGGCGCGCTATCGCCTGCGCTACCTCGTACTCTACCGCGAGGTGCTGGCGAAGAAGACGCGGTTCTCGCCGTGGGCCGCGGGCTACGCGACGGTCGTCGGCGCGCTGTTCCTCCCCGGCCAGAGGCAGGAGGTCTACGGCTACATCGAGGCCAGCATGTTCGACGTCAAGACCGGGCTCTTGATGTTCACCACGCGGCGCGCGGTCACGGCGCAGCAGAACAGCAACGTCTGGTACGGCTCGGTCAAGCTCGACCGCCTCGCGTCGAACGTGACCAGCAAGTTCGCGCCGGAGCTCGCGACCGACATGCTCGTCGATCTGCGCCGGTTCGCTGCGGCAGCGATCGCCGAGAACGAGCACAAGGGGGCACCGTCCGTCGTCACCGTTCCCGGCGTCGGTGGCCCGTCGGTCGCGACCGATTCACCCTGAGTCAGCTGTAAACCACGGCGAGTGCACCGCCGGCGTCGCGCGCGACGACGAGCGAGAGATCTTCGCGCGACAGCCTCGGTGGCTCGAGTGAGACGACCGCGACCGCCGTGCCGTCGAGCAGACCGCCGTCGAGCAAGCCGAGGCCCAGCGCCTTGAGCGCGGCTTCCGTTGCGGCGAACCAAACCGCGAGCGTGCCGATGGTCGCGTCGAGGGTACCGCTCGGGAGCGCGCCGGTGAGCTCCGCGCGGAGGAACCTGCCCGCGATGGTAGGGAGCCGCGGGTCATTCGGACAGCGATCGATTCCGAGTCGTGCCACGCGAGCCGCGATCGCGATCGCGACCTCGTGATCGTGGGTGATCGACACGGAGGCGTCGCTGTCGCTCGCGATCGGTCGCGTGCCGTCGTACCCGAGTGACTCTGGATCCTCGCCGAGCGCGGCGAGTGCGCGCTTCGCAGCGAGTCGACCACACGCATGCCGATCACCGGCGCCGATCGGCACGCTCGCGATCTCGACACGCATCCCCGTCGACCGCAACTCGCGCGCGAGCTCGGCGATCGCGTGTTCGAGGGTCGCGTTGTCGACTCGCGCGGTCATGAGGAGGACTCGACGCGGATCGCAGCGTACAAGCCGGGGGCACCGGTGGTCAGTCCGACCGCCGTGCGACCAGTCAGAGGCTGCGCGGAGATCACGGGTGCGAGGGCACCGCTCGCGGCGGAGGTCAGTCCCGCGATCGGTGGCAACGCGCACGCGCGAAGTAACGCGCCGAGCGCGATCGTCTGGATCACCGCGGTCGCAGCGCCGAGCTGGCCGAGTGCACTCGAGAGCGCGATCAGTGGCGTTGTCGGGTCAACGAGCTCCGCGAGCATCGCGCGCTCGTCTGCGTCGCGATCGGGCCACGCACGTGCAGCACCATCCGCCATGGATAACCACCCGCCGTCCATCGCTGGGTTTTTGGCGAGCACGGCACGGACGGCGCGCGCGATCGCCGCCGCCGAGGGCTCCTCGCGTTCGCCATCCGCGCCATCCGCGGCAACGACGCGCAACGCGTCGGGCGCATCGTCGGCGCGCACCAGCACGAGCGCCCCGGCGGCTTCGCCCGGCACGAAGCCTGCTGCACGGACATCGTACGCGGAGGCGATCCGTGCGAGGTCGGTCTCGAGGGTCGCGGCGCGCCTCGCGCCCAGCTCGACGAGGGTCTCTGGCTCGAGCAACGAGTCGTACGCGACCACGAGTGCCGCATCGACCGCACCATCTGCGAGTGCCCGCGCGGCTGCCGCGATCGCTTGTGCGCCGCCGGTCGCACCACCGTAGGTCGCGCCTTCGCCACGCAGCCCGAGCTCCATCGCCGCCAGGGCATGCACGTTGTTCGACAGGTGCCGCAGCATCCAGTACGGATGCACCTCGCGGAGGCCGCGCTCCCACGCGTTCGCGCCGTCGTCGGCCTGGTGCTCCAGCGCCTTCAGCATGTCGTCCCAGTGCGCGCGCAACCCGCCGACGCCGGCGAACAAGCCGATCCGATCGCCGTCGATCAGGGCCGCATCGACCGCAGCACGACCGGTCGGATCGGCGGCTCTGCGGTTCAATGCGCCCGACGCCTTGGCCACGGCAACCGCCTCCTGCGCGACCTCGAGGCCGAACAGGCCCATGCGGCGAAGGAAGCGTGACTGCCGCGACTTCGCCGGCTCGTCGGGGATCGGGGCGACGAGCGAGCATGCGTAGCCTGCAGCACGCGGACTCGCGCACGCGGCGCGGTCACCGGCGAGTAATCGCGCGATCACGCCGTCGACCGTACGGCCCAGCGGCGTTCGCCATGCCTGGCCGACGATCGCCACGGCCGGAACCGTGCGTCCGTCGCTCACGCCACCCCCGCCGTCATAACGGGATTCGTTCTAACGCTCGTCATGACCAGCCAGCACCGGGGGATGCGAAGGGGGGACCTTGCACGTCCGCGTCGGTCACGTCGGCCTCCCCAGGATGATCGAGGCGTTCTGTCCGCCGAACCCGAACGAGTTCGACATCAGCGCCTCGACGCGCGCAGGCCGCGGCGTCGGGCCGATCACGTCGAGGGGACACTCGGGATCGAGGTCGCGATGGTGGGCGGTGCCGGGCAACAGATCGCGCTCGAACGCGAGCAGCGAGGCCGCGAGCTCGATC
>JBBQJJ010000266.1:0-12187 GCA_038325805.1 Haliangiales bacterium
TCGTCAGACCTCCGGTGGAATGAACCTTTGGCGATCATGGCGGGTTGCGTTTGGCGATTTGGCGACCCTCTTGCCACGTGCTGCTGTAGCGCAGCAGTGGAACGCGAGCGGAGCGTGAAGCAGCGCGCGATCCGCGAAGCCCTACGGCGCGATGCGCTCCGCCTTGAAGCCCTTCGCCTGCATCAGCTTGACCACGCCCTTCGGTCCACTCAGGTGGTCCGCCCCGACGACGACGAACACGTTGCCCCCGGTGAACAGCTTGTCGAGCTGCGGGATCCACTTGAGGTTCCGTTCGTCGAGCATGCGCTCGTCGAGCCGCTTGATCTCGGCGTCGGTGTAGCCGGCATCCTTCATCTGCTTGATCGCATGTGCGTCCATGCCGGGCGAGTCATCGGTGCCGGCGCAGTACTCCTGGAGATCGTCGAACGAGTCCTTCTCCAGCGTCTTGCGATCCGTCGTGCCCTCGATCGTGGCCTTGAGCATGCGCACGTCGAGCAGCTCCTCGAGCAGCTTGCTCTGGAACGCCGAGCTCTCGAGACCACCGGTCGGCAGGCCCGCGTCGGAGGCGAGTTGCTCGATCTCCATATCGAGCGCCGAGGTCTTGTCCTCGTACATCATCATCAACATCAGGATCGCGATGGTCGGCTTGCCGTGCTCGACGTTCTCCGCGGTCTTGGTGCCGACGAGCTTCTTGTATTTCTCCCACAGGCTCGGGCCGACCTTGTCGGCGAGTGACGAGCCATCGCCGGGTGCGTCCTCGCTGTCGTCGCCGGGCGGCGTCTCGAAGATCACCTTCGACGACTTGAGGATCTGGTCCTTGATCTTCGCCGGCATCTTCGCGAGCGGTACGCCGAGATGACGACTACCGAGCAGGTACGACGTCCTGTTGGCCTTCGTGAACTTCCAGTAGTACGGCGCCTTCACGCTCGGGCACGCCTTGTCGGCGAGGGCCTTGGTCTCCGTCAGATCGGGCGGTTCGCTCGCATCCTTCGGCGGGTCCTTACCCCACGGATCATCCGCACCGGGCGAGGACGGTGGCGTGGTGTCGGCGATCGGTGGAGTCGATAGCTGCACCGTCGTCGGCTTGGCCGGTGGCTTGTCTCCCCCACAACCGAGGAATCCAGTGAGCACGGCGAACGCGAGCAGGCATCGGGTCATCAAGGGCTCCTCAGTCGTCGTAGATCGTGATCAGGTCGTAGCCGCGCGCGTTCGGTTTCTCGGTGTAGACGAGCGCCAGCCCGCCGCTTCCACCAGTGCAGGTGAAGGCGACGACGCCGCCCTTCGCGACCCAGCCCACCGCGTGGTGGCGCAAGATCTGATAGCCGTAGGGCGTGGGTGCCGTGCGCACCGCCCCGGCGACCAGCGCGGACGTGCTCGATGGCAGCGGCTCGAACGTGCCCAGCAGCCTGCCGTACGAGGTGCGCGGATCGGCTGCCTTGCAGCCCCCGCTACCGACCGTGCGTTGCGCCAGGACCTTGTAGAAGTTGCCGACGTTGCGCCGCTCGCGCGCTTCGGGATACGGCGTCCCGTCCTCGGCGAAGAACTGCCCGCGCTCGTCCTCTCCGAGGTTCTTCAAGCGCCCGAGCAGATCGTAGCGATGCAGCAGGATCTCGATCTCGCCGACGGCGACGAAGTCAAACAGCTCGACATACGCGGCGCGGCTCGCTTTCACCGCGGCTTCGAAGTCGGCGACGACCCTGTCGCGAAGGTTCGGTGCAACCTTGGGGACCCCCGCCGAGGAGGGCGTAGGCGTCGAACCACTGCAGGCAGCGAGAGCGAGCAGGATCAGGCTGCGTTGGCCCATGCATCTCCGTAGTCCTCGACCGCCATGCCGACCGGAATCCCGAGCGCTTCGAAGCCGGGCACCAGCACGTCACGGACGCAGGCCGAATAGATCACGCGCTCTTCTTGCGGGGTCATCAGCCCGTGACCGCGCACGGCCTCGGTGACTGCGCCTTCAGGACGCTCGCGCTCGACGACGTTCGCGACACCGCGCAGCGCGCGCGGCAGCATCTGCGCGGCCGCATCGATCACGCCCTGGCCGCCGATCTCGATCGCGTACCGCATGTACGACCAACCCAGTCGCGCGTGCATCACCTCGTCGGAGTAGATCGACGTCAGCACCGCGAGCGCCGTGGGATCCGTCGTCAGCTCGCGCGTCGCCGACAGCACGGTGGTCGCGTACGTCTCCGACACGCACGACACCAGCATCGTGTTCGCGAGCGCCTGGTGAAGCTTCGGGCGCTCCGGATCGTCGGGGAGCGAGGACATCGCCGGCTTCGGCATCGGCTTGACGGTGCCGGGCGGCGAATAGATCTCGATCATGCGCAGGCACAGCTCGGCGTGGCGGATCTCGTCGATGCCCGCGCGCAAGCACAGCGAGATCACATCGGCCGGCGCCATCGCTGCGACCAGATCGATCGCGAGCACCGAGAACGTCGAGATCGCGAGGTACTCGGCCTCGCTGCGTCGCGTCCAGGTGCCAGCGAGTCGCTTGCGCTCGGCCTCGGTCAGCTGCGCGACGCCGCTCTGGTCCCACGGGATAGGTACCGAGCGTCGCTTCATCAAGCGATGGTGCTCGACTTCGAGCGGCGTGCCCGACAACCACCACGGGCTCGACGGCTCGTAGTTGTCGTCGCGAACCTGTGCGTCGACGCCACCCAGGAGATCGAGATCTTCGCTCACGCCAGGACGAACCCGCGACCGACGGGCTTCTGACCGCCGCCACGCGGGCGCTTCTTCGCCGCTTCGTCGGCAGCTGCCTTGTCGGCTGCTTCCTTGGCTGCTGCGTCGGCGGCCTTCTCGGCGAGCAGCCGTGCTTCTTCGGCGCTCTTCGCAGCCGCCGCGCTCTCCGCCTCCGCCTTCGCGGCAGCCGCGTCACCGGCGGCCTTCTGCTCGTCAGCGGCCTTCTGCTGCTCGTCGGCGGCCTTCTGCTCTTCCGCCGTGGGGCCTGGAGCGACAGGTGTTGGCTTCTTGCCACCGCCACATGCGGGGGTGCCTAACATGGCGCCAGCGACCACGACAGTGCGCCAGATCTTGTTCGAGACGATACGTGCGTTGCCCATCAGACCCTCCGGAGGAAAGACGATGACATCACAACGCCGCGAAATCCAGGCGCTTACGCGACCTGGATCTCACTCGCAAAAGCGCTCCCTTACGAGAGGATGAAGCCGCGGCCCATCCCGCCACCACCGTCCTCGTCGTTGCCGCGCGGACGCTCGCCACCGCCACACGGATCACCCGCACACGGGTCGGCGCACGGGTCGCCGTGGTCGTCCGCGGTGGTCGGCTTCTTATCGCCTTCCATCTTCATGGTCTCGCCACCGGTGGATGGCTGACCGGCGGCGGACTGCCCCGGCGCGACGGGTGCGGGCTTCTTGCTGCAAGCCGGTGCACCGAGCATGGCGCCGGCGAACACGACGGTACGAAAAATGATCGCTGCGGAATCGCGCTTCATGGGGCCAGAGCCTAATCGGCCAACCTACGCGCTGCAACCACGACAGTTACAGCACCTCACTTCGGGATCGGAATCGCGGGGTTACTCATCGTCGGGGTAGGCCCTTGCGCCATCATTCCGCGCATCCGCTTGACCAGCTCGGCGACGATCGCTTGCGACATCTCGGGCCGCTCGGACATCACTCGCTTGAAGCCTTCGCCGGGTACCCGCAGCGTCCGTGTGCGCTCGAGGGCCCGCACGGTCGCGGAGCGCGGCGAGGCATCGAGCACCGCCATCTCGCCGATGCACGCACCGGCACCGAGCTCGGACAGGACGCGCTCGGGCCGCGTCCCATCGCCACCGGTGAACACGACGACCGAGCCTTTGACGATCAGATAGACGGCATCGCCGGGGTCGCCCTCGCGGAACACTTCCTTGCCCGCGTCGACGCGCCGCTCCTCGACGACCTCCGCGAGCTCCTCGAGATCATCGGCGGTGAGGTCCGCGAAGATCGGGACCTGGCGGATCAGCATCATCTTCTCGATCGTCGTCAGCGACGCCATCGCCGCGTTCGCATCGAGCGTCGCGTAGACGCCCTTGTTGCCGACGCCGCGCGTGGTCTGTGCGAGCACCGCCGGATCGAGCGCGGGCATGTCCGGCGCTGTGGTGCCGCCCGACACCGCCCGCACCGCCGCGTGCCGCACCATCGGCTCGGGATCCGCGAGCACTTTCGCGAGGACGTCGCGCGTCAACCGGCTCTTCGCACCCATCGCGCGCACCGCCGACTCGCGCACGATCGGATCCGGGTCGTCGATCATCGCCGTCAGCGCCCGGCGCGAGACGTCGTCTTCGAACCGTGAGAGCAGCATCGCGGCAGCCGCGCGGAGGTGCCGCGAGTGATCTCCGGCGATCGCGAGGATCGGCGCCGAGGCGAGCGGGGCGCTGCCCTGACGCTCGAGGCGCTGCAGGCTCTCGACCAGCGGCACTCGCAGCGCGGGATCGACTCCCGACAGCATGTCGAGCAACTCCATGCGGATCGCGCGCGTGCTCGACGAGATCTGCGCGCGCAGCTGCGCGACCTCGGGCCGCTTGGTCATCACCGCGAGCACGCCGAGCGCCGACACCGCGTGATCGCGCGCGCGCCGGCGGGCGAGATGCCGCAGCAGGTTGAGACTCGCCGAGTCGTTGCTCTCCTTCGCCGCGAGCGGGGAGGGCAGCACGCTGGTCGAGAGCTGCGGCGTCTTGATCCCGGCGAGCGAGCTGGGCGTGGTTGGCAGCGTGGTTGGCAGCGACGGTTGGAGCGGATCGTGGGTGGCCTCTGCCGCCGTGACGAGACGGCCGATCGCGGCCAGCTCGGCATCGTAGAGGGCGGCGATCGGACCACCGGGGGCGAGGATCTGTTGGAGGTGATTCGCCTCGTCCTCGTCGGAGACGCCGCGCTCGCTGCGCAGCTGCTCGAGGGTGGAGGTGCTCGGCGAGGTGCCGGCGCGCGCCGCCTCGACGACGATGCGCTCGAGGTCCTTGCGGTACTGCTCGTTCGCGAGCCGCGACTCGACGGAGCCCTGATACGCGGGGTCGAACAGCTGGCGCTCTTCGCTCGACAGCTCGCCGATGATCTTGCCGTGGTCCTTATCCGAGATGCCGAGCTGCGCGCGCAACGAGTCGAGGATCACGAGCTCGCCGCGCGTCATGGTGCCGTCGGCCACCATCTCGCGGACTGTCTCCTTGTACGCACGCAACCGCGCCTCGCGCTGCTTGGTGCGCTCGGTGTGCAGGAGATAGATGTCCTTGAGATCGTCGCTCGGTGGTGCGTCGCCCCATTCCCACTTCTTCAAGATCTTCTGCGCGAACTTCTCGTGGACGTACTGATCCTCGCGGCGCCCGAACCGGCGCACGAACATCGCGGTCGCTGCGAACACCACGAGCAGGTTCCAGCCGGTGACGACCCAGTCGGGCAGCTTCCGTAGCGATGGCTGCCCCGCGAAGCAGTAGAACGCGACGAACGCGACCAGGCCGCAGAACGCGAGCATGCCGTGACGATACCGCGCGCGGATCGCGTCCTTGTCCTCGGCGGATAGCTCCGCAGGCCGCTTCGCCGCGAGCTCCTTGGTCAGCGCGTGACCGACCAGCACGGTCTCGACGAGGTGAAACACGACGAAGCTTGCGAGTCCGAATGCGATCAGGGTCAGCGGCGCCGCGACGATCACCGGCAACTGGGGGAGGAACGTGAAGCCCGGATCGAACGGATGGGCGCCGTCGTACGCCCACGATCCCGAGAAGTAGTAGTCCCAGTCCCCCGCGACGAGGAAGTAGTACGTGTAGAACGCGACCACGATGCCGGGCCACGCGAAGTACACGATGCGACGCGCTCGCTCGGTAGCTTCTTTCCAGTAGCCCTGTTCCTCGTCGATGTCGGGGCAGTGCTTCTTGCACGCGACGCAGGGCGCGCACTGCGAGGTCAGGTCGCTCGACAGTCGGCTCGCGCCGTCTCCCGCCGGTTCGGTGTGGATCTTCTCGACCATGCCGACCGGGCACAGGAAGTTGCACCAGGTCTTCCCGGAGTAGACGAAGCTCGTGATGACCGCCGCGATCGTCACCACGCCGAGGAACGAAGCGAGCCAGATCGCACTTCCATTGGTTCCCATCAGCCGCAGCGACAGCGCGACCACCATCAGCGCGAGCTGCACGAGGAGATAGTGCTTCCCCATCCAGTCGGACATCTTCTTCGTGCCGGGCCGCCCGACGAGCCGCCCGACCTGTCCCATCACCGCTAACGGGCAGATCCGCCGCCACAGGTGATAGCCGAACGCCATCCAGAAGAAGGGCAGCACGGCGATCGCGACCGTCCACGTCAGCCGGTTGCCATGCTCGATGCCAAGCACCGTGGGGATGGTGGCGGCGAACGCGATCACCATCACGACGCGCGCCGCGATCACCCAGTCGGGTGCACTGCCACCGTCGGTAAAGGCGGTCCACCCACCGGCCTTGGACTTCGCGGCTTTCCCCTTCGGAGCGTCGGCGATGGGGAGCTTCTTCTTGGGCTTCTCGTCAGCCATGAACCGGTGCTCTCGCGATGCTACTCTCGATGACCGTGGAGAACCAGGTGATGCGGTTACCCCGTTACGCGCGCGGCCTCAAGCTGGCGCGCCTCGGCATGTTCCTCATGCTGCTGCACTTCGCGCTCACCGCATACCTGGTGACGCTGTTGATCCGCGCCTCGCCGGGCGACGAGGACCACCTGTTCTCGGTGATGAAGCTGACCCTGTACGCGAACCTCGGCGCGGTCGGCGTGATGCTGGTCGGCGCGCTGATCTCGGTCCCGGACTTCCTCGCCGCGAAGCTGCCGCTGTGGCGGCTCGTGGTGTCGGTGATCGGCTTTGGCATCGCGCTCGCCGCGCTCGCGTGGAGCACGAAGGTGTTGTTCACGTTCACCAACCTCGCCTCGGATCCCGACGCCACGTATGCCCAGGTCACGAGCGCCCTCGACGATCTGATGCTGCTGCGCTTCATGACGATCGTGCGCGACATCGGCTACGGGCTCGGCATCGTCGCGATGCTGCGCTCGATCCGCCAGACCGCACAGGCGAACGAGCACTACCCGCTCCGCGATGCTGCAGACACGGTCACCAACCTGACCGCCGGGCTCGTCGTCCTCGACATCCTCTACCAGTGGATGTTCGGTGGCGCGGGCAACTCGATGCTGGGGCTCTACGGGGTCATCCTCGGCATCATCGGTGGGCTCGTGCTCGTCGCGTTCTGGGTCTACTGCCACCTCCGCCTCGCGAAGTTCCTCAAGGCCGCGGCGATCCTGGTCCACGAGGCTCATCACCTCCCGATCGCACGCGTCGTGGTCATCAAGCCCGAGGTGAAGCCCGACGAGTCGGCGCCGCAACCCGTGGCGTCGCGCCACAGCGGACCGATCGCGAAGCTGCCCGTCGCGAAGCTGCCCGTCGCGAAGCTGCCTGTCGCGAAGCTGGACGAGCGCGCGAGTCAGCCACTGACGGTCGTCGCCGCCGAGCTTCGCCCGGCCCACATACCGCGCGCCGAAACGGCTCCCGGCGCACCGCCGGACGAGCCCAAGCTACTTCGCTAGCGGGCAGCCGAAACCCTTCGCCGCGTCGGGCCCGAGCCACTCCTCGAGGTGGCCCTTGCCACGACACTCCTGGTGCTTGAGGAACTCGAGGGTGAACTCCTCCCATCGTGTGCTCGGCACGATCTGGAAGTTGAGCGTCGCGATCGGCTTGTTGAGCGACGAGGCGCCCTTCGTCGGGTCCGTGTTCCCCGGCACCGCGTAGTCGTGCATCCCGAAGTTGCGGATGTGGCACTGCGAGCACGTCATGCCGTTCTCTTCGCCCATGTCGCGCCGGCCATCCTCGATCGGGAACGGGCCGCGCTGCATCTCGACGTTCTTGTAGTCCTTGTAGAGGTGGTTCGAGTCGATCCGGCCGCCCTTGACCTTGTCGCCGGTGGTGTCCGGGAGATCGACGAAGCCGAGCGGCTTGCGGCACAGGATCTCGTTGCCGGGCACGAACGCCTGCGTGCCCTTGACCCACGCATCCCCACACACCGAGCCCCAGGTCTTCTTCTTGCCGGCCGCGCCGGCGACCTCGATGGGCACCGTCTGCGTCCAGAAGCCCGGAATGATCACGTTGACGTACGCCTGCGACTTGCCATCGGAGGTGAGGAACGGCTTCTGCGCGCTCCACGCCCACGCATCGCCGTGCTTGTAGCTGCCGTCGGCGTTGCGTGCCGAGCCGCCACCCATTTGCGCCTCGAGGGCGATGCCGATCATGAAGCCGCGCGCAAACGGGCCCTTCGCCACCGACTCGTCGAAGGTCATCAGCTCGGTCATCAGCGCCGACACCGCCTTGCCGTGTGCGGCGGTGTCCTTCGCGAACTTCGGGTTGGGCGCGCCGCCCGCGAGCAGGTGCTTGTTCACCATGCCGAGGAACGTCTTGTTGTTGTGGGCGCGTTCCTCGGGCGGACGTGGCAACGCGGGGACGTACTCGACCGTCGGTCGCAGGCGGAACATCGCGAACACCGGCTCCGGTGCCTTCACCGCCTTGTAGACGACGCGCAGCTCCGTCCACGCGCGATCGATCCGCGGGCGAAACGTCACGATCTTCCACGCCGCCGGGTCACCGAACACGGCCTTGTCGAACTTGTCCGACTTCGGATCGAGCCGCGGGTTGCTGTGAATCTGCGCCTGCGCGACGAGGAAGCTGTTCCACATCGCCTTGCGATCGGGCTTGTAGGCGCCGAGCTTCGCGCGCTGCTCCTCGGAGAACTGCCACTTGAAGCCCTGGGCACCGACCTCGAGGAGCTTGTCGAGCGGCCAGTCCTTGTTGACCTGCTCGAGTCGCTTGGGCTGCCGGATCATCAGCAGCGTCTCGATCATCGGCGACTGCTCGGGCGCGATCGGCTCGGGCTGCACCTTGCGGTCGACCGCGATCTCCCAGGTCTGCTTGATCGGCTCCTTGCCGGGCTGGGTCACCACGAGCTCGAACACGCCCTTGCCGACCTTGAGATCGTCCTGCGTCGGCTTCCACGTGACCACCTGCGTGATCGCGTCGAACTTCGCAGACTTCGGTAGAGCGGTGACACGGACCGCGGTCTCGTCGAGATCCTGATCGATCGCGGCGGTCGAGAAGTAGATCTGCTGACCGACTCCGACTTTCTTCCAGGCCGGAGGGAACAGCTCGGGTGGGCGATTCGCGCGCTGCGGTGCCGGCGGCGGAACGTACGCGACGGGCTCCGGTTTCGGCGGCAGCGGGTCGGTCACCGGATCGGTGGCGTGATCAACAACCGGTTTCGGCGGAGGGGGCTTGCCACCACCGCACGACACCATGAATACAACGAAGGCCAAGCTGGCGTGCCTCATACGCTGGGCAGCATATCACCGTGCTAGGGTCCGGCCTTTCCGACGACAAAAGAGGTTCCGCGTGAGCGATCTGGCCACTTCCGCGATCAACACGATCCGCACTCTCTCGATCGACATGGTGCAGAAGGCGAACTCGGGCCACCCGGGCCTTCCGCTCGGCGCCGCACCGATGGCGTACGTGCTCTGGCAGCGCCACCTCGAGCATGATCCGCGCTCGCCGCACTGGTTCGATCGCGATCGCTTCGTGCTGTCGGCCGGCCACGGCTCGGCGCTGCTCTACTCGCTGCTTCACTTGACCGGCTACGACCTGCCGATGCAAGAGCTCCAGAACTTCCGGCAGTGGGGCAGCAAGACGCCCGGTCACCCGGAGTGGCATCACACCGTCGGCGTCGAAGCCACCACGGGGCCGCTCGGGCAGGGCGCGGCGAACGCCGTCGGCATGGCGATCGCCGAGAAGTACCTCGCGAACTACTACAACCGCCCCGGTCACGAGGTGATCGATCACTTCACCTACGCGCTGGTCTCCGACGGCGACGTCATGGAAGGCGTCGTGCTCGAGGCTGCGAGCCTCGCTGGGCACCTCCAGCTCGGCAAGTTGATCTACCTCTACGACGCGAACAACGTCACGCTCGATGGCCCGCTGTCGCTCGTGATGTCCGAGGACGTCGGCTCGCGGTTCGCCGCGTGCGGCTGGCAGGTGATCAAGGTCGAGAACGGCGACAAGGATCTCGCAGCGATCGATGGCGCGATCAACGCAGCGAAGTCGGATGGAGATCGGCCGTCGATCATCATCGTCAAGACCACGATCGGGTACGGCTCGCCCAAGAAGGCCGGGCTCGCGGCAGCGCACGGTTCGCCGCTCGGCGATGCCGAAGTCGCCGCCACCAAGACGGCGCTCGGCTGGGATCCCGCCGCGAAGTTCTTTGTCCCCGAGAACGTCAAGAAGCACCTCGGCGACGCGGTGCACAAGGGCGAGGTCACCCACGCGAAGTGGCGCGACAAGTTCGCGGCGTACAAGACCGCGCATCCCGAGCTCGCGCTCGAGCTGTCGGCAGCGATCAAGGGCGAGCTGCCCGCCGGTTGGGATGCCGAGCTCCCCACGTTCAAGGACGCGACGGCCACGCGCAGCGCGTCGGGCAAGGTCCTCGCCGCGCTCGCCGCGAAGATCCCGTGGCTCGTTGGCGGCGATGCCGACCTCGGCGGCTCGACGAAGACGATCGTCCCTGGCGGCGACTTCGATCGCGCGGGCACGCAGCGCAACCTTCGGTTCGGCATCCGCGAGCACGCGATGGGCTCGATCGGAAACGGCATGCTCTATCACGGCGGCGTCCGGTCGTACGTCTCGACATTCTTCGCGTTCAGCGACTACATGCGCCCGCCGGTCCGGATCGCCGCACTCAATGGTCAAGGCGCGATCTTCGTGTGGACGCACGACTCGGTCGGCCTCGGCGAAGACGGTCCGACGCATCAGCCCGTCGAGCACCTGATGTCGCTGCGCGCGCTGCCGAACCTCTACGTGTTCCGTCCCGCCGACGGCAACGAGACGGTGACCGGCTGGAGGATCGCGTTGATCAAGACCAAGACGCCTACCGCGCTCGTGCTGTCGCGCCAGGATCTCCCGGCCCTGACACCCGCGACGAACGTGGCAGAGCAGGGGGCGTACACGCTCGCCGATGGCACCGACGTCATCCTGATCGCCACGGGCTCCGAGGTCTGGGTCGCGATGGATGCACGCGCCGAGCTCGCGAAGGCCAACATCTCGGCGCGGGTCGTCTCGATGCCGTGCTGGGAGCTGTTCGCCGAGCAGCCGCAGAGCTACCGCGATTCCGTGCTGCCGCCGTCGCAGAATAACCGCGTCTCGATCGAAGCCGGTGTGACCCACGGCTGGCACAAGCACGTCGGTGATCGCGGCATCGCGATCGGCATCGACAGGTTCGGCGCCTCGGCGCCGGGCGAGCTGGTGCTCGAGAAGCTCGGTATCTCCGTCGCCGCGCTCGTCGAGGCCGCGAAGAAAGTCATCGCGAGTTGAGATAGCGGAGCTGGACGAGCCCGCTCGCGTAGGTGTGCGTGCTCGACAGCTTCCACGTCGAGACCTTCGACGCGCCGGTGCCAAACAAGGGTCGACCGGCGCCGATCACGCGCGGCACGATCGACAGCGTCAGATCGTCGACGAGTTCCTCGTCGAACCCGCCGCGAATCGCCTGGCCTCCGTCGAGGTAGACCCGCTGCACGCCCAGCGAGGCGAGCTGCGCGATCAATGGCGCGAGCGGACCCGCATGGGTGGTCTCGCCGTGCGTGGCGCTGATCGGTCGATGGGTCAGCACGACCACGCGCTTGCCCTCCCATGGCCAGCTGGGAAACTTGCCGACGGTGTCGTAGGTCTCTCGGCCCGCGACGATCGCGTCGACCGTGCGGATGAAGTCGTCGTAGCCGTGGTCCTCACCGCCACTCGAGAACGTCGTCAAGAAGTCGATGCTGCCGTCGAGATGCGCGATGAAGCCGTCGATCGAAACGCCGAGGAACACGCTGATCTGCATGCCTCGGACCGAGACGATGACCGCGCCGAAGCGCGATGCGATCGGCGCCGTGCTAGGCCTCGTCGCGGCGGTGCGGTGGCCCTCGAAGCGGACAACGAGTCCGTGGGCGCACCGCTGTTGATCGGTGGCCTCGGGCGTCGTACGCGTCCGGCGGCATCGGCTACCGGATCAGGAACTGTCGCAAGGCGATCGAGGTCTATGACCGACCGCGCCCGCGTTGATCACACTCCGTGACTACTTCATCGTGACGGTCGTCGACGCGACGACCGAGTCGCCGGGACCGACGAGCTTGATCGTGTAGCTCTTGCCCTTCGCGAGGCCCTCGTCCTCGTC
>JBBQJJ010000267.1:0-12161 GCA_038325805.1 Haliangiales bacterium
GGTGGCACGGTGACCAGCAACAAGGCGCTGCCGTTCTGCGCGGCGCAGGAGATCAACCACTGCGTGCCGCAACACGGCACGGTGTCGATCACCGGCAACAACAACGCGACGATGACTTGTACCTGCTGGTGCGAATAGCACCATCCGTAGCTTCCCCGCCCACCCGCTCGCTCGACAACAAAGGACTCTCGCCATGCCCACCACCACGGCATTTCGCTACTCGTTTGCCTGCGCTCTGCTCCTGACGGCTGTCGGCACCGCCGATGCTCGTCCGAAGCGCATCGCCGTCCTCGACCTCGAGGGCAAGCGCGGGGTCGCAGATCAGGGCAAGGCCACCATCGTCGGGGTGCTCTCCGAGGACTACAACCTGGTGTCGAGCAAGACCTGGCTCGAAGCCAAGGCGGCCGCGAGTCGCAAGCTGCACGGTCCACAGGCGTGGTCGAAGGCCGCGCGCCAGGTCGGCGTCGACGCCGTGATCGAGGGTTGGGTGAACGAAGAGGGTCGCAGCAAGGTGCTGACGATCGTGATCACAGATGCGAGCAACGGCGAGGAGTCGGATCAGCTGACGATCAAGCTCGGTGGTAAAGGCTTCGATGCCGACATCGCGGAGAAGATTCGCAAGGGCATCGAGGATCGCTTCGAGTGGATCGACGGCGTCGGCGGCGGCAACCCCGCTCCGCTGCCCGAGTACAAGGTCAAGGACAAGACGAAGATCGGTGCGCGTCCCCCCGTCGAGGACGAGCCCGCGACCGACGACCACGATACTCGTCGCCGTGACGACGACCGCAAGGATCGCAGCAGGGATCGCCGCCGCGGCGATCGCGATGACCGCGACGACCGCGACAACCGCGACGACCGCCGTGATCGCCGCGACGACCGGGACCGCGACGAAGGCGAGACCGTTCGCGTCGCGAAGATCGAACCGATCGAGCCCAAGGCCGTGAGAGAGCAGAACCTGCTCGCGAGCGTGTTCAAGCCGGTCAGCGAGGAAGAGGACATCGTCACCGGTGGCAAGGCCTCGCACGTGCCGCGGGCGACACCGAAGTTCAGCGTCTCGGGCGGCTTCTTCTACGGCTCGCGCACGCTGTACATCGGCGCCGAGAACCCGGACGGCGTCACGCAGTACGCGGGCGTCCCTAGCAAGGGCCTCGGGGTCGACGCGGCATTCTTCCCGTGGCCGACCAAGAAGATCGACGGCATCCAGTCGGGGCTCGGCTTCTCGTTCGGCGTCGGCCACTCGCTCGGCTCGAAGGTGACCTACGACGATCTCGAGGAGGTCGGCGACTACGTGATCAACCAGACGTCGTGGAACGCGGGCATCCACTACCGCGCGCCGCTCGGGAGCTCGTTCGCGGTCCAGGGCTCCGTCGGGTACGGCCAGGACAACTACGTGATCGAGGACGCGCCGATGACGTTCGAAGTTCCGAACACGGCGTACTCGTACCTCTCGGTTGGTGGTCACGTCGACCTGTCGATCACCGATCGCTCCACCGTCGGCTTCGGCGCGAAGTATCTCTACATGCTCGGCACCGGCGACCTCAGCTCGGTCGATTGGTACGGCCCCGGTGGTTCGAGCGGGCTGCACCTCGACGCCAACTTCGTCGTGCCGCTGCCCTCGAACATCTTCATCAAGGGCGAGCTCAGCTACACGCGCATCAAGACCACGTTCGACGGCGTCGGCACGATCACCGAGGCGGAAGCCGTCTCGGAGGCCGTCGATAGCAACGTCGGCGCCAACGTCAAGGTCGGCATCTCTTTCTAAACTCGACACCACAGGAACCCCATGCCCACGACACTCTCTCGCGTGTTGATCGCCACTGCCTTGTTCAGTGGCACCGCCTACGCTGGCAAGCGCGTTGTCGTCCTCGACTTCGACGGACCGCGTGCCCTCGCGGAGACCGGTCGCGATGCGGTAGTTCGCGCGATCGGCGAGGACAACGATCTGGTCGCGCCGAGGCGTTGGCTCGATGCGAAGTCCGCCGCGTCGCGCACGCAGCGAGGACCCAAGATGTGGAGCAAGGCGTCGCGGCAAGCCGGTGTCGACGCGACCGTCGAGGGCTGGGTGCAAGCGGAGAATCGCCAGAAAGTTCTGACCGTCGTGATCAGCGATGCCTCGAATGGCAAGGAGCTCGATCACGTGACGATCAAGCTGGGCGCCGAGGGCATCACCGAGGTCACGCTCAAGGCGCTGCGCCAGGAGCTCGCCGATCGGCTCGACGGAATCGAGCCTGTTCCGGTCACCGTTCCGAACGCGCTCGAGCCCGTGAAGCTCGGCACCGAGGTCTCACCAGCGCAGCTCGGCCCGCAGTTGCCGGCGACCCCGGTCAAGGTCGCGGCGATCGAGCCGTCGACGACGCTCTCTCTCGAGCCGAAGCAGACCGACTGGATCCCGGAGCAGCCGAAGCGGATCTCGTATCTCACCCCGCGCGCGCGCGTCGCCGGCGGTGTCGGCTGGACTTCGCGCTCGCTGTCCATCGGCGCGGAGAACGATGGTGTCACCCAATACGCTGGTGTCGGTGCGAAGTCGATCGGCGTCGACGCGGCGTTCTATCCATTTCCGACGAAACAGCGCGATGGTGTGCTGTCCGGCGTCGGGTTCTCGTTCGGCCTCAGCCAATCGCTCGGCTCGACCGTGACGTTCGACGATCTCGAGGAGGTCGGCGACTACACCATCGATCAGCACGGCTGGAACGCCGCGGTGCACTACCGTGTGCCGCTCGGCGAGCACTTCGCGATCGACGGCGAAGTGGGCTACGGCCGGCAGACGTACAACCTCGACGACGCGCCGGGCACGTTCGAGGTGCCGAACACCTCGTATCACTACCTGCACGCAGGCACCCACGTCGACCTCGCGGTCACCGAGCGTGCGTCCGTCGGGTTCGGCGGCAAGCTGTTCCACGTGCTCGATACCGGCGATCTCAGCTCGGTCGAATGGTACGGGCCCGGCTCGTCGTCGGGGCTAGGGCTCGACGCGAACTTCGTCATCCCACTCCCCGCGAACCTCTACGTGCGCGGCGAGCTCAGCTACACGCGGATCAAGACGTCGTTCGATGGCGTCGGCGTGATCACCGAGGAAGAAGGTGCGTTCGAGGCCGTCGACAGCAACGTCGGTGGCAGCGTGAAGGTCGGCATCCAGTTCTAGGAGTCAGCGCTCGTGACTGCGAGGCGTCGATCGAAAGGTCGGCGCCTTTTGGCGTTTCCTCGTCGAGCAAGGCCGTGTGGAGCCTCGCGACCGTCAACCAGCGGAATCGATCGGCTGTCTCTCGAGAGCGCCAGGTCCGCGAGATCAGTCGCACGAGCCTCTGGCACATCGCGTGCTCCAGAACAGTCTGCATCCAACCCCCTCACCTTCACCACCTGCCCCAAGGAAACCATGTCCAACACCACCAAGTTCTCCACTCTCGACCGTGCCCTCCTCGTTGGAGTCGCGGGTGGAGCCGCTCGCGTCACCGCTCGTTCGAGCGGCTCGAGCGAAGAGATCAAGACGATGCTCGCGGGCGTCACCGACGGCATCAAGGGCCTCGCGAACCAGAAGCCGTCGGGCATGGACCCGACGATGATGATGATGATGATGATGATGGGTGGCGGCGGCGGTGGCAGCGGTGGCGCGGCCCCGGTTGCTGCGGCTCCTCCTCCTCCGGCAAAGCCGATCGTGAACATCACGAACAGCGTCAGCCGCTAACGTTCTTTCCAAGGAGCTCGCCATGTCACGCAAGCGTATCCAACCAGCACCTCTCGCCACGATCGCCCACTCGCACCTCGAGCACGTGGTCGGCGGCCGTCTCGCTGTTTCGAAGGGCCCCGATGCGGGCGTTGTCCAAGGCATCAAGGGTCTGACCGAAGGCGTCGCGGCGCTGCAGCAGAAGTTCGCTGCGGATCAGGCGGGTCAGCAGCAGCAGATGGGGCAGATGATGCAGCAGATGCAGGCTCGACGCGGCTAAGTCGCTTCGTCCCCGTACCGCGAGCTCGAGGCAGGAATGCCTCGGGCTCGTCGCGCTTTCGGCGTTCGTCCGCAGTTCGGACAGCCCGAAAACACGAAGAGCGCGATCCATCTCGGACCGCGCTCATTCGCGAAGCAAGGGGTCTGGTGGCCTTTACCAACCGCGGCGGACGCGCGTGTTGACGTTGATCACCGGGCCTCCGACGGCCGCTGCCGGGGCGCCAGCCGAGACCACCGTCGGTCCCTGGTTCTTCTGGCTCATCATCAGGCCCATCATCATCATCGTCATCGGATCGCCGAGGCCGCCCGACGAGGAATTCTTGTTCGTGGTCGCGGAATTCAGCGCGTCCTTGACGCCGGTGAGGGCGCTGCTGATCTCCGTGCTCTTCGAGGCGCCGCCGGAGACAACTTCGAGCTGGGTCGTGGTGATGGTCTGCATGGTCTGGTTTCCTTGTCGTGTGGTTGAGGTTCGGGAAGCGAACAGGTTCAGTGCAGAGCGTGTGCCTGCGCGCGCGCTAGCGTGATCGCCGAGTTACCCGCACGATGGCGTAAACCGCGTTCGACGATCTGTATACGAGCAGGTTCTACGGCGGTGGCTGCTCGAGGAGCCGCAACGCGTGGTTGACGTGGTGATCGCTCGAGTCCACAGCATTCGTCGTCGACGATGCAGCAACATCGCGGAACCGCTCGTCGGGAATCGAGGCATGACCCGTGCACTACCGTTCTCCATGAGCGCGACGGCAACCATCGAGGAGATCAACGGGGAGCAGATCGCTACCCGCACCGATCTGCTGCTGATGCGAGCTCGCGCCGCTCGCTACCGGCTATCGAACAACAAGCTCGCCTTCGCGAACGACGTCCACGTCGCACGTGCACGCGCTTCTTGGCCGGTGCGTCCAGGCCGCGGTCCGGACCACACGGTGTTGATCCGCGTGCGCCGAATCGGGACGAGCACGACCTCTGCAGCGATCCTGGCGAGCGTGTTCGCGGTCGCCATCGTGATCACCAGCTTTCTCTAGCCCACACGACCAGCTTGTTTTCGGCGAGAACGATCGAGACGTGGTGACTCGATCGTGGGTGCGGTTCGGAATGGGCCCCGGGCCGCACCCTCCTCGCTGATCCTTTTCAGTGCGTCCGTGACAACGTCACGAACGCGCCGCCCGCCGCCGGCACCACGCTGACCGTCGTCGTGCGCTTGGGGGCTCGCCCGGTGACGTAGAGATACGTCCCGACAGCGGCGACCACACCACCGCCGATCAAGCCGACGAGCATGCCGGTGCGTGCACTGTCGGCGCGATCCTGGAGCTTCGCGATCTGGACGTTGACGTCGCTCGGGCAGCTGCCCGACGAGCACAGTGCATTGCGATCGCGCTCGGCACCCTCGACGCGGAGCCCGAACACGACGCCGATGCCGACGCTGACGGCGCCGAGGGCGATGCCACCGAGGCCCAGGTACGTCCGCAGGCTCCCCGGAGGATGCGGTTCGATCGCGGGCGGAGGTTGTGGCGGTGGCTGTGGCTGTGGCTGTGGCTGTGGCTCCCGCGGTGGGTCCGGCGTCCGCAGCGGTTCCGGCTCCATCACCGGCTCGGGCTGCGACTTGGCGCACGCGCTGACCTCGACGAGGAACTTGCCGACCTCTTGCTTGTTCGGTGCGTCGGGCATCGCCACCAGGAAGCGCTTGTAGAAGGTGACCGAGTGGTGGCACTGCTTCGCGAACCGGTAGGCCTGCGCGATGTTGTAGAGGTACGCCGGGTCGGGCTCGAGGTCGTACGCCGCGCGGAACTTGGTCGCCGCGACCCGAAAGTCGCCGTCGGCGTACGCCTTCTGACCTTCCCCGTAGAGCGCTCGAGCTTGCTGCCTCGAGTCAGCCGACGCGATGCCCGTCAGTGCGAGGATCACGAGGGCCGCGCGCGCGATCACTTGCCCGGTTCCATGGTGTCGAGGTTGACGAGCTTGACCATCTGTCTGACCACGGGAGTGGAGGGCGTCGCACGCACGGTGATCCTCTGGGTGAAGCGCCCTTCCGAGCGAATCTCGACCACCCGGAACTGGTTCATCTGCAGCTCGAGCTCGATGTGGCGTCGATTGTTGAAGCGCTGCGTGCCGACGACGACCTCGATGGTCTTACCGGCGTTGGTGACATCGAGCACCAGCCTCGGGCGAAGTGGCGGAGGCGGACGCGGTCGCGAGACACCTGCATCGGGCCGCATCACCGCGGCGTCGCGTTGCGGCGCGACCGTGGGTTCGGTGGCATCGGCGATCACCGCGGTGTCGCTCGGGAGCGCCGCATCGGGGTCGAGGATCGCCGTCACCGTCAGCTCGCTCGCTGCGGCCGCGTCTTCGATCGCCGCGACAGCCGCACCATCTGGCTTCGCGTCGTCGCCGCGCATCACCTTGATCAGTACGAACGACAGGATCATCGCGATGCCGAGCACGACCAACGACGTGGCGATCCACACGCCGCGGCCCTTGCCGATCGCGAGCGCCGCGCTCTCGGGTTCTCCAGAGTGTCCGGACAGCGTCGACAGTGGCACCACGGCCACCTCGACCGCAGTATGCGCACCCGAGACAGGCTCGCTGGCGAGTCCAGACAACGTCTCCGTTGGTGATGCGGTCACCGAGGGGGCCTCGCGGTGCGTCACCTCGAGGGGCTCGCGATCCTCGAGCTCGATCCCCGCCTTGAGGTGACTGATGATCGTGGTGATGTCGACGAGCGCGGGTCGCTGCGCCGGCTCCTTCGCGAGCATCGCGACGACCAGCGTATCGAGCTCGGGCGGCAGACCCGACACCACGGACGACGGCTTCGGCGGCGCTTCCATCAGGTGCTTCGCCACCATCTCCATCGCGTTGTCGGCCTCGAACGGCGGGTGGCCGGTGAGCATCTCGAACAAGATGCCGCCGAGCGAGTAGATATCGGCGCGGTGATCGATCTCCCGGCCCTTCGCCTGCTCGGGTGCGATGTACTGCGGCGTCCCCACCATCACGCCACTCTTGGTCTGCTCGATCCGGTGATCAGCCTTCGCGAGCTTCGCGATGCCGAAGTCGAGCAGCTTGACGGTGGGTCTCTCACCGGGAACCTCGACGAGGAACACGTTGTCGGGCTTGAGGTCTCGGTGGATCACGCCCTTCCTATGTGCCGCCTCGAGTGCACGCAGGAGTGGCTTCAGGATCGCGCTGACCTCGTCGACGCCCATCCGCCCACGGGCAATCCGCTCTCGCAGCGTCTCGCCGACGAGCAGCTCCATCACGAAGTAGCAGCGGCCGTCGGGCATCTCCCCGAACGCGAAGATGTCGACGATGTTGGGATGACCGATCGTGTTGACGACCTTCGCCTCGTCGATGAACCGCTCGACGTTGAACGCGTTCGACAGCTCCTTCTTGAGCACCTTGATCGCGGCGCGCTTGCCGATCTTCGGGTGGACGGCCGAGAACACCTCACCCATCCCGCCACCGCCGAGCACCTCCTCGATCTCGTACTCGCCGAGTCGGGTGCCGCGCACGAGCTCGTACTCGCCGCGAACGAATCCGGTGTCCTCGCCCACAGGTCGGACAGCGTTGGTCGGCTCGTCGGCGCCGTCGACAGGCGTGCCGCCCTTGCGCTTGTTTGGAGTTATCGGGTCGCGCCCCACAAAGGGGCCAATTGTAACGCGTGTCCGTCGGTCAACCCCATGTTTTGACTGAAAGTCGCCAACCTCGAACCCACGGGCTACGATCGCGGACCGTGCAGTGCCCGTATTGCAGCGGTGACTCGAGTGTCACCGAGACGCGCGTCACCGCCGACGGTCTGCGGCGGCGCCGGGTCTGCACGGCGTGCAAGCGCAGGTTCACCACCTACGAGAAGCTTGGTGCACCCGGGCTCAAGGTGATCAAGCGCGATGGCACGAGCGAGCCGTTCGACGGTGACAAGCTGCTCGTCGCGCTGCGCCGGGTCTGCGCGCATCGCACGAACGTGAGCGACGACGATCTGCGCCGGATCGCGCGTGACATCGAAGCGACACTCGTCGACGGTGGTCGCAAGTCGATCGGGTGGAGCGACATCGTCAGCCTCGCTCTCGATCGACTCGGCAACGTCGACGGGGTCGCCGCGCAGCGACTGGCCGCGAACTACACCGACGAGAGCGGCTCGGTGCGGTTCGATCGCGAGGCGACGTCGGTGCCGACACCTCAGCTCGGCCTGGAATTTCCCGAAGAGGACTAGCACGAGGTTTCTATCCCGAGCGAACGCCACACCAGATGCTCGCAGTCGTGACAGAGTGCGGGGATGCGCTGGATCGCCGGGTTCGCGATCTCGATGGCTTGTCGGGGTGGACACACACCGGAGGCCGGCCCCCCGCCGCCATCGCCGGGCAGCCAGAGCAAGCCGTTCAGCCCACCGCCGCTGCCGACCTGCGAACAAATGCCGTTCGCCGAATCGAGCACCGTCCCCGAGGCATCGGGTGCCGCGTGGCTGTCCGACGGCAATCTCCTGGTGGTCTCCGACTCGGGCAACGACGGCGCGTACGTCGTGCTCGATCCCGAGACCGGCAACGAGCTCAGCGCGGGTCGATTGCCGATCGGCGATGGCAAGGACGACATCGAGGGGCTCGCCATGCGCGGCGATCAACTGGTCGGCGTGTCGTCGTCGGGCTGGATCCGCGTGTGGAAGCGCAGCGCGTCGGGATGGGACCTCGTCGACGGTCCGTATCCACTCGGCCGCGTCGACCTGCCCGACAAGAAGCGCGCGAAGCTCGACGATCCCGGCATGGTGTGCAGCGAGAAGACGACGAACTGTGGTCGCGACTACGAAGGGATCTGCCTGCCCCTCGTCTCGAGTGGTCCCTGCGTCGGCTTCGTCGCGTCGAAGACCGATGGCCGGCTGTACTGCCTGCACGACAAGGACGGCGAGCTCGCGGTCGATCGCGACATTCACATTCCGATCGCGAAGGGCGGCGCGATCGCGGACTGCACGTTCTCGGATCGCGGTGAGTTGTTCGTCGGTTCGAACCTGTTCGACTCCGCCAACGTCTATCGCGTGAGCAACTGGCAAGAGCCAGCGAAGGCCGTCGTCGAGACGGTCGGTCCGCTCGGCATCGGGTTCCCCGAGACCATCGCCGTGCGCGGCGGGATGATCTACCGGCTCTCCGATACCGGTGGTGCCCCGAGCTTGATGACCAAGCATCGATGCAAGTGATCCGGCCCCGGTACGTCCTCGGCATCGTGCTGGTCGCGCTGATCGCGACGGGGTTCGCGATCGCGTTTCGCTGGACGCTACACCTGACGTGGGACTTCGTCGCCGGTGCACACGACGTGGTGACGGCGATGGAGACGGCGCCGTGGTGGTTGCGGATCGTGTTGCCTGCGGGCGGTGGCTTGCTCGCCGGGTTGCTGGTCTCGGCCGCGGCGCGTCGGACCACGGGAGGCACCGGCGTCGGTGGCGTGATCGAAGCAGTCGCGATCGGGCGGATCCATCTGTCGTTCACCTCGGCGCTGTTGCGCGCGGCGGCGTCGTGGTTCGCGATCGCGAGCGGTGGTTCGCTCGGACGCGAGGGACCGTTGATCCAGTTCGGCGGTACGGCTGGAGACGATGTCGGCGAGTGGCTGACGCTCGGCACGGCGGAGCGCCGCGTGCTGATCGCCGCGGGCACGGCTGCGGGGTTCGCGGCCGCGTACAACACGCCACTCGCCGCGGTGGTGTTCGTGCTCGAGGTGGTCGCCGGCGTGATCGTGATGGAGACCGTCGTCCCGACGCTGGTGGCGACGGTGATCGCGACGGCGTTGTCGCGTGCACTCGTCGGTGAGGGTCCGATCTACGGGCAACGCGCGTTCGTGCTCGCCGATCTGCGAGAGCTGATCGCCTACGCGGTGCTCGGTGTGGTCTGCGCGATCGTCGCCTTCGGGTTCACGCGCTTCGTCGAGCTCGCGGCACGGCTGTTCAAGCGCATCCCGTCGCCGTGGCGGCAGGCCGCCGGTGGCCTCGGGGCAGGATGCGTGATCGCATGGCTGCCGAGCGTGGCGGGCAACGGTTACGAGCCGCTCGGCGCGCTCCTCGATCACCAGCTCACGCTCGCCATGGTCGCGTGGGTGTTGGTCGCGAAGGTCGTCGCCACCACGTCGTCGGTCTCGTCGGGCAGTCCGGGTGGCGTGTTCACACCGTCGATGCTGGTCGGCGGGTGCACCGGCTATCTGTTCAACGTCGGTCTCGATGCGATGGGCTTTGCGGTCAGTCCCGCCGGGGGCTACGTGCTCGTCGGGATGGCGGCCGCCGTCGCAGCGACCACGCACGCGCCGTTGATGGCCGCGGTGCTCGCGTTCGAGGTGTCGGGTGACTATGCGGTCGTGTTGCCGCTCGTGCTGGCGACGGCGATCGCCGCGGGGCTCGCGCGGCGGCTCGATCCCGATTCGATCTACACGGCGGAGCTGCGTGATCGGGGTGTCACGTGGCAGCTGACGCGAACGTTGCCGGCGCCGTAGCGTCGCGGTTGGCGCAGGCGAGCAGACCTAGCGACCGCGGCCATCGCCCCACAGCAACACGTGGAGGCGCGTGCCGAAGCGAAAGCCGTGCGCCTGGACGAGGGGAACGAGGGATCGCGATCGCTCGATCAGCGCCGCGGGTTCCGTGCCCTCGGGCATCACGAGGATCCGATCGCGCGGCAGCGAGTAGGTCTTCGCGATGCTCTCGATCTCGTCGAGATCCTCGGCGCCACACGCGACGAACTTGAACCACGCGTCGGGCAGCGCCGCGAAGCGAGTCAGCGGTCCCGTGCGCAGTCGCGCCGTCTTCTTGTTGCCCGAGCTCTCGAGCTTCGGCGACACGTTGAACTGATCCACCACGGCGATCAGGGCGTCGCTCGGCTCGATCGCACCATTGGTCTCGACCTCGATCCGGAAGCTCCGCGCGCGCAGCCGCGTCGAGACGGCGACGAGATCCTCTTGATGGAGCAACGGCTCGCCGCCGGTCAGCACCGCGTTCTTGATCGAGTCACCCGCTGCGGCGAGCACGCGCGCGACGACATCCTCGACGGAGAGCTGCAGCGTCTCCTTGTCGCGATCGTAGCGATCCCAGTCCCACGTGTAGCGGGTATCGCACCAGGTGCATTGAAGATTGCACTCGGCGACGCGGACGAACACGCTCGGCACGCCGACGGAGAAGCCTTCACCTTGGATCGAGGCGAATAGCTCGGGTTCTCCCGCGGCCATACGGCTGAGCAGCACGGCGGCACTCTAGCGCACGAAACCGCAGACGTATGCGTACACGCGACCGCACGGCCGGCGCCGAGCCAGACAGCGGTTGGCGGTGAGGCCGACGAGCGCTGGCGGCGATGGCGGCTAGCTCACCATCGCCATGAACTGATCCTCGTCGAGACACTCGGTGCCGTACTTTTTCGCCTTCTCCGCCTTCGACGATCCGGACCCCGGATCGGCCATCACGAGAAAGTTCAGATCCTTCGTCACGCCCGACAGCAGCGTGCCGCCGAACTTCTCGACGAGCTGCTCGAGCTCCTTGCGCGGCCGGCCGAGCGCACCGGTGAAGCAGAACGTCTTGCCGGCGAGCGGACCTCCGGCGGCCTTCGTCACCGGCACCACACCGACGGCGAGCAGCCGCTTGATCTCGGCCTTGCGCGAGGCGAGCCCCTCGAACACCGCCTTGCCCTTCGCGGGTCCGACGCCGGGGATCGCGGCGAGCTCGGCTTCCTTTGCAGCCTGGATCTTGTCGAGCGTGTCGAGCTTGCCGGCGACCGCCTTCGCCGTCTGGAGCCCGAAGTTCTCGATGCCGAGCGCGGCGAGGAACTTGGGGAGCGAGAGGGGGAGTTGCGCCTTGAGGTTGTCGAGCACCTTGGTCGCGATGATCATGCCGCGGCGCTCGAGCCCGGCGATCTGCGCCGGCTTGAGCTTGTAGAGATCCGCGGGCTCGCGCACCAGCTCGGCGTCGACCAGCTGGTTGATCAGCTTGTCGCCCCACTCGAGCACGCCGAGCGCCTCGATCCAGTTCTCGATCCGGCCCTCGATCAGCGCCCGACACCCGGTGTAGTTGCGGCACGAGATGTACTCGCCGGATTTCTCGAGCTTGGACTTGCAGATCCCACACGTCGTCGGGGTCTTCGCCGGCTTGCCCGCCGATTTGACGACCTCCTCGACGTACGGGATGACGTCGTTGCGGCGCGAGATCAACACCTCGTCGCCGATGCCGATGCCGAGCTCGGCGACGTTGCCCGCGTTGTGGAGCGAGGCGCGCTGCACGACG
>JBBQJJ010000268.1:0-12009 GCA_038325805.1 Haliangiales bacterium
TCCGCGGGGGTGCGACCGGCGTCGGTGACGTTCTTGATCTGCTTGTCGAGATCCGTGTTCGGCACGCGATTCGGCAGCTCGTTCTGGCCATTGACGCCGGGCGTGTTGCCGGTGAGGAGCTGCGCCCACGCGTTCGGATCCGTGGGCTCGGGCATCCGATCGACGTTCGGTCGTGGAGCGGTCTTCGGCGTCTGCACCGCGGGGTTCGCGGGCTTCGCCGTACCTGGACCCGGTTCGCTCGGTTCGAGCGGCAACGCGAAGTCGGGGACGTCGATCACCTCGTACGTCGGCGCTTGGTAGCGAGCGGCGACCTCCTCGACGAGCGAGTCAGCCTCGAGCTCGTTGATCCATGCCCACCCTGCGATGCCGAGGTGGACGAGCAACGACGCGGCGACGATCGCGCCCAGCCGCTTGTCGATCCGTCCGAGCAGCGAGCCACGCACCGATGCCGGCAACTGCGGACGTGGCACGATCGCAGGCGCCGCGATCTCCTGAAACAGGATCGTCGCCTCGCCGATCGTCAGCTTGCCGCGCGCGCCGCGCTGGATCGCGAGCTCGCCGGGCGTCAGCTCCTTGCCGGCTTGCATCACCCGACCCGTCGTACCCGCGGGCACGCGCAGCACGTGCGCCGCATCGAACAGCACGTGCTCCGCTGGCACGCCATCCACCGGCACGCTCAGCGAGCAGCGCAGCGAGTAACCGAACGTGACCGGCGTACCCGCTCGAAACACGCGTTCCTCGACGAGGTTGCCGCCGAGAAGGACTCCGATCCGCAGGGCGCGCGACGTTGGGCTCATAAGATACCAACGCCGTCCTCGCAACTTCGATCTACCGCTCACGGGATGCGCGCAAACCAGTTTCGTCGTGACCTCGACGACGCGTTCATGCCTGTACACGCAGCGTTGACCGCAGGCGATGCATTTGCACCGCTATCATGCGGGCGGCAGCCGCGGTACCAGAGAGCGTGAGGGCGAATGTGGACGAGCGTGCGAGCGTGCAAGCGCGCGAGCGCTCGAGCGTAATCCCGAGCGGGACGTGCGGCGCGCCCCCGCATGGGAGCCCCTCCGCGCGAGCATAAAAGCACAAACTCAGATTCCACCGCCGTGGCTAGATCTCTACTGCCGGTCGTCCTCGTGCGAGCCGCGGCGGGGCTCGGGAGGCAGCCGCGCGTGCCGCTCGGGATTACAGGGGACAGGGCTCGCGCGGCTGGACGACGACGAGCTCAGTCCGGAACGAGCTGCAGTGCGATCTGGAAGCTCGCCTGCGTCTTCTCGCCGTCCGAGTCCTTCGGCACCGGGAAGCGCCAGCCGCCCATCTGACCGGTGATGCAGTCATCGACTTCGCCAGCGAAGCCATTGGCCCTGCCGTTCACCGTCGAGCCCGACTCGTTGACGGTCAGGCTGAGGACCACCTTGCCGCGCGCCGAGGCGTCCTTGTTCAGGTAGTTCTTGTAGCAGCGCTTGAGGCCGGCCATGTAGACCGACTGGATCTTCGCGAGCACGAGATCCGCGGTCAGCGACGATTCGTCGAGCGCGGTCTTGGTCGACACCGAGATGCGACCCGCCGGGCCCTTCTCGGCGACCTTGCCACCACCGGCGCTGTCGAGACCACCGGGACCGTCGATCTTCGGCCCCGTGCCGGTACCGGTCTTCGGATCGCCATCGCCGCGCGTCCCGCGACCGGTGCCACCACCGTTGGAGACGTTCTTGTTGCCTTCACGAACGTTGTCGATCTGCTTGCCGAGATCGTTGTTCGGGTTGCGCGACGACATGTCGCCCGGATCCTTGCCGTCCTTGCTCGCGACAGTGAGCTTGTCGGCGAACGCGGCGGCGTCGTCTTCGCTCATCGCGACGTCGTTCTTGTCGTTGCGACCCGGCGTGCCGCCCGTGTTGTTCGGCTTTGGCTGGGTGGTCGGCTTGTCGGGCTTCTTCTCGCCCGCGCTCCCCGCCGCAGATCCCGCTTCGGTGATTGGCTCGGGCTCGGGCTTGAGCTCGATCTGATATTTCTCGGGCTCGAACGTCAGGTCGTACGCCCTCTCGGCGATGCCGTCCTTCTCGATGTCGCCCATCCACGCGATGATCACGACCATGAAGTGAAGGATGATCGAGGTGCCGACGATCACGAGCAGCCGAGGATCGAAGCGATCCGCGAACGTGCCGCGCACCGATGCAGGCAGCATCGGCTTCGGCTGCCGCGGCGGTTCGGTGACGAACTGGAACAGGATCGTGAGATCGCCGAGCGACAGCTTGCCGCGCGCCGAGTCCGTCAAGCCGACCTGGTAATAGTCGCCGTGCTGCTGCGAGCCCTTGCTCTTGAGCGCCTCGAGCGTGTTGACCTGACCACCCGCATCGGAGAGCCGGCCATCCATCTTGCTGAGGAACCGCAGCGAGTAGCGGCCCTCGTCGAGCGCGAACAGCGTGAACTCGAGCGGCAGCCCCTCGATCGGGATCGAGAAGGTGTTCTTCATCGACTGGCCGATCGAGACCGGCACGCGCTCGCGGATCAGCCGCTCTTCGACGATCTTGCCGCCGAGCAGCACACCGACGCGCAGGATGCGTTGGCGGGGGGGAGCGGCGGCAGACGTACCGCCGCCGTTGCGCTGCGCTGGAGAACGATTCGCCGCCATATCAGAACGGTGCCTTCTTCACGGTCTGGAGGATGAGCGGCATGAAGTCCTGCTTGAGGTTCTCCCACTCGTAATCGATGTTCTTCGCCGTGAGGACGTAGACCACGCTCGGCCGAGGGACCTTGCCGCACACCGCGACGACCGTATCGATCACGGTGACCGGCTTGCCGTTGATGTACTCGATGTGGAACTTGCCCTGCTTCTTCTCGCCGCCGTCGCCCTCTTCCTGGCAACCCTCGGCGCGAGCGTGAGCGGTGAAGCCCACCAGTGCGACAGCAGTCAGTGCGATGAGCGACTTCATTTGCGACCTCCGAGCTTGCTGACCGATTGGACGATCTTCGACGCGGGGTTCGGGGCCAGAGCCCCGATGACAGCTTCCAGCTGTGTCCACGTGTAATCGACGTCCTTCGGATTCGTCACGTACGCCACCGCGGGTCGCGCCGGACGACCGCAGATCACGATCTCCTTCTCGATCACCAGCGTGGCCTTGCCGTTGATCATCTCGACCCGCGTGGTCACCGGCTGCGTCTCGTCTTCCTGATGGCACGCAGGCGAGCCAGTCCCCTCGGGGTGTTCGGCACGCGCGGAACCGACGAGACCGAAGGTGGCGACGACAGCGAGGAGGAGAATGCGCATGGGGTTCCTTAGGTGTGACCGATCAGCTCGGCTTCGGCTTCTTCTGAGCTTTCTGTGCGCGCTTGATCGCCTTCTCGACGTCCTTGTTGCGCGTCTCCCACAGCTTCAAGTCGAAGCCCGGCATGTTCTTGTACTGATCGAAGTAGCCCTTCGCCGTGTTGAGCCGCGTCAGTGGATCGGCGACGCCCGGGAACGGATCCGTATCGAGGTAGAGCAGCCCGAGGTTGTAGTAGGCCGGCCCGTAGTTCGAGCTCGCCTGCAGCGCACGCTTGTACGCGGCCTCGGCGTTGCGCACGAACCCATCGCGATCCGGTGCGCCCTTCGGGAAGTCTGCCGAGCGACCGCGATACGCCGAGCCGAGCGACGTCAGCGTCACCGCATCGGTGCGGTTGAACTGCTTCGTCAGCTTCTCGAACGTCTGCTGCGCCTCGGCGTACTTGCTGTTCTTGAGCTGGTAGACGCCGTGATTGACGAGCGCGCTGACGTGGTTCGGATCGAGCTGCACGGCCGTCGCGAACGCGAACTCGGCGCGCTCGGGGCGGTTGGTCTTGTCGTAGATCAACCCGTAGACATACGACACGTTCGCGGACTTCTTCGCCTTGGTCCCGCGATCGCCCTTGTCGTTCATCATGTCGTCGAGCACGAGCTCGGCGGTGTCGAACAACTTCTTGTGGTAGTAGGCGAACGCGACGTACGACGCGGCCTCGACGCTCGATGCATCGAGCGCGAGCGCGGCCTTTGCGGAGCGCAGCGCACCATCGGCATCCGGCGTGGGCTGCGCGAGCGCGGCCTTCGCAGCGGCGATCTGCTGATCGACCTGCGTCTTCACGGTGGCCGGATCGGGATCGAAGTTCGGTGGCGTGAACGGCAGTTCGCCCGGACCCGTAGGTGCCGTCGGACCTGTGGGACCTGGCCCACCGTTCGGCAGCGTGGGATCACCCGAGCCTCCACCGTTGGTGGCGACACCACCGTTGGTCGGATCGGTGCCATCCTTCATGGACTGGCTATCGCTGCCAGACCCCGAACCGGGCGTGGTCTTGTCGTTCTTGCCTTTGCCACCGCAGGCAGCAAGCGCCACGGCGAGCAGAACAACTCGCAGCCTATGAGACCGAACTCTGGGCAATAGAGATGAGACGCGCTCGATCCCGTTCGGATCTAAAAAACTTCGGGCTAAAAACGACCTCACGGCGCCTCCGTTCCCTGGATCAGCTCCTGGCGTAGTGCCTGGAATTCAGCCGGGAATTCCCGACCCAGGCTCTCCATCGCGGCGCGGCTCCACTTGTTCGAGATGCCGCCCTTCTTGGCCGAGTCGACGACCTTCAGCCACTCCGCCTTCGCGACGTCACGGTACTTCTGGACGCTCGCATCGAGCTTGGTCTGGTAGGTCGCAGCAGCCGCCTCGTTCTTGGGGTTCTGCAGCGGGATCGGCAGCGGCGCGTCCGCGAGCTTCTGGCCGTACTCGTACTGGATGTTTCCGCCGCGGACGTAGGCTGCCATCGTGTACTCGGCAACCTCGTACTTCAGCAGCGCGACGTACATGTTGTAGACCTTGTCCTTCTCGGCCTCGAGGCGCTTGCCGATCGCATCCTGGTCGGCGAGCGTGCGTGCCGCGGTCTTGATCGCGTAGGGCTCCCACTTGTTCGCGTACTGCTCTTCCGCGAACAGCAGCTCCCATTCGGCGGCCATCTTCGCGGCCTTGCCGGACTTCGGCGAACCGGCGGTGAGCCACGCCTTCATCGTCTCCTGGCCCGCGGTGCGCGCCAGGCCGAGCTGGTTCTTCCGCTTCCGCAGCTGCGACGCTTCGTAGTACGTCGAGACGTAGTCGTCGGCGTTGTTGTAGTCGGGACCGGTATCGCGACCGTAGCGACGACGCCACTTGTCGTGGGTCTCCTCCATGCCGTTGACGTCGCCCGACTGGCGGTAGATGTTGCCGATCGACCACAACGAGCGGTCGAGCTTGCGGCGATCCTTCTCGATGCCACCGTACTGCGTGTACAGCTCGATCGCCTTCTTGAAGTCGCGGTTGAGCTCGCTCGCGAGCGCGGCGTTGTACAGCGCGTCGAGCGAGATCTGATCGAGCGTGCGAGGCGGTTCGTTACCGATCGGCGCCGGCGGCTTGATGCCCGCGGCCTTTGCCTTCTTCGCGACCGCGTAGAGCTCGAGGTACGTGCGGACCGCGTTGTCGTAGTCGAGCGCGGCCTGGTAGCTCGCCGCCTGCAGGCGGATCGCGTCGAGGTAGAACGGGCTGTCGCGGAAGTTCTTCTGCTTGTTCTCGGCGAACTCCTTGAACAGCGCGATCGCCGTCTTCGGCTTGTCGGCGAGGCGGTAGCTGACCGCCGCGTTGTAGAGCGCGACCGGCAGATCGGTGTCCGTCGGCGGTGCGGTCTTGTAGAACCGATAGAACGCCTCGGCGGCGGCGGCGAACTTCTTCTCGGCGAACAGGGCGTTCGCGCGCGAGAAGTTGAGCGAGCGGTTCTGCGCGATCGCGGCGTCGATCGTTCCCTTGTCACCGCACTTCGCGGCGATGAACTTGTCGTTGGTCCGCTGGATCGCGTCGAAGTTGTTCTGCGCCTCGTAGATCGCGAGGATGCCGTCCTTGGCCTTCGCCGCTTGCGGCAGGTTGCAGAACTTGTCCATCACCTTGGTGAAGCGCGCGATCGCATCGTCGATGTGGAAGTACGCGAGCGAGATCAACGCAGCGTTGGTGCCCTGCTGCGGTGCCGCGGCCGGGTCATTGACGATGTTCTGGAAGTTGTCGTACTCCGCCTGCAGCTTGCGATAGACCTCGGGGATCGGCTGCGGCGTCCATGGCTGAGCCGTCGCGCGGAGCTCGGCGCTCGTCGGGACCTTGAGGGCGGCGAGCTTGCCTTCCGTGACAAGCTTCGCGGCTTCGGCTTCGTACGACTGCACGATGCTGCGAGCAGCGTCGATGTAGAACGTGGTGCCGATATCGCGGTGATCGCGGATCCAGGTGTACGAGACGATCGCCTCGGGATACCGCTCGCTCCAGTACAGCGCCTCGGCGGAGTTGTACGTGAACTCGTAGACGTAATCGGACTCGGGATACGTCGCGATGAACGTGCGGTAGAGCTCGACCGCCTTGTTGTACATCGCGAGGTAGTCATTCTTCGCCTGCGGATCTTTCGACTTCGCGAGCTCGAAGTCCTTGCGCATGGTCGTCGCGGCGGAGTGCGTGTTGCGCGCGGCGGCGTACAGCGCGCGCTCGGCGATCCGGCGCTGCGTCTCCATCGCTTCGCGATCTTTTTCGTTCGCGGAGCACCACGCGCCGGGGCACTGGTAGCGAATCGCGAGCTCGGCCGCAGCGTTGTCGGCGGCGAACTTGTCACCCTTGAGCTCGAAGACGTTGACGATCTCCTGGTGAACCAGCGGGTTCTTCGGATGCAGCTCCCACGGTGGGCCGAGGGCGATGCGGTACGCGTCGACGGATTGGTCGTAGGCCTGTAGATCGGCGAACGCCTTGCCCATCGCGACCCAGACGTCGCGGACGTGCGGCTCGTTCTCGCGACCCTTGTAGAAGTTCTTCGCGCGCTCCATCGCGCGCACCGGATTGGTATCCGTCTCGCCTTCCCACGGATCGGTGAACGCGACCGAGATGTACTGGATCGATTCGTCGCGCAGCTCGAGTGCCGGCGTGCCGCCGGAAGCAACCAGCGAGTCGTAGAGCCGAACGCTCTCGTCGAACCGCTTGATCGACTCGGGCATCCGGTCGCGCTTGTAGTAGGACCACGCGAGCTTGTAGAGCGCCTCGGCGTAGAGCCTCGAGTCTTTGCCGCCCTCGGCAACCTTGAGGTAGGCGGCGATGCCGTCGTCGATCTCGCCAGGAATGGTGAAGTGATAGTCGGCGACACCACGCACCCAGGCGTGGCGAACCAGCTCGGCCTCGGCGTTCGGATAGGGCTGGCAGTCGCTGTACGGATCGCGCAGCGTCTTCGCTTCGACGCGCTTGAGTGCTTCGGCGCGCGTCGGCGGAGCGAAGGGCTTGTCACTCCACTTGAACTTGTTCGCGCACGACAGCGCGAGGAACACCTGGAGACTGCGTCGCTCGTCCTTCGTCTTGCCGTAGTAGGCGAGCAGATAGAGCGTCGACGGTGTCTGCCGGTAGGACGGGAACTCCGTCAGGATCTTTTCCCACTGCTCGAGCGCGGGACCGTAGTCGGCGATCACCGAGGGTGCCGGCGGCGCGTTCGGATCCGGCGGCGGCAGCTTCTCGAGCGCCGCGAGCTTGAGCTCGACCTCGTCATCGGCGCGGTCGAGATAGAGATCCGCGAGGCGGAACCGTGCGTCCGGCGTGAACTGCTCGTGCGCAGGGTGATCGGCGATGAACTTCTCGAGCTTGACGATCGTGTCGTTGTGAAGCTTGCCCTTCGACGACTCCGCCTTCGCGATGTTGTCGGCGTAGCGCTTGGTCAGCTCGGCGGTGCGCGTATCGAACTCGCGCTTCGCGATCTGGCGCATCCGCGCGTCGTGCTCGGTCGCCGACTTGACGAAGCGGTCGTACTCGCCCTCGGTCTCCTTGAGCTCGGCGAGCTCTTTCTCGTTGAGCACGAGCGGCGGCTTGATGGCGACGACCGGGCGCGTCTGCACCGGACCCGGCCCTTGATTACCGAGCCCCGGCCCGTTCGGCGGATTCTGCACCGGGACGGCCGGATCGGATGCGGAACCGGTACCCGCGGGCGGCGTGCCACCTGGCTGCGCGGCGACCCTCCCGCCAGCGAGTCCACCGACCATGCCGGCGAGCGCGATCGCGACTGCGATACGAAGGGTTTTCACTTCGCACCTCCTGCGTTGGGCGTGGCCGGTTTCGGCGCTGGTTTGCCCTGGTCGTTATCCGGGCGCACCGTCGGTGCGGTCGGCTGTTTCGGATCGCCGCTCCCCGGGTTGACGCGCGTATCCGGGCCGCCCTTGTCGGGGCTGGTGGACGGCTGCTTCGCCTCGGCCGGCTTGGTCGACGGCGCCGGGGCCGCAGGAGACCTGGTGTTGTCCTCGATGATCCCGCGGAACTCGTCACGCAGCTGCTTGAGATCGCGCTGCCGCGACAGGTTCAGCCGCTTGAGATCGTCGTCGTTGTCTTCCTTGCGCGACCACGCGACGTCGACGTTTCCGACGTCGGTGCGGATCACGATGTCGTAGAACTTCGCCTTGACGTCCTTGAAGCTCGCGCCGAGGACGGTGCCACCGATCGTGCGCGCTTCGCCTTCGTGCTCGACGAGCTCGGTGCGCATCGCGGCGATGTTCTGCCGCTCGGTCACGATCTGCGCCTTCACCTCGTCGAGGCCGCGACCGATCGTTTGATCGATCCGATCTTCGATCTGCGTCAGGTTCCTCGACACCGCCGTGGCCCGCGCGTACACGCCTGGCCCGGACTTCCCGTCGAGCTCGGCGAGCAACGCCTTGCGGGTCGCTCGTGCGTTGATCACCTGCTCGTCACCGACGGCCGCGAGATCGCGACCGAGCTGGAGCTCGCGCTGAATCTCGTCGAGCTCTTGCTCGATCGCCGCCGATTCGCGCGCGGTGTCGTCGAGCGACGTCATGATCGAGGTGCGCTGATCCTGCGGCAGCGGCTCGGTGCCCGTGGCCTTGGGATCGTTCGCGAACTTGCGGAGCGCGACCGCGGCGGCCTGCGCTCCGTCGACGATCCCGCTGACCTCGGAGGCCGACGCGTCGAGCTTCTCGTACTCGCCGCGCACGGCGCTCAGTCGATCATTGGCGAGCTGTTCGACACCGCCCGCCGCGATGTACGCCTGGACCCGCTGCTTGAGCCCCGGGTCACCCGACAGCTCTGCACGGATCTTCATCAGGTCGTCCTGGATCGCACCGATCCGCGCACGGCGATTCTGCAGCGCCGGGTACACCGTGGTTCGATCGCCGGCGGCGACCACACCGTCGAGCCGCGACAACACCGCCTCGGCCTGGACGATGTTGGTCTCGATCTCCAGGAGATCGAGCTCGACGTTGACGATCCGCTGGACCTCGGGCTCCTCGCGCAAGTACTGCGCGGCAGCGTCGGGCACCGGTGCGGTGGTCTGGAACGCGCGGGACGACCGGCCCGCGAGCTGCGCGAGATACTGACCGGGATCCTTCGAGTCGACCATGTCGGTCAGCGCGAGGTAGGACGGCAAGTACATGTCGTGGGTCTCGGTGAAGACCTTCTCGGCCTTGTCGTACTCGACCGTCGGCTCGATATCTTTGGTCGTCGCGTCGATCGTGTTGGTGACGATCGCGTTGCGGATCATCTGCGCCTTGCGGATGCGCAGGTTGCCCTCGAGGATGCGGACCGTCGGCGTCTTCGACGACGTGGGCTCGGAGAGCGACAGCAACTCGAGTGCGCGCAGCGCCTTGTCGTACTGCTTGCCCTTGACGTAGACCCACGCGACTTCGTAGAGCGCGTCGGGGAACAGATCGCTGCGGCGATCGATCTCGAGGTAGGAATCGATCGACTTGCTGCCCTGATCCCGCTCGTAGTGCAGCCGGCCGAGCGCCATGTGCGAGAGCTCTTGGACGCGGCGATCGTTCGGCGAGCGCGGCTTGCGCGCGATGATGTCGTTGAACATCTCGGTGGCGCGCGCGAGATCCTTCTTCGCGACGTACACGGTGGCCGAGTAGTAAACGGCCTGCATCTCGCGCTCGGAGCCCTTCGCCACGTCGGTGAAGTAGGCGAGCGCTTCGTCGTACTTACCCTCGAAGAAGGCGTACTTGCCACGGACGTACGGCACCTCGGGCTTGCGCAGACCTGGCGACAGCCGATCGAGCGCGCCGAGTGCGTTGGCGACGTTGCTGGTATCGCGCTGCGCGATCGCGATCTCGACCTGCCGCAACAGCGACGGCTGGTAGTACCGGCTCGCCGTGTTGTTCGACGACGAGATCTGCTCGTAGTAGCCCCGCGCCGCACCGCGATCGCCCTTTTGATACAGCGACTCGGCGAGATAGAACGTCGCGGTCTCCTGCTCGGCTCCTGGCTTCTGCGCCAGGTCGAACAGCATCAGCGCGGCCTTCTCGTAGTCGCCGAGCGAGTACGCGACCTCGGCGTCGACGAGGCGACGCGAGCCCTGCGCGTTGGTGACCGTGTTCGGTTGCGGGAGGTCCGCACCGATCGCGAGTGCTTCTCGCTCGTAGGCCGCGACGCGACTCTCGGTGTCAGCGCCGGCGGGCGCGCTGATCCCGACGAGAGCTGCGAAGAGCCATCTGGCTAGCTTCGGAGATCGCATGACTTACTTCCCCGGGGCTGGAGCAGGAGTCGTGGCGGGCGCGGGCGCTGGCGTGGTCTCCGCCGGCTTGTCGGACGACTTCTCCGGGGTCACCTGCGCGACCTTGCACTCGACGGAGGCGCGCTTCTCGAGCGGCGTCGTCGGGCCACCCTTCTCGAAGCCCTTGCAGTCGAGCTTCGCGATCTTGCCCTCGCCGGCGGCGAACGACTGGCCGCCCTTGGCGTTGAACGTGTACTTCGTCAGGTACTCGAAGACGCCGTAGCCGTGGCCGCGGTAGGTCGCCGCGATCGAGACGTTGTGATTTCCCGGCGAGATCGGTCCCGCGAAGATGTCGAACGACTTCGTCTTGTACAGGCTCTCGGCGGTCTCGTCGGTACGGACAAACACCTGCGTGCCGTCGAGCGTGTAAATGAGCTTGGTCAGCCGGAACGAGCTACCCATCTCGTTCGCGTGCGCGATCACCGCCTGTGCACCGACACCACCACCGAGCACTTGCTCCTTGAGCATTTGCACGCGAGCCTTGAGCTGCCAGGCGCGTTCTTTGAGCGCCTGTGTACGTTGCTCGAGGCGCCGCATCCGCACGGCCGTCGGCATGCTCTCCGGTGGAACGTCGCCGGGCTGCGACTGCGCAGGTGGCGGCGCTGGATCAGCGGCCGGGGCGGGTGCGGGCGTGGGCGCCGGCTTCGGTTGCGCGAGGGCAACGGTCGAAGAAAACAGCGACGACAGGACCACAACAGTCGAAGCACGCATGCGGAATCTCCAGCTCAATGCCGATCAGCGGGCAGCCGATCGGACCCCTGTTTCAACTCAGGCGCTGACGCACAGGTCAGCCCTTTTTCCGTTTGGAATGGCTCGGTTGTAACACCGAGGCCACTCGGTCTCAAGCAACCGGCAGAGTGGTTTTAGCTTCTCACGGGTGGTCGCACGTGGGCCCACAGGGCCTCGAGCACGGCGCTGATCCCCTCACCGGTCGCGGCCGACATCGTGAGCAACTCCACGCCGACGTCGGCAAACGCCTTTTTCTGCTCGGCGATGAGGTCCTCGTCGGTCGCGTCGACCTTGTTGAGGACGACCACCTGTGGCGTTTTTGCTAGGCCGGGGGCGTATCGCCCCAGCTCGCCGTTGATGATCTCGAAGTCGCGGATCGGGGTCCGCTCCGGACCGACGGTGAACGTGGCTTCGACGATGTGCAGCAACACGCGGCAGCGCTCGACGTGGCGGAGAAACTGGTGGCCGAGCCCGGCGCCCTCGGCGGCACCCTCGATCAGGCCGGGGATGTCCGCGATCACGAAGATGCGCTCGTCGGACAGCTTCACGACCCCGAGGTTCGGGGACAGCGTGGTGAACGGGTAGTCGGCGATCTTCGGACGCGCGCGAGACACGTGCGAGATGAACGTCGACTTGCCGACGTTCGGGAACCCGAGCAACCCGACGTCGGCGAGCAGCTTGAGCTCGAGCCGGATCACGCGCGATTCGCCGGCGGTGCCGGGCTCGGCCTTTTTAGGCGCTTGGTTCCACGGC
>JBBQJJ010000269.1:0-12000 GCA_038325805.1 Haliangiales bacterium
CCGCCAGTTGTTGAGGATGAACTTGAGGATGTAGGCGCGGATCCAGAACGCCGCGTAGCTCGACAGCTTGACGCCGCGATACGGGTCGAACTTTCCGACTGCCTGGATCAGCCCGATGTTGCCCTCTTGCACGAGGTCCAGGAGGTTCTTGTGCGCACGGCGATACTCGTAGGCGATCTTGACGACGAGCCGGAGGTTCGCCTCGATCATCTTGCGCGCGGCGGTGGTGTCGCCGTGCTCGACGAGCCGGATCGCGAGGCTCTTCTCTTCTTCCGGAGTGAGCAGCGGATAGCGCCGAACATCGGCCATGTACGCGGCCATCGGATCGCGCCGCGACAGCGCCCGGGTACCCTTCGCAGGCGGCAGATCTTCCTCGGAGACCGAACCATCTTCGTCGACCTCACCTGCGACATCGATCGGTGCCGCAGCCTTCGCGAGATCGACATCGACGCCCTCTTCCTCGGCCGCTGCCTCCTGCTTCTCCTCGTCGTCCTCGTCGGTCGGCTTGTCGCCGACGTCGATCACGCCGCTGGGTCGCTTCTTCGGGCCGCTGCTCTTTCGCTTACCGTCGGCCATCGAGGTCCGAACATACTACATGCCACCACGGAGAGAAGCCGAGCACGGCCTCTCGATCACTCGACAACTCTTCGTGGCGCCTCGCGGGGTTGACCCTATAATCGTCAGACATGCGAAGTCGGTTGAACCTGACCATGGTGGTGGCCGCAGGTCTGCTCGCACTGGTTCTCACGGTGGTGAGGCAGTCGCCAGATGGAGTCATCTTCGATCCGGAGATCCCGATCGCGCGTGCGGCGCCGGGCAAGGCGCAGCCCAAGACCTACGACCTCGCGGCCCTCAAGATCTTCAACATGACGCTGGTGCGGATCAAGGATCGCTATGTCGATCCGTCGCGCGTCGATCCGAAGAAGATGCTCTACGCCGCGCTCGACAGCGTGCAGCTCAACATCCCCGAGGTGCTCGTCGAGCCGGACGTCGCACGCAACAAGGTGAAGGTCACCGTCAACGATAAGCCCGAGACGTTCGACGTCGACGATGTCGACTCGCCGTGGCGCCTCGCCGCGAAGCTCAAGAAGGTGTTTCGCTTCATCGAGTCGAACATGAACGGCGGCAGCGATCTCGCGAAGGTCGAGTACGCGGCGGTCAACGGCATGCTCGGCACACTCGACCCGCACTCGGTGCTGATGGATCCCGAGTCGGCGCGCGACATGGACGTCCGCACGAGCGGCAAGTTCGGTGGCCTCGGCATCGTGATCCGGATGATCGACCGCAAGCTGATGGTCGTGAAGCCGATGAAGGACACGCCGGCATCGCGCAAGGGCATCAAGGCCGGCGACCACATCGTCCGCATCAACAGCGAGCCCACCGAGAACCTGACGTCGAACGAGGCCGTCGATCGCATGCGCGGTGACCCCCGCACCGGCCTCACGCTGTGGATCGAGCGCAAGGGGGAGACGCAGCTGATGCGGTTCGACCTGGTGCGCGACATCATCCGCGTCTCCGCCGTCGAGTCGAAGGTGCTCGATCAGGGCCAGAGCAAGGTCGGTTACGTCAAGGTCAAGGAGTTCAGCAAGGGCATCTCGCGCGACGTCGCGGATGCGATGAAGGAGATGTCGGGCAAGGGCGCGACGTCGTGGATCCTCGACCTCCGTGGCAACCCGGGTGGTCTGCTCGAGGAAGCCGTGCAGCTCTCGGATCTGTTCGTCGACAGCGGCACCGTGGTCACCACCGTGTCCGGCCGCGATCGCGAAGCGCGCCGTGCCGAGGCCGGCTTCGGCGACACCACCTCGTCGCTCGTCGTCCTGGTCAACGGCGGCTCGGCGTCGGCGTCGGAGATCGTCGCGGGCGCACTCAAGAACCTCGACCGCGCCGTGATCATCGGAACGCGCACGTTCGGCAAGGGCACCGTCCAGGAGCTCTACGACAACGACGACAAGAGCAAGCTCAAGCTGACGATCGCGCAGTACCTGACCCCGGGCGACCGCTCGATCCAGAACCTCGGCATCGTCCCCGACATCGCGCTCCAGCGCATGTACGTCCCCGAGAAGAACGACTCGGAGAATGACTTCGTGCGGCTGCTCCCGCCGACGCGCACGTACGGCGAGAAGGACCTCGACGCGACGCTGGTGTCGTCGTACGCGAAGGACACCGACAAGCCCGCGTTCGAGATCCCGTTCCTGGTCGAGCGCAAGAAGCCCGTGGCCGGTGCCCAGCCGATCACCCCGCCGAAGCCGGATGACGACGACGAGCCGGATGCCGACGAGATCGTCGAGGACTTCGAGATCAAGTTCGCGAAGGAGGTCGCTGCGACGGCGACCCAGCCGAGCCGCCCGAAGCTGGTGGCGGCCGCGAACAGGATCGTCGCCCGCGTCCGCGCGAGCGAAGAGCAGAAGCTGACCGCGGCGCTCCAGGGCATCGCGATCGATTGGACGGCAGCTACGGCCGGCGAGGCTGCGAACCTCGACGTCGCCGTCACCACGTCCCCGGTTGGCAAGGTCAAGGCGGGCGATGTCGTCAGCGTGACGACCACCGTGAAGAACACCGGCACCGGCGCGGCGTACCGCGTGCTGTCGCGGCTCCACACGGATGACTCGACGTTCGACGACACCGAGATGCCGATCGGCAAGATCGCGCCCGGCGAGACCAAGACCTTCACGACCAAGATCAAGGTCCCGAAGGACGCGCTCGACCGGATCAACCACCTCGGTCTCGAGATCAAGGAAGCGCGCAACGCGCCGGCGCGGATCACCCCTGCCCTGCTCACCGTCGAAGCCGCGCCCCGCCCCACGTTCGCGTACTCGTATCAGCTGCTCGACGATGGCAACGGCGACGGTCTGGTCCAGAAGGGCGAGAAGTTCCGCCTCGCGGTCCAGCTCAAGAACACCGGTGTCGGCCCCACACAGGAAGCCACCGTCGTGCTGCGCAACTCGACCGGTGACGGTGTGGTGCTCGGCAAGTCGCGCCAGGAGCTCAAGGACACGCCGATCGCTCCGGGTCAGGTCCGCGAGCTCGAGTTCCCGATCACCACCGACATGGCGATGAAGGGCGACGAGCTGTCGGTCGAGCTCGTGGCGTACGACGCCGCGCTCGACGTCCAGTCGAACGAGAAGCTGCGCTTCAAGCTCCGGCCGCCCGTCCAGGGTGCGAAGGCGATGGGCGAGATGATCGTCAGCGTCAGGCAGCCCGTGATCATCCGCGCGGGTGCAGCGGACGACAGCAGCGTCGTCGGCACCGCCCAGCGCGGCGCGAGCTACCAAGCGCTCGGCACGTTCGGCCCGTACACGAAGGTGAAGCTCGACAGGGATGGCAAGAAGCTCGGCTTCGTCCCGTCGTCGTCGGTCGCCGCGGGCGGCGCGGGCAACGGCACGTTCCAGCAGTCGTGGAACTCGACCCCGCCGATCATCTCGCTCAGCCTCAAGGGTCTCGAGACCACGTCGGACACCTACAAGCTGTCGGGCGCGGCCAACGACGACGAGAAGGTCGAGGACGTCTACATCTTCGTGTCGAACTCGCACGCGAAGATCGACAGCCGCAAGGTGTTCTACCGGTCGAACCGCGGCGCCAAGGACATCAAGCAGCTGGCCTTCTCGGCGGAGCTGCCGTTGTGGCCCGGCTCGAACATGGTGACGGTGATCGCCCGCTCGAACACCGAAGTCCGGTCGGTCAAGACGATGTACGTGTATCGAGAGCCGCCCCGCACGGCCCAAGCGCCGAAGTGAGCCAGGTGTGTAGGTGTACGGGTACGCGACGGACCGGTTGATTCGCCCAAGTGGGCGCAGGCTCTGGCACACTTAGATCACCTGAATCGGCAGCCGCCGGCAGGCGTCTATGGGAACAACCATGCGCAACACCGTCACCGCCTTGGTGTTATTTGCTCTGACCGGCGTAGCCGCAGCCGACCCGTCGGGGGTCTATGACGTCAAGTTCGAGGAAGTCTCGACGAACTGCGCGTCTCCGCTGCGCTACCCACCAGGCAAGCTGACGATCAAGGTCACTGGCAGGAGCCTGACGGTCGACATCGGCAACACCCCCTTGATGGGTGGCATCCCGGCCGAGGACAAGGTCTCGGCGAAGAGCAAGCCCGGTGGCGGAACCATGGTCGAGGGCATGACGGGGATCTTCTCGGTCGCCGGCAAGGTGAGCAAGGAAGGCCTGCTCCACCTCGTGATGGTCGGCGAGTACTCGGCGAACGGGAAGCCGCTGTGTACGCAGTCGTGGAACGTCAACGGCCCGCGCAATAGCGATGTGAAGCCGAAGAAGACGAAGGCGAGCCTCGATTCCTCCCTGAACCCGATGGGCGAGCTGATCGCATCGCTCAGCGCACGCGGGTCGCGCAGCTAAACGCGCGGCTCTGCTTCGCGAGGAACGTGTAGTACTCGCCCTGCTCCTGCATGCCGGGGATCTTGAGGGTCACGTGCTCGAAGCCCTTGCGCAGCCACGGTCCCGCACACGGGAGCTGCGGTTGCTTCGGCGTCGCGTGGATGCGGTAGCACGAGAAGATGAAGTCGGGGTCGTACTCGGAGAGCAGCGCGTCGTTGCCCCACTTGGTGTGACCGGAGCGCGGGCGGCTGCGAGGTTCGCGATGCGCGATCTTGTCGGAGACGAGGCCGAACACGTCGATCGCGCGCATCTTGCCGTAGTACGGCTGGGCGCCGGCACCACCCACGATCGAGAAGTCGTCGTCGGTGAAGCACGGGGCCATCGCCGCGCCGATCTTCGCGCGGTCCTCGGTGTAGACGATCAAGAAGGCGGGCGTGTCGATCACGCCGCGATCCGCGGTCAGGTTCTTCGGATCGAGGGACTCCGTGGTGAGCCTCGCCTGCGTGGTGGCAAACGCGCCGATCACGAGCAAGCAGGTGGCGGCGGAGATCCCGCGTCGCGTGCCGTGACCGATCACGAGGCTCGAGAGGGCGGCGACCACCAGCACGGCCGGGAGCCAGACGCGCGGATCGTGAGCGCGCAGCTGTGCCGGGTTGGCGATCAGGTCCGGGATGGCGACGTAGCCGTACCCGATGACACCGATCCCGACGACGATCATCGCGGCCAGCGAGACCAGCGAGCCCGGAAACACGACGCGCTCCTCGGGGAGAAAATGCGACAGCCACTCGAGGCCGAGCACCACCGCGACTGCCGCGAGCACGAACAGCGGCATGATGAAGCGGTGGAGGCCCATGAAGTCGCCACCGACGGTGATCGTGTACGCGAGATAGACGGCGAGGAGCAGCGCTACGCCGAGCGCGAGTACGAAGCGTGACGAGCGCGGCTTCACCGCCACGAGGCCGAGCAGCGCGAGCGGCGCGGCGTACAGCAGCTTGGTCTGGACGAGCCATACCCAGACGTAGTGGAAGCCGTGGCCGAGCATCTGCGAACCGAACTCGGGGTTGGTCCACGGGCCCGCGGCCTTGACGTAGTACGTGTTTGGAAACGGATAGCCGTAGTACCACCAGCGCCACAGGAACCACGGCGCCCACAGCCCGACGAACCACGCGGCCGCGACGAGCTCCCAGCGCATGCGTTGCGACGCGGTGAAGGCGAGCCCGAGGGCGGTAGCACCACCCGTGATCGCGAGCAACGCGAGCGGGACGGCGCGATTCCAGGTGATGACCTCGTCGAGCGCGGGACCCATGCTCGTGCGAATCGCGCCGAGCATGATCAGGCTGCCGACGACGAGCAGCGAGACTCCGAGCTGGAGCACCGTGCGTGGGCCTCTGTCGCGCGCGCGTGCGCAGTCGTAGAGACCGACGACCGGAACGGCGACGAAGGCCAGCACGGCGAACACCGCGGCAGGCGTACCGATCACGGCCGAGAGCCTGCCGAAGTCGGAGATCAAGCCGATCCCGCCGACGAACATCCCGCTGAAGACGATCGCCGCGACGATCGCGATCACGCGGACGAGCCGCGCGTCCAGCGTGGCCTTCGAGACGGCGACGGCGACGGGGACGCGGTTGCGCCGCAGCAGCCAACGATGGAACAGCCAGACGCCTCCGAGCACCGCGGCGACCAGCGGGCCCTCGGGTCGCGTCATCGCAGCGAGCGCGAGACAGATCGCAGCGCGGCGCAACGCGCGAGGCTGGTCGACGGCGGCGACCACCGCATCGAGCGCCCCGACGAACAGCAGCGTGAACAGCTGCGTCTCGAGGCCACCCGAGGTCCAGCACGCGAACCCCGAGGACCACGCGAGGAGCACGGACGGCATCACCGTCCACAGCGAGCGGCTGCGGAGGACGCGCTCCATCGTGCGCATGGCGACGTAGAGGCTGCCGAGCGCGCACAGCGTTCCGAGCACGCGCGACGAGACTTCGGGCGTGATGCCGAGCTTGATGACGAGTCCGAGCAGCACCGTCCACGAGAAGTTCGTGTAGCCCTCGACGGGATCCCCGAGGTTGAAGGCGAGCTCGCCGTGCTCGGCGAAGTTCCGCGAGTAGACGAACGAGATGTATGCGTCGTCGGTGACGAAGTTGTAGAGCAGCGAGTGCCAGAGCAGCACCACGCCGGCGACCCCGAGCACGATCCAGCGCGCTTGCTCTCGCAAACGGAGGGGTGGGCTCGACATGCACGGAGACTACATCAGTAGTCCGTACCGACGCGGATCGCGCGATTCGCCTCGAGATCCGGCGCGCTCGCGCAGCTTCTGCTCTGCCGCTGTCGACGAGGCTAACTCAGCGTTCGAGCACACCTGCGGGCGAGGTCGAACCCGACCTGATACGATTTGCGCGCTCGATGCCGGAGGTCTCCACGTCCCCACGCCGCGTCGGTGTGGTGCTCGGCGGTGGCGCGCTGACCGGCGCGCTGGCCGGGTTCGCGACCGGCTTGATCGACGCGCTGTGGTCGTGGAGCGCGGCGAGCCAGTTTCTGCCCGACGTGGGGCCGCGGATCCGGTTCGCGCTGTTCAGCGCGCTCGAGTACGCGCTGGTCGGGTTCGCGATCGGCCTGGTCGTCACCGCGGCGGCGTTGCCTCTGGTCCGGGCGAGCCGGTGGAGCTGCCTCTGGCGGTTCGCGTTGCGCGGCACGGCGGGAGCCACGCCCGCGCAGGACAAGCGGTGGGTGCCGTGGCTGTCCTACGCGATCGCGTTCGGACTCACCGGCTGGCTTGCCGCTGTGTTGGTGACGCGCGCGATCACACCGTTCGTGACCGGTCGAAAGGAGCTGGGCCTCGCTGCGCTGGTCGCGTTCGGCGCCGGGGTCGCCGCGGTCCTCGCCGCGAGCTGGGCCGCGCTCGTGATCGGCGCCCAGCTCGAACGGCTGTTCCGTCGACCGCCACCGCCCTGCGGCATCACCACCCGGTCGGGCGCGGCCACCGCCCTGGCGATCGCGGCGGTCCCGGGGTTCGGCGTCGCCTTGTTCGCGGGCTATCGCGCCGTCGTGATGGTCGCCGTGGCGCGGAAGGATCCTTCGGCGATGACGCCCGTCGTGCTGATCGCGCTCGCCGTCGCCGCCGGAGCGATCGTCGTCGGTGCTGCTGCCACCGTCGGGCTCGGACGCGTGCTCGAGCGCGTCACCCAGCACCCGCTCGCGACCCGGCGCTTCGCACCCGCGATCGCCGCCACCGGCCTCCTCGCGATCGCCGTGATCGCAGGCCTCGTCATCTACTGGGAGACCGCGCGGCTGTTGCCGCTGCGCGTGCCCGCCGTGATCGTCGTCGGCGGCGCGATGGCCGTGATGACGGCGCGACCGGGGCTGGCGTTGTCGATCCGGCTCTCCGAGCGTGCGGCGTTCCTTCGTCGAGCGGCGTGGGTCGTGCTGCCGGTGGCGCTGTTCGCCCTGGTGATCGTCCTTGGTGGCAGCGACGCGGTGATCAAGGCGGCCGGCCGCTATACCGGCGTCGCCGGACCGCTGACGAGGGCGCTGCGCACACCGTTCGACTTCGATCGCGACGGCTACGCGCGCTTCCTCGGCGGTGGCGATTGCGACGACAGCGACCGCACGATCCATCCCGGCGCACCCGAGATTCCGGATGACGGCATCGATCAGAACTGCATCGGCGGCGACCCGAGCGCGACCCAGCCACCGCCGGATGTGGGTTTTGTGCCGGTACCCGCATCCGTCCCCGCGGACTTTAGGGTTCTCTTCATCACGATCGACACCGTTCGTGCGGACCACTTCGGGATGTACGGATATGATCGTCGGACGTCCCCAAACCTAGATGCATTGGCGGGTCAGGGAACCGTGTTCGAGCACGGTTGGGCGCATGCGCCGTCGACGCGTTACTCGATCCCCGCGATCTTGACGGGACGACTCCCGCTCGACGTTCGCTACGACTTCTCGGTGTGGTGGCCCGCGTTGGCGGATAACGCGACCACGATCGCGGAGGCGCTGGCTCCCTTCGGGTTCTACGCTGGAGCGATCACCAACTACTCGTACTTCGACAAGCAGCGACGGATGGACCAGGGGATGGCCGAGTACGACAACTCGAATGCGCGGCTGCACTCGAGCGTGAGCGGCGCCGGCCCCGAGCAGACCAAGGGGTCCTCGTCGCAGCAGCAGACCGACAAGGCGATCTCGTTCGTCGATCGCAACGCCGACAAGCGCTGGTTCTTGTGGGTGCACTACTACGATCCACACTATGCCTACGAGCCGCATCCGACGAGCTTCGGAGCCGACGAGGAAGCGCTCTACGACGGCGAGATCGCGTTCACCGATCAACACATCGGACGCCTGCTCGATCACCTGAAGGCCAGCGGCACGCTCGACAAGACCGTCGTCGTTGTCACCGGCGACCACGGCGAAGGCTTCGGGGAGCACGCCATCAAGCTGCACGGCTATCACCTGTACGCGGCGCAGACCAAGGTGCCGATGATGATCCGCGTCCCTGGCCTCGCGGGTCGGCGTTCGAGCACTCCTGCGGGTCACACCGATCTGCTGCCGACACTCGTCAACCTCGCGGGTGGCAAGCCGTCGTCGGAGATGATGGGGCGCTCGCTCGTCGAGGCACTCGCCGGCCGCGATCGAGAGCGCGTCGTCTACCAGCAGCTGTCGTACGAGAATAACAACGAGATGCGCGCGGGTGCCGATGCGCGCTGCCACGTGATCTACAACGTCAGCCCGACCACGAGCTGGGAGGTCTATCGCGTCGATCGCGATCCGGCGGAGCAGGAGGACCTCGACGGTTCCGGCGAGTGTGCGTCGACCCGCGCCGACTTCGAGCGCTGGTACGACCGCAGCACGATCCCGGCAGGTGCCGGCGAAGCGTTGCTGTCGAGCCGCCCGACGTTGGCGCATCCGATCGAGGCCGAGCTCGGCGGCAGCGTGACGTTGATCGGGTGTGAAGCACCGGCGGTCGCCAAACCCGGCAGCGTCGTCGAGATCACGTGGAGCTTCGAGGCGCGCGCCCCCATCGAGCCAGGCTGGAAGGTCTTCGCACACGTCACCGGTCCGAACCGCACCTTCATCAACGGCGATCACGTCCCCGCGCGGCCGTTCGAGTGGTGGAAGCCAGGTCAGTTCATCCGCTACACGACGAGCGTGACGCTGCCGAAGTCCGCTGCAGGTCGCTACACGATCGACGCCGGCATGTTCCAGGGCAGCACGCGCGCGCCCATCAAGGGTTCGCGTGACAACGCGGTGACCTGCGCGAGCGTCGAGGTCCAACCGTGAGCAGCGGCCCGAAGGATCGCGCGAGCTCTCCAGTGATCGAGACGCTCGACTCCGAGCGCAACCCGCTGCGTAGCCCGTCGGGAGGCACGCCGCGCGAGGGCGAACCCAGGGAGACCGATCGCTCCCTCCAGGCACGCGCACGGACGTCGCGATCGCACCTCGATCGGCCGTCGACGGCGAGCCCACCCATCGTCACCGCACCCGCCTGGCATCGCTATGCGTACCTCGCGGTGTGGATCGCGCTCGCGATTCCTGCGCTCTATCAGATCGGTCTGCTCGTCGCGACGATCGGCGGGCGCATCAGCTATCCCTACGACCTCGAGTGGATGGAAGGCGGCATGCTGCATCACGCGCAGCGGATCCGCGATGGTCAGGGCATCTACGGTCCGCCGTCGATCGACTTCATCCCGTACCTCTACACGCCGCTCTATCCGTCGGTGCTCGCGCTGCTCGGTGGTGCGTTCGGCGTGACCTACAGCGTCGGGCGCGCCATCTCGGTGCTCAGCTTGCTCGGCATCGCGGCGACGGCGGCGCTGCAGATTCCCGGCAAGCGCCACGAGCACGCGAAGCGTGGACCTGCACGGGTCGCGGTGACGCTCGGGCTCGGCTTGTTCTGTGCGGCGTATCCGATCAGTGATGGTTGGTACGATCTGGTGCGCGCCGACACGCTGTTCCTGATGCTGATCACCGTCGGAATCGGCGTGCTACCCAGGTGGTGCAAGACCGGCGCGGGTCTCGCGGGTCACGCGCAGGTCGCAGCGTCGGCCACGATCCTCGCCCTCGCGTTCTTCTGCAAACAGACCGGCTTCATCTATGTCGCGCTCGGCGGCGTGATGGTGCTGGTGCTCGCGTGGCGACGGCTGCCCGTCTACGTGATCGTCGCTGGCCTGATCGGGCTCGGTGGCACGGCGCTGATGCAGAGCTCCACCGACGGCTGGTTCTGGACGTACGTCTCCGAGATCCATCGCCAGCACGACTTCAGCTGGGACCGGTTCGGCAGGTCGTTCTGGTACATGCTGTGGCGCACCGACAACTATCCGGTGCTCGGTGCACCGATCACGTTGGTCGTGATCGCGTCGCTCGCCACCGTCGCGCTCACGCGGTGGAAGAAGCAGGTCGCGATCCCGCAAGCGCGGCCGCTGCTGATCTGGTCGTCGATGTTCGGCGTGTCGGTCGTCGTCGGTGCGGTTGGTTGGGGTACCGAGTTCGCGCACTTCAACGCGTACATGCCGGCGCAGCTCCACGGCGCGCTCGCCGCCGGTGCGGCCATCCCCGCGATCTACGCCTGCGCGCGGATCTGGTTTGCAGATCGCCCCCACGCGGAGTGGAAGTCGACCGGTGCCGCCGCAGCGATCGCGTTACCGCTCGCGATCACGTGCCTCACCGCAGGGTGGTCGCCGTCGAAGTTCACGCCCACGCGCCGCGATGTCGATGCAGGAGATCGGTTGATCGCGCGCATCTCGGCGATCGACGGCGAGGTCTGGATGCCGTCGCATCCCTGGTACCTCTACATGGCCGGCAAGAAGCCGCGCGTCCATCGCATGGGCATCAAGGACGTCACCTCGCGGCCTCCGGTCCGCACCGTCGAGGGTCTTGAAGAAGCGCTCACCAGGAAGGGCTTCGCAGCGATCGTCCTCGACAACGTCGACCTCCACAATCGCGAGGCCATGCCCCTGCTCCACCGCAACTATCGCGCGGCCATGAAGCTGCCCGACAACGAGCGGCCACGTGTCTACACGGGTGCGCGCGTCACGCCCGAGGAGATCTGGATCCCTTCGTTCCCGGCCGCACCACCGGCAAACGCGAAGGTGCTGTTCGACTTCGAACATCCGACCTGGAAGTCCACGGGGTGGCTACCGACCGGCGTCGCCTGGGGCAACGGACCGACCGAGTCATCGTTGCCGGGTCAAGGTGTCGTCACCGGCGTCACCGGTCGGCGCTTCGCGAACAGCATGCACGATGGCGATACGTCGATCGGTCGAATGACTTCACCTCCGATCTTGTTCGATGTCGCGCGCATCTCGCTCAAGCTCGGCGGCACCAGTCACATGAAGCTGCGCGTCGAGCTCTTCGTCGACGGATCCTCGGCGCCGTTCGCGGTGGTGTCACCGACCGAGCCGTCGAGCGATGCGCTGCGCATCGTGACCATCCCGATCCCGCCCGAGAAGCGGGGCAAGATGGGGAAGCTCGTGCTCGTCGACGAGAGCACGATGGGTCACCTCGCCGTCGACGATATCTGGGCCTGGGCTGACTAAACAGCTTCACATGAGTTGTGGATCTGGCGTTGGCAGTTAGCGACGTGTGCGCCGGTCGGGCTTTGCGATAGAAGGGGCGTGGGTCAGTTTCCAGAGGACGGCAAGCAGGCGATCGAGCAAGGCTCGCTCTTCGCCC
>JBBQJJ010000270.1:0-11977 GCA_038325805.1 Haliangiales bacterium
ACGGCGTTCGAGGCCTCCGAGGTCGGACAACAGGACAACCTCGCTCGGGTCTCGCGAACGAGCATCGAGGTGGCGTACCGCCGCCACACGGCGATCTTGCTCTATGCACCGTTTCAGCTGTCGACCACGGTGACGCTCGACAACGACCTGCAGTTTCGCGATCAACGGTTTGTCGCCGGCTCGGTCGTCCAGCATCGCTACCTGTTCGACGGGTATCGCGCGTCGTATCTCTATCGACTGCTCGATCGGGCACGGCTCAAGCTCGAGGTCGGCGGGTCGCTCCAGGTCCGCAACGCCAACGTCGCCTTCGTCTCGGGCGACGGGCTGCGGCAAGCCGACCAAGCAGACATCGGGCTCGTGGTCGCAGCCAAGGTGCGCCTGTGGCTGAAGCCCGATCGCGAGCGCGGGTTCTGGGCCGCGGTCGAGACCGACGCGCTCTCGACCTTCGGCCTGATCGACGGCGTCCGTGGAGGCATCTACGACCTCGGGCTGTCGGTCGGCCGTCCGATCGGTCGAGGTGTCGACCTCATGCTCGTGGCTCGTCTCCTCGGTGGTGGCGCCGAGGTGGAGTCCCAGGACATCGACAACTGGGCGAACTTCTTTTCGCTCAGCGCTGGGGTTCGGATCGCGCTCGACCGGTTCCTCACTCGCTGAGACCTCCGACGCCGGTCACGACACCGCGGCGTACGTCGGTCGCCACTGCTCGTCGACGACCGACGGCGCGGCCGCCAGGACCGACGCGACCTCGCCGACCACTGCGGTCGGGCTGTTGGTGGAGGAGAACATCGGAATCTGGATCACGGGGATCTCCCAGGTTGCGGCGCGCTCGATGATCGCAGCGGTCGCGACCCGCGCCGCGTCGAGCTCGGCTGCGGCGCGGTGCACGGTAGTCGCCCACGGAGCGAGGGCGGGCTCGGTCGCGAGGCTTCGCGGGCAGGCCTCGGGGACACGGTTCACGATCACCAGCGCCGGCACGTGCCCGATCTCCGCGAGCTGGGTCTTCAAGCGCTCGACCTGGGCGAGCGCACCTTCGCGCGCCGTCGTGACGATGACGATCGCGGTCGTCGCTGGATCCATCACGCGCGACGCACCGCCGATCAAGGTGGAGAGTTGCGGTCGAACGTCGGCGGCAAACGCCAGCAGGCCGAGCACGTCGTCGATCACGCGCGGGCCGATCGACGAGGCCAGGGCTCGCACGATCCAGTGCTTCGCGCCGTGCAGGAGCCGCGCGCCGAAGCCGCGCCTTGGACCGAGCGAGACGCGCGCGAGCTCGCCGAGCCAAGCGAGCGCTCGTCCGTCGATGATCTCGGCGAGGCGGCGCGGTAGCGCGAGCACTTCGATGGCATGACGCGAGGGTGCTGCGTCGATCACGGTGACGTCGTAGTTCTCTGCCCAGCGTGCGAGCTCCGCGAGGGCGACGAGCTCGTGGATGCCCGAGAGGCCGCCGCTCAACGCGCCGAGCAAGGGACTCGCGTGCAGGCGATCGCGATGCTGTGGAGCTCCAACGAGGAGCTCGTCGACGAGTGCGCGAGCGCCCGCACTCGAATCGGTGGCCAGCGCGGAGAGCCGTGGTTCGCCTGGCACGTGACTCGGGCCGGTCAATTGAGGGAGCCCGAACACATCACCGAGCCGGCGCGCGGGGTCGATGGTCGCGACCAGCGTGGAACGGCCTTGGCGCGCGAATGCCATCCCGATCGCGGCGGAGATCGTGGTCTTGCCGACCCCACCGGTGCCGATACAGACCCACCTGCGGGAGGTCACCAGGCCACCTCGTGATCGAGCACTCTGGCGATCTCCGGCGCCGTTGGCGCGCGTGGAAACCGCATGATCTCGCAGGTCGCCCCGGCCAACTCGGGCAGCGGATCGCTCGGCGTCAGCCACGTTCGCAGCGATGCGACGGCGGCCGCTCGGCCAGGTGATTGGCCGAGCGTGTCGAGCACCTCTGCGTGGATCTCGGGGGGGCGATGGACGCCGTTGATGACGACGAGGTCGGGTGGCCGCGGCAGCGCACGGCACAACTCGTAGGTCTCGTTCATCACGAGGCGCTCGCCGAGGGTCACCACGACCAGCTTCGTGGCCTCGCGATCCGCGAGCATGGCGTGCACGCTCTCGACCAACGTGCGTGCGCGGCCGGTTGGCTCCAGGCTGCGAAGCAAGCGCACCGTCTCGAACCACGCGATCCCATGTCCGGTCGCGGGCATGTCCACGATCACCGGGCGGCCTGCGTCGACGTGGCGCATCGCGACGACGAGCAACGCGACCTCGCGCAGCCCGGGCACCACCGTCGCGAGTTGTCGGATCGCGGCGTGGGAGAGCAAGGCCCCGGCGAGCCGCTTCGATCCGAGGATCTCGGCTGCGACCGAGCGAAGCGCGGCGGCGCCATCGGCCGCCTCGACGTCGAAGCTCGCAGGGGCTCGGAGGCCGCTCTGGCGATCGCCGTCGAGCTCCATCACGAGGGGCCTGGTCGCTCGACGCCCCGCTCGCTCCGCGAACCCGCGAGCCACGGTGGTCTTACCGACCCCGCCTTTGCCGATCACGAGAGTCAGTCGGGGCTGCATGATGTGGGGATGTGATGCCGGCGGGTGGCGATCAATTACACGGAACAGACGGTCGGGCGACGAGCTTATGCAGGTGGCCGCTCCGACGGTGGGGTCGGCTCGCGCGCCGTGGAGACCGCGAGGTTTCGTGCCTCCAGGTCCTCGCGGGAGATCGCACGAACCGCGGTGGCGACGATCGACACCGCAACCATCCCGAGGAGGAAGATCGACCAGTCCATCTTAGCGAACCGTCCGGTTGGCGAGCAGCAGCGTGCCGAGCGCCAGGATCGATGGCACCCAGAGGCCGACATAGAGCCCTTCTTCCTTGTGCCCCGAGAACCAAAGCGTCACCGACGCGACGAACGAGAGCCCGGCGGCTGCGCAGAACAGCAACTGTGAGCGCTTGAGTCCTGTACCGATCATGCTGGTATGACGGCGCGATCGCAGCTCCCGTTACGGTCCATCACAGGCCAACCTCGAGCTCGACCGGCGCCGCGAGGCCCCTCGCCACCATCTCATCGCGGCGAGGCGGGGAGCGCCTGGAGGGCTTCTGCGAGGGCAAACCCAGAGAGCAACGCGCGACTCGCGGCGGGCGCTCGGGTCCCAGCTTCGAACCAATCGCCGGCGAATCCAAGCCCGCGATCGAGCAAGTAGGGCGCCGCGATTCGCCGCGTCGCGCGCGCGTATCGCCAGCGATGACCACTCAGCTCGACGAGGTCGCACGGCAGCTCGCGTGCGAACGCCGCGAACAGCTGGGTCGTCGTGCGGTGCAGCTCGTCCTCGAGCCGCTCGGTACTCCACGCCTCACGCGCGTGGAGCACCCACGTCTGCGCACCGGCGGTGGTGGAGCGCCCGGGGCGCCGGTCCATGCGGTGTGCCTGCGCGAGTGGGCCGTCGGCCACGTGGAGCTCGTCGATCTCGTTCGCATCGCAGACATCGTGCGGCCTCACCACCACCATCGCGACGACGCACGGGGCGAACACGACGCTCGCAAGCGCAGCCTCGTGGATGGCTCGCGCGGTGGGGTCGAGCAGGGTGAGGGCCTGCGGTGCGGGCGCGGTCGAGATCACGGTCGAGCATGGACCGAGCGTGTCGCCGCTCGCGAGCACGACCCGCCACGTGTGGTCGGTGTCGACCTCGATCCGGTCGACGCGCTGCTCGACACGCAGGTCGAGCCCGCGCGCGAGGTGCGAGGCGAGCGCGTTCGATCCGGGAACGCCGATCCACGTCGCGGGGTGCGTGCGTTCGCCACGAACCCTCGGTACCCACGGCGCGACCACGCCGGCGTCCTCCCAGGCAGCTCGGCGCGCGGCCAGCTCGGGTGCGCCGAGCTCGAGTCGCGCTGCGCCGTGATCGAACGTCCAGTGCTTGTCGCGCCGGGTAGACGTCCGCCCGCCGGGGCCGCGCGCCTTGTCGACGAGGGTCACCTGGAGGCCGGCTTCGACGAGCGCGCGCGTGCACGCGAGCCCGGCCAGCCCTGCTCCGATCACGACGATTCCCGGCTCGACCTTCACGAGGAGTTAGAGGTTGCGCGACGTGAAACGTTTCGTTGTTCGAGTCGACGGCCCGCGGGCGATGCTCGCGCGCTGTGGTTTGCTCGGTGTTCGTCGGCGCGAACAAGCGCTCGCGCTACGGGAGCTTCTTCTTCAAGAAGTAGCTGTAGATGTCCGGGTAGTTCTTGAGCGGCATCGTCATCGGTTGATTGACGCGTGCCATGTCCCAGACGGTCTCCTTGATCTCGTCGGTCGCGAAGTTGGCGAGCATGCGTGCCGCCTTCGCCACGGGCAATGCCTTCACCGCTGACTTGTCGAGCCCGAGCGCTTCGGCCACCTCGGTAGCTTGCTCGCGATCGCTGAAGCACTGCACCAGATTCTTGCCCTCGGCGATCGTCACGCGCGGGTGGCCGTCACCGTCGTCGGGCCGCCAGATGAAGTACCAGTTCTCGAGCTTGAGCAGCGCGATCCAGACCGCTTCGAGCTTCGCGCGGTTGTTGGGATCGGCCGAGTGGGTCTTCTCGAGCTTGATGACCGGGGTGTCGGGGCGCGGTGGAAGCTTCGTCTCTTCCTTGTCCGGTGCCTTGGGGGCCGGTTGCTGCGCGGACGCGATGGCGGTGAGAAGGCACAGGAGGAGCAGCGAGCGCATCAACCACCACCATACCTCGGTCCGATCACCGACTGACATGTAGCTACCCCGGTGCTACCGGATCGACGGTAGATTCGAGCTGTGACGTGGGACTTGTTCTGCAAGCTGGTGTTGTTCGGCGAGCTCGCCGAGATCGCGGCTGCGATCGAACAGGATCCCGACCTCGTGCGCGCCGCCGACGAGCACGGCTTCACCGCACTCCACATCCTGATGACAGAGGAGCGGCCTGCCGTCGCGGAGTTGTTGCTGCGATCCGGCGCCGATGTTCACTCGGTGAATGACACCGGGCACACGCCGCTACACCTCGTGCAGGACCGCGGCGTTCTCCGCGTGCTGCTGCGCCACGGCGCGAATCTGGAGGCGCGCGGCACGGCGGGTGACACGCCGTTGATCGTGCACGCGACCGAGGGATCCGACACCGGAAGCATCGCGATCATCGCCGCGCTCGTCGAGGCCGGAGCCGACATCAACGCTCGCGACAACGCCGGCGAGAGCGCGCTCGACCATGCACGGCAACGTGAAGAGCCCGACAAGATCGCCTTGCTCGTCACGCACGGCGCGAACCGGCCGACCGGCCGCTTCTTCGGGATGTGGCCGAGCAGCGTCGATCCACTGGCCTGCGCGATCACGCTGAGGTTGGGAGAGCGAACACTCGCGGCGAACCTCGAGCTCGCACTCGATCCCGGCGACCTCGGCGTGTCGTTCGTCGATGGCGAGGAGCTGTACTTCGCGATCTTCACGCACGGTAAGCGCTTGCGCGAGGTCGTGCAGTCGCACGAGGCCATCGCGACGGCACGGCACCACCGGTTAGCCGTGTGGGAGAGCCTCGATCTCGCACAGGCCGAGCAGCTGCGTTGGCCAGGCGCGATGCTGCACGTCGTCGAGCAGCGCAACACGCGCGATGCAATCCCCCTGATCGATCGCCTGCTCGCACTCATCCCGAGCTTCGGGCCGACGATCGGATCGACGGGTGTCTACCAGGCTCGACAGACCCTGCTGCAGAACAAGGTGAGGCTGCTCCTCGACGCCCAGGACTTTGCGGCCGCGCACACGTGCTTCACGGAGACGTCGCTGAACGCGCCGGTCCTCGAGGCCCGCGCACTCGCAGGATTGCAGCGCTTCGACGAGGCGATCGCGCTGATCGACCGAATGCCACCGACCCGCGAAGGAGCGCGGTTCCAGGAGCTCTGGCGGGCAGCGAAGCCGGCGGGCCTTGCCGTCGGCGCTGCGGTGGCGCACGCGAAGTTCGGTCGCGGCGAGATCGTGTCGCTCGATGGCACCGGCACGAAGGCGCGCGTGAAGTTCGACGATCAGGAGCGTGCGCTGGCGGTGTCGTTCCTCAAACCGACGTAGCGCTCGGATGATGCGGAGCATCACGGTCCGCGCAGACGGCGGCGCGCCGTTCGAACCTCGACGACGAACGGGCGTTCGCAACGATCAGGCAGAACGGAATGGCGCTGAGGACCTGAGAGGGAGCGGCTGGCGATCGAGATCGCGCAACATGAGCGGTGTGACGCTAATTGACGACGACCGTCGCCGTGCCCTTGTAGTGCTCGCCCTGCCGGTCGTAGGTGTACGCACCGAACAGATTCACGATCACGCCGGCGATGATCAGCGCCTTCATCACGCGGTTGATCGGCCGCCCGCCGATCGCGAGCAGCATCACCAGGAACACCATGTAGTCGAGCGCGAACCGGTAGCCGAACTGGAACCAGCCGGTGTTCATGTAGAGCAGCGACGGCAGCGCGACGAGCAGCACCGTCAACCACAGCACGCGGTGCAGCGGGTTCTTCTCGCGCGGCCACAGCACCAGCAGCAGGGCAGGCGTGGTGAACCAGATCGCGAGCCCGTGACCGTTGACCTGGATCCACGGTGCTCGTGGCAGCAGATCCGGCACCGACGCGAACGCGACGGCGAGGTTGCGCGACAAGTAGTGCGAGCTCGCGAGCCCCCACTGCTCGATGTTGTTCTGCTGGACCACCGGATCGTGCGTCCCGAGCGCGAGATACGAGTGACCGAACTCGGTGAAGGATGCGAACCGCACGTAGTTGTAGATCATGCCTGCCGCCGCGAACCCGACGACGGGGAGCGCGAACCGCAGCAGCGGCCCACGCATCGCGAGCAGCATCGTCTTGCGCGCCGCCCCCAGGTTCATCGAGCCCGAGGCGTTCGGCGGCGTCTCGTCGGCGCGCGCCTTCGCGACCATTCGCCAGACCTCGAACACGAACAGCGGGAACATGAACGCCATCGACGTGCGCGTCAGCGCCGCGGCACCGAGGGCGAGCCCCGCGATCACCGGCCGCTTCGCTTCGATCGAGGCCCACGCGTAGATCAGCGCGAGCACCACGCCGACGACGTGCGCCGTGTACCAGACCTTGCCCTGGATCGACGACACGAACATCACGGTGCCGAACGCGAACATGCCGACGAACCACAGATCGTCGCGCACGGATCGTCTCGACAGTCCGGCCGCGGCGAGCCGCCGCAGCACCAGCAACGTCAGCGGCAGGATCAGCGCGGCGAGCAGGAGCGTCGGGATCACGTCGTTCGCACCGCGCCCACCGATCAGCGCACTCGGCAGCATCACCAGGGCGGGGAACGCGGGAAACGAGACGTAGTGCGTCCAGCCGAGCGACCTGTCCTTGCCGCACGTCGTGACCTTGGGCTGGGTGCCCGGCAGGCACGTCGGGTACTCGCTTCCGTCGAGCGCACGGAACACTTTCCTGGTGACCATCCGCCGACCCTGGAGCTGGCGCCCGTCGAGCTCCACGGTCTCGATCACGGCCCAGTCGTCGTTGGGCAGCGGCGGCTCGACCGCGAGGGATCCGTCGAGCCACGCATCCGCCTGATAGACGAAGTGCGGTGCGCCGGATTGCCTGCCCAGCCGACCCCACGCGAGGACGCCATAGACCACCAGGCCGATGACGTAGAGCGCACCGTAGAGGCGGAGCGACTTGCTCACGCTCCGACGTTATGACGGCGGCCCGGCAGATGATAGTTTGCAGCGGTCGATGAGGCCGTCGTCCCGTCTGGGCGCCATTCCGGCGGCACTGCTGGTCATCGTCGCGTGCTGGGAGATCTTCGCCACGCGCTGCCAGGCGACCTCGGTCCCCGGCGACGACGAGTGGGTGAACGCCGCGAAGCTCGTGCGCCTGAACTGGCAGCCCGGCGATCTGATCGTGTTCGCACCGGGCTGGATCGATCCGGTGGGTCGGTTGCACCTCGGCGACCTGATCCCCGTCGAGACGGCGGCGCGGATGGATGCCGCGAAGTACGCGCGGATCTGGGAGCTGACGATCCGCGGTGCATCCGCACCCGAAACGACAGGCCTGACGGCCGTCGAGGAGCACGCGGGCCCGGTGACGGTGAGGCGGTTCGAGCAGAAGCCCGCGGAGGTGATCAGCGATCTGACCTCGTGGGCGTCGACCTACGGCCGCCTCGATCTCGTCGAGGCCGGCTTCGAGCCGCATCGCTGCCTGGTGATCGCGGTGCCGCCGGTGCGGCCGTACCTCGAAGACCTGTTCGCGGTGCTCGACCGCGCCGGCGAGCAGACGCGCGCGAAGCTGCTGCGCGGGTTCTCGCGGCTGCTGCCCGAGTTGTCCTCGGCGTACGTTGCCAAGAGCGATCGCGACGGCAAGTGGGTCACCGTGAAGCAGATGGCGATGGGGACCACGCTCGCCGGCGCGTTCGGGATCGCCGACGTGTTCACCCGTCGCGACGAACGGCGCGAGGTCGCGCTGCGGCTCGAGATCGACGGCAACACCGTCCTCGAGACCGCCGCACCGATCGACCGCTGGGTGCCGTTTCGCACGGCCACCACGCCGGGTGAACACGAGCTGCGGTTCCGGCTGCGCTGGGAGGCGAACGCTGGCGAGCTGCCGCCGAACAAGTCGGTGTGCGTGAACATGGAGGCGCGGCGATGATGAAGCTCGCGCAGCTGGTCGGCTATCGCACGATCGGCGTGTTCCTCGCCGTGGTCACGACTCTCCTCGTGATCTCCAACCAGCAAGAGGTCGGGCTCGCGCGCGACGAGCTGGTCTACATGTCGAGCGGCTCGCAGTACGCGAAGTGGTGGCGCAACGCGCTGCCCGGCGCCGAGGGCACGTCGAACAAGGAGATCACGAAGTCGTGGGGCGGCCCGTCACCGACGGATAACAACCGCGAGCACCCGCCGCTGATCAAGACGGCGATGGGCTTCTCGAAGATCATCCTGTCGGACTGGCTCGGGGTCGACGAGATCACCGCCTATCGGTTCCCGTCGGCGCTGCTCCACGGGGTGCTCGTGCTGCTCGTGTTCTTGTTCGTCCTCGAGCTGTTCGGCTTCGCCGAGGCGACGATGTCGGCGCTGCTCGTCATGCTGTTACCGCGCGCGCTATTCCACGCCGGGCTCGCGTGCTTCGATGCACCGATCACGACGCTGTGGTTCGCCACCGTGTACGCGTACTGGAAGGCGCTCGATGGCCGCAAGTGGCCGTGGCAGGTGGGCATCGTGTTCGGACTCGCACTCGCGACCAAGCACACCGCGCTGCTGCTGCCGATCGCGCTCGGTTTGCACTACATCGTCGTCGGGGTTCGCGATCGCGGCATCGCGTTCATCACCTATCGCTGGCGCGTCATCCTCTCGATGCTCGTGCTCGCACCGCTGACCTTCGTCGCGCTGTGGCCGTGGTTGTGGTTCGACACGTTCGATCACGTACGCGACTGGCTGACGTTCCACCTCACGCACGTCCACTACAACTTCGAGTATCTCGGCGACAACTGGAACGCACCGGCGTTCCCGTGGCACGTCGCGCTCGTCACCACGCTGTTCACGGTGCCCGTCGCGACGCTCGTCGCCTCCGTGCTCGGCGCGTGCTCGTGGATCGCGCAGCGCGCGCGGTTCGACGGTCGCATGCCGGGACTGCTGCTGGTCCTCTCCGCCGCTGCCTCGATCGGGCCGTTCTTCCTCGGCTCGACACCCATCTTCGGCGCCGAGAAACACTGGATGCCCGCGCTGCCCTCGATCTGCATCGCCGCCGGCGTCGGCGCGGTGTGGGCCGCGCGATCACTCGCCTCGTTGATCCCGGCGGGTGGCGCCACGCTGACCGAGGCGCGACTCCGCGCCGCGATCGCGGGGACTGCCTGCACCGTCGTCGTGCTCGCCGCGCTCGTCGAGACCATCACAGCACAGCCGTACGCGCTTACTTGGTACAACGCCGCCGCGGGTGAGGCGCCGGGTGGTGCGGATCTCGGGATGAACCGCCAGTTCTGGGGCGTCGCTGCCCGCGGCGTGCTGCCGATCTTGAAGCACGACGCCACCTCCAAGAAGACGCCCGTGTACACGCACGATGCCGCCCCCGCCTGGGGCACCTATCTCAAGCGCGGCGAGATCCCCGCGACGATGCCCGACGCCGGTCACGAGGAGGGCGGCATCACCGCGAGTCAGTACGCACTCGTCATCCACGAGAAGCACTTCCATCGCCACGACTACCTGGTGTGGAAGCTCTACGGCACGGTGCAGCCGATGTTCGTGCTGCGCAGCCACGGCGTCCCGATCGTCTCGCTCTACAAGCGCCCCAAGAAACCCTAACCCCAGAGCTCGCGCTCACCCGGTCGATTGTATTCTGGGGTTAGCGACGCTCGGCGACCCGCTTGGCCATCGCGGCGGCGAGCTTCGCGACCTCGAGTCTCAGCGCCTCATTTTCGCGCTCGAGCTCGGCCACGCGCTTGCGAAGACCCGGGGCTGCGGCGGCGTCCGGCTCGAGGGCGGACAAGCGGGCGAGCATGGCGTCGCGGTCGTCGCGATACATCCAGGGCACTCTCGCACCCGGCCAGTGGAGTTGCCACGGGGATCCTCTACGCAGCGTCTCCGCGTACTTGCGAGCGGCGACGACGGTCCTGGCTTTGCAAAATCCCGCTGCGATGCGTGCGCGCTGGATACTTCCCTTGCTGCTAACAGTCGGTTGCACCGAGCTGCCGGGCGATGACGACGGCCTCGACGACGGCAAGAGCGACAGCGCTGGCGGGTTCTCCGAGGTCGACGCGACCCACACCAACCTCACCTTCCGGCGCTACATCGAGGCCGGCGTGCGGCTGCTCGAGCGCAACACCGATTCGGAGCTCGCGCAGCTCACCGCGAAGTCGATCCGCGAGCGCCGCGTGCTGCTCGACGAGCTGATCGACCTCACGTGCTGGGACTTCGATCGCGCTCGCAAGGATCTCCCCGATGCCGGGCTGACGTCCGACGACTGGAAGACGCTGCAGGCGCCGGGCTCGGACGCCGGCATGAAGCTGACCGAGAACCTCGACGGCTACATGTGGAGCAACCGCATCTACGTCGCTCGCGGCCTACCGGTGAAGCGGCTCGCGGCGACCTTCATCCACGAGGTCAACCACGTCATCAACAAGTCGGAGGTCGGCTACTACGAGAACCTCCCGACCTCGGGCTTCCTCCACGAGTACCGATCGTTCGCCCTCGAGGCACAGTTCGATCCCGCCGAGTGGGAAGGCGTCGATCTGATCGACTACGTGATCACGAACTACGAGCTCGATAAGGACCAGATCGATCCGGGCGCGCTCAAGGAGCCGTTGGTGCCGGAGCTCGTTCCCACCAAAGCAGCGTGGGACACGCGCGATGTCGCGGCGGACGAGCCCGATGACGATGCGCTGTGTCCGTCGAACCTGCCGTCCGGTCCTCCCGAACCGTAGACCCACGGCTCATCGCGCTGGGCCTAAACAGGATCGCACAGCCTGAGATCCTCGACGGTTGACGAAGGATCCCGAGAGGATCCGTTCGGACCTGTGGCTCGATCACAACCAGGGCAAGCAATCGGACGAGCGAGACGCCGTGGCACTCAGCTCAGGCAACTTGACGAGTTCATTCTCGAAGCCCAACTAAAGAACGACCTCGGCGAGTGGCGTCGTGCTCGTGCGGTTCGTGCGTATATCGATGGGCGGAAAGTGACAGCCATCGCTGCCGACTTCGGGGTCACTCGGGGCTCCGTGAATCGTTGGCTTCAGTGGTACGACACTGACCACATCGAAGGGCTTCGGACGACGGTCGCAGAGGGCCCTGCGCCGAAGCTCACGGAAGACCAGCGCAGGGCGCGAGGGGTCATCATCGAGCTGGGACCGATCCAAGCTGGGTATCAGTCGGGCGTCTGGACGGGTCCGATGATCGGCGACCTGATCGCGGAGCGATTCGGCGTTCGTTACCACAATCATCATGTGCCGCGGCTGCATCAGCTTCGGTTCTCCGTGCAGCGTCCCCGCAAGCGGCTCGCGCGGGCGGATCTCGACCGGCAGGCGACATGGCTCCG
>JBBQJJ010000271.1:0-11938 GCA_038325805.1 Haliangiales bacterium
CGCCACCCGCGGCGTGGGCGGTGTTCGACACCGCGACCAGCGACGTCTAGGAGTCGGATAGACAGCCGCGGTGGGCCTCGCGGAACGACGCTGGCTGCGGCTGTTCACGCTGTGCGTGCTCTACGCCGCGCAAGGCATCCCGTTCGGGTTCATGGCGACCGCGCTGCCGGCGTACATCAAGTCGGCCGGCGTGGCCGATGCCATCCTCGGTTCGGCGCTCGCGATGACGACGCTGCCGTACACCTTCAAGTGGATCTGGGGTCCGCTGATGGACCTGATCACGATCCCGTCGCTCGGCCGGCGCCGTCCGTGGATCATGTTCGCGCAGCTGATGATGGCGGTCACGGTGCTCGCGATCCTCGCGATCCCCGACGTCACCGTCGATGTCGAGCTGCTGGCGTGGATCATCCTGATCCACTCCGTCTTCAACTCGATGCAGGACGTCGCCGTCGACGCTCTCGCCGTGGATCTGCTCGACGACAGCGAGCGCGGGCGCGCGAACGGCTTGATGTACGCGTGCAAGTACGGCGGCGTGGTCGTCGGTGCCGGCGTGATGCCTCGCGTGATCGACGCCTACGGCCTCACCACCGCACTCGTCCTGCAGACCGGGATCCTGCTCGCGATCATGCTCGTCCCGATGCTCGTTCGAGAGCGTCAGGGACCGCCGCCGGAACGTGTCAAAATACACGAGGTCTTCGACGGGATCGCACAGGTCTCGACGCTGCGCTCGACGCTGTTCGCCGCGCTGCTGATCCTCGGACTCAACATCGGCATCGGCACGCTGTACATCGTCGGGATCGGTCTCTACACCAACGAGCTCGGGTGGGATCCAACGGACTACACCGATCTCGTCGGTGGTATTCAACCGATCGTCGGCTTCGCCGCCTCGATCCTCGGCGGCTTCCTCGCCGATCTGGTCGGGCCCAAGCGGATGACGATGATCGCGTCGTTCGCGCTCGGTGCCGGCTGGGTGATGTTCTCGCTCGCCCAGCCGCTGTGGACCAACGACGCGTTCATCTACGTCGTCGCGATCTGGGATGTCGGGTGCATGTCCGTGATGCTGGTGTCGTCGTACGCGCTGTGCATGGCGGTGTCGTGGCCACGCGTCGCCGCGACCCAGTTCGCCGCGTACATGGCGCTCGCGAACATGTCGTCGACGATCGGCTATCGGCTCGGCGGGATCGCGATGGAGCACGTGACGTATCGGGAGCTCTACGTGATCGCCGGGATCGTCCAGGGCGCGGTGACGCTGCTCGCGCTGTGGATCGATCCCTCGGAGGCACGCTCGAAGTTGCCGCGTGGACGGCGCCTCGGACCGTTCACCGTGGTCAACGCGATCGTGTTCACGCTCGCCGTGGTGATCGCACCGGTGGTGCTGCTGCTATTGCGCTAGATCGGCGCGGTACTTGACGGCGTCTTGCACCACGCTCGGCGACGGCAGGTTCGCGTCGCGAAACGCCCGCCCCATCGCATCGAGGCTGCCGTACCCGACGGTCCGAGCCACCTCGCTTGGCGTGGCGTTCGGTGCCGACAAGAACAGCGTGGCGGCACGCAACCGGATCACGCGTGAGGCATCGCGGAAGCCGCCGCCAAACAGGCCGAACGTGCGCGACAGGTCACCTAGATCTCGACCGAGCTGACGAAGCGACAGCCGCGCGATCGTCGCGATCTGCTTGAGCGACGCCGACGTCGACAGCTCCTCGTAGAGCGGCTTCATCGCCGTCCACAGCCGCGCGAAGCGTTCCGGCTCGTGCGGCACGATCGAGGCCGCGAGATCCTTCGACAGGATCCCGGCCTCGGTGAGCCGCTGGATCAGCGTGAACAGCACGGTCTCCGTCGGAGAAGCTTCGATCGCGCCGTAGGCTTCCCACACCGACTCGGGCAACTCGAGCTGGCCGTGATCCATCCCGACCGCGCGATGCAGATCCGCGGTGGGCACGCGCAGCTCGCAGACCAGGGCCTGATCGCCGAACGAACGAAACGTGCGCGAGCCGGGCTGGACGCGATCGAACTCCGATTCGGCGAGCACCCACGCAGAGCGACCCGAGATCGGTGCGCCACCCGCGGGCGCGAACGTGCCCTGGAGCTGGACGTAGAGGTGCGCGACCGCGTTCGCCTTCTTGCCGGGTGGTGCGAACCGACCGTCGTAGACCAGCCGATCGCGGCGCACGACGTGAGCGCGCAGCTTGCGCTCGAGGAAGATCGTCGACGAGAACTTACAACCCGCGAATTCGCGATGGCTGGTCGCCGCCAGCATTCACTTGCACTCCAGCACGGCGGAGCACGACGGCTGCTTGTTCACGCAGTCGATGTGCCGCTGCACCTTCGCGCCGCTGTAGGTGGCGTCCTGCTCGAGGGCCGCACACGCGGCGACGCACTCCTTCTCCTCGAACGGGATCTTGGTGCCGGTCTCTTCGATGCACTCCGCTTCGCGCTTACACACCTGGCGGCACGACGTACTGCGTGGCTCTGTACAGCCAACGAGCAGGACGAGGGCGAGGAGTCGCATCGCCCACGAACATACATCAGGGCAGGTCTTCGGCCGACTTCAGGATCTCGGGAATGAAGTCTCGGCGCAGGCGGATGAGCGAGTTGGCCCGGGCGAACTCGGGGGCGCTGAGGCGCTCTCCACTGCCACCGACGCCGCGGCCTTCGAGATCGATCCCTTCGATGTTGATCACGCACGTCTTGCCGGAGGTCCGCGCGCGCGCGCAATCGTCGGTGGTCATCTTCTTGACGTCGGACGGAGCGTCGGCAAACGCCGCGACGGGGACCAGGGCAATCAAGGCAGCCAGCAGGATTCGCATGGCCAGAAGACACGGACGCGCACGCTCGGTTGCGAGCTCTGGAAGTAGGAGCTCGCGCTCTCGCGCTCACCCGGTCGATTGTATTCGGGGTTTTCGGCTCGAGGACGAGCCACCCCGTTCCCCATCAGTCGCCTGGTCGAAGGATCGTCACAGGCGAACTGCCACGAAAATTGAGTTCGCGGTCTATGCGAACTCATTTTCGTTCAAGGTGGTGGCCGGCCGCCAGCCCGCTGGTCTCTGGGGTTACGTAGGCTAACTAATCCGCACGCCGGTCCGCTAGCTTTTGACGGTCCTCACGCCAGCGGGCGAAGTGGCGCTCGATCACCTCGCGATCGGCGCGGGCCCGGGTCAGCCGGTCGCGGGCCGCGTCGACGGTGGCGAGTTGACCTCGATGGGAAGCGACGGCGCGAGCGTGCTCGTCGCGTGCGAGCTCGAGTGCCGAACGCAGCTTTGCGACGAAGCGCTCGGCGCGTGTGAGTGCGACTGCGGTGGTCTCCGCGCTGACGATCCGCGCACGCGCGAGTGACGCTTCTGCGGCGGTCACCCGCGCGGCAGCCGCGGCGACCTGATGTTCGCTCGCCCGCGCTCCCTCGATCGTAGCTGCGAGGTTTCCTCGCTGGAGTCTCTCCTCGCGATCGCGCGCGTCACGCACGGGAGCGAGGCGATATCGATCCGTCACCGCCTCGATGTTACGCGAGCTTGGTAGCAGGTACACTGCCGCTTCCATGGTCGATGTCGGGGGCGCACCCATCGATCGCTACGTCGTCCTGGAGCATCTCTCCGAGGGCGGGATGGGGGCGATCTACGTCGGCAAGAAGATGGGCGCCGGCGGGTTCGAGATGGAGGTGGTGCTCAAACAGCTGCTTCCCGAGTTCACCCAGCAGGAAGAGTTCATCGATCTCTTCCTCCGCGAGGCGAAGCTCAGCGCGACGCTCGATCACGCGAACATCGTCCACACGATCGATCTGGTCACCGCGGGCGGCGAGTACTTCATCGTCATGGAGTACCTGCCGGGCGGCGATCTCCGGACGCTGCTCAAGCGGGCGAAGCGACGCGGCAAGCGGTTCTCGCCGGCGGCCGCGATCTACATCTGTCGCGAGGTGCTCTCCGCGCTCGCGTACGCGCACGTCAAGCGGGACTTCGAGGGCCAGCCGCTCAAGCTGATCCACCGCGATGTCTCGCCGTCGAACATCCTCGTGTCCTACACCGGCGAGGTGAAGCTGACCGACTTCGGCATCGCGAAGGCGGCGACGCACAACTCGCTCTTCTACAAGGTGAAGGGAAAGATCGGGTACATGTCGCCCGAGCAGGCGAAGAGCGAAGCGCTCGACAGCCGCTCCGATCTGTATTCGCTCGCCGTCTGCTTCTACGAGATCCTGACCGGCGAACGCTTGTTCGTACACGCTGGCCTGACCACGAGCGCCGACGAGATCTACTCGCAGCCGGTCCCGATGGTGTCGAAGAAGGTCCCGGGGGTGACCGCTGATCTCGACATCGTGGTGCAGAAGGCACTCGCGATCGATCCCGCGCAGCGCTACCAGACCGCCGGCGAGTTCAACGAAGCACTATCGCGATGCGCGCATCGCAACGGGCTGCTGGTCTCCGCGCCCGAGTTGTCCGAGGAGCTGCTCGAGAAGTGCGGCCCGACGGACCAGTGGCGCGTCGAGGATGAAGAGGAAGATTTCGGCTCGGGGCGCCGCGCCGGCACCGAGGTCTACGACGGCATCGACGACGATGACGACGACGAGGAGCAAGACCAGGACAACGACGACGAGCCGGTGGGCGGGCCGCTCTCGATCTATGCGCTGGCCGCGCGCGCTCCGAAGAAGCATCCCACGAAGATGACGATGGAGGATCCGCTCCGCTCGAAGGCCGAGGTCGATCGGTTCCACGGCGTCGAGCTGACCTCGATCATCAACATGATGGATGTCGAGCAGGGCGGGAGTCAGCCGCTGGTCGATCTCGACATCGGACCCCGCCTCGACTCGGGCCCACGGATCTTCGACTCCGCGCCCACCCGGCTGCCCGCAGGTCCACACGCGCCCCCCGATGGCCCCCGCATGTTGGCGCCCCGACTGGAGGCCTCGATCGACCAACCGCGCCCAGGTTCGATCGCAAGGCGCAAGAAGTCAGTGATCCGGCCGTGGATGATAATTTCGCTGATCCTCGTCGCTGCAGGGGTTACCGCCGCCGTCGTGGCGATGTCGGGCCCCGACGTGTCGATGGGCCAGGGTAAGTAACTGGCAGCCGGTCGTATTTACAGGGGGTTCGATCCCCGGCTACGATGGCTCGGCCAGCTGAGATGTCGCGCGATCGTTCCAACGTAACGGCTCTGCTCGACGACGCTCCGTCCTATTCTCGCCAGAATCAGGGCGGCATCTTCGTCGTCATCAAGGGGCCGGATCGAGGCGAGGTCGTGCGCCTCTCGAAGGAAGCCGTGTCGTTCGGCTCCGGCCCGCAGTGCTCGCTGGTGCTCACCGACAAGACGGTGTCGCGCAAGCACGTCGAGGCGCAGCTCGTCGGTGACGAGGTCCTGATGGTCGACTGCGGATCGACCAACGGCACCTTCATCCAGGGCTCGCGGTTCGAGAAGATCTCGATCGGCTTCGGTGCCGAGGTGAAGCTCGGCCGCACGGTCATCAAGTTCCTGCCCGACGAAGAGATCGTCGAGCCCGAGCCGTCGGCGAAGGCGTCCCTCGGATCGATGGTGGGTGGCGACACCAAGATGCGGCAGATGTTCACGCTGCTCGAGGATGTCGCCGCGACCAGCGCGACCGTCCTGATCGAAGGCGAGACCGGCACCGGCAAGGAGCTGATCGCCGAAGAGATCCACAACTACTCGCCGCGCAAAGACGGCCCGCTCATCGTGTTCGACTGCGGCTCGGTTCCACGCGAGCTGATCGAGTCGATGCTGTTCGGTCACGTCAAGGGATCGTTCACCGGCGCGATCACGGATCGCCGCGGCGCCTTCGCCGAAGCGAACGGCGGCACGATCTTCCTCGACGAGATCGGCGAGATGTCGCTCGATCTGCAGCCGTCGCTGCTGCGCGTCCTCGACAAGCGAGCGGTTCGCAAGGTCGGCAGTAATACCTACGAGAAGATCGACGTCCGCGTGGTCGCTGCCACCAACCGCGATCTCCGCGCGGAAGTGGCGAAGAAGGCGTTCCGCGAAGATCTCTACTATCGCCTCGCCGTCATCCGCGTCAGCGTTCCGCCACTGCGCGAGCGAGGCACGGACATCCCGCTGCTGATCAATCACTTCGTCAGCACCTTCGGCCCCGGCCTCTCGGTCTCTCCCGAGGACATGGCCCGCCTGGTCCGCCACAGCTGGCCGGGCAACGTCCGCGAGCTCCGCAACGTGATCGAGCGCGCCTGCCTGCTCGCGCGCGGCTCGACGATCAACCTCGAGGATGCGCTGGTCAGTGAAGCGGCGCCGTCGCTCGGGATCCGCACGGACCTGCCCTTCAAGGAAGCGAAGGGTCAGCTCGTCGAGATGTTCGAGCGCGAGTACATCGAGGATCTGATGCGCCGCCACAAGATGAACTTGTCGGCCGCCGCGCGCGAAGCGCAGATCGATCGCAAGCACCTGCGCGAGCTGATCCGGAAGTACGGCCTCGACCCGCGGCAGAACATGGCCGAGGGTGCCGAGGCTCCCGGCGACGACGACTAGCCGTCGGCCTCGAACCGTCGACGCTGTCGTGACCGGGCTCAGCGATCGATCGCGTCGAACGTCTTCGCGATCTCGGTCGCGAGCTGTGCACCGAACCGCTTCGTGATCTCGACCGCCGCATCGCCGCGCGCGATCACGATGCCTCGCCGTCCTCGTACGAACACCAGGAACGTACGCAGCGGACGTTCCTCCTGGCCATCCATCTCGCGCTCGGGCACATCGACCGTGCCCGCTCCCCATTGACCGGGTAGAGGCGCGGCTCGAACGTCACGGAACGACGACGAACTCGCGCTTCATCAGGCTGATGATGTTCTGCGCGGCGTCGAGGTCGGTGCCCGGGAAGTTGTCGAGGACCTTCTGCAGCTGACCGTGATCGAGGACGAGCTGGAAGGTGTCGAGCTCCGACGGCGACAGCTCGCGCAACTTGCCCGCGAGCGGCGTCGGTACGGCGAGCGGCGAGCCGAGGGGCGGCAGATTCTTCTGCATGTTGCGGAACTCGTCGAGCTGGCGAACGCCCTCCATCAAGAGGCCTTCCGTCGACTCCTGGACCTCTTCCATCACCTGCAGCTCGACGGACGGCTCGAGCTCGAAGGTGCCGGTGAGCCAGGTCAGCATCCGGTAGATCGCCTTCTGGGGCGACACCGCGTAGTCGTCGTTGATCGTGGCGAAGTAGATGGCGCCCTTGCGCAAGTAGATCTTGCCGAGCGAGACGCCGTTGTTGACGGTCAGCACGCCCGACTTGCGCGAGGTGGAGAGGAGCTGGAGGAGGTCGGGGAGGGGGATCTCTTCGATCACGCCCGACATTGGCCGACCCTGGGTGGCCTGGCGCTGCTGGGCACCGGCCTCGAGCCGGCGGCGGGCCTCGGCTTCGGACTGGTTGGCCATCTGGCTGTCGACCGCGACGACCTTGATGATCGATGTGCCGACCAGGATGCGATCGCCCTCGTGAAGCAGCGCGCGACCAGCGATCTTCTCGCCATTCACGAAGGTGCCGTTCGTCGAGCCCATGTCCTGGATGTAGACCTCGGCGTCCGTCGACGAAATCTTTGCGTGGCGACGCGAGACCATGTCTTCGACGAGCACCATGTCGAGGTCGCTAGACCTACCAATGATGATCTCCCGATTCATTCGAAGCGGGAATTCGCCTCCCTGGTACTTGCCCGAGATGAAGCGCAGTGCGAAGCGAGGACGGTCAGTCATGAAATCCGAGCGGGTGTGGTCACCAACTCGTGCTCGAAAATTCTAGTGGCGAACCGATAACCTGCGCAAGCAAACGCCTGCCGATCGCTCGAACCATCTGTTCAGTCCGTGGCGGGCAATTCCTCATGGACCTGCTCGTGTGGTGGCCGTAGCGCATTGACGACACGACGATAAACCTCTTCGGACACGACAAGGCTCGAATGACCCATCGGGACGGTGGATGATTTGGCCCCTGAAATGCGGGTGGTTTGTAGGGGAACCACCCAATCCCGGGCTGCGGCGATGGTGTGGACCTCGACTCCCGGCGGGATGGGCCCCTGGGCGAGCTCGTCCAGGAACCGGCTCCGCGGAAGCAGCTGCCAGGAGGAGGTCGACCACAGGCCGAGGGTGACCACCCCGGCCAGGGCCGCCCAGGTGCCTCGAACGGGGGTCCCCATCATCAGGAGCTTTCGGACCCGCTGGTGGCCACCGAGCTTCTTGACGTAGTAGAGGCCGATCAGGCCGCCCATCGAGTGCCCGATGATGTCGATCCGCTGTGACGGGGTCTGCGCGAGGATCCGCTCGATCTTGCGGTGGATCAGGAACGCCGAGCGGCGGATATCTCGCACGTTGAGCGTCCCGAGGTTGAACGACACGACGACGAAGCCATCGTCGACGAGCCGGCGCTCGAGCATGTACATCGAGCCGCGCGTCCCGAGGAAGCCGTGGATGATCAGGACAGGAGGGGCGTCGGGGGTGAGCTTCTCGAAGGCGTCGGTGCGCTTGATCCGGTTGCCGCGCATCAGGCCGCGCAGATACGACAGTCCGTCGGCACCGCCGGTGACGTCCTGGCCGATCGTGCTGCGCTTGCCTAGCCAGCGACGAGGAGCGTCGAGCGCCCATCGCAACAGCCAGGACGGGCGCGAGGTTTCGTCGGCCATGTCACTCACGATAGTCGGAGAAGCCGTCGGTGACGAACCGACTCGCCTCTCGGGCGTACGCATTACTCGCCGAGGGGCTTGTAGGGTATTCGACCACTCGCCACACCCCTCGGGTCCCGACCACCCCGTGGCGCGAGATCACCGCGTTGCCCTGGCGGTAGATGAGGGCGAACTCGTACTGGTCCCCTCGCCGGCGTAGGGAGCGCGAATCGCCAGGCGGTACGTGGCCAGGTGGCGAGGCGACATCGTCGGGGCTCCCGGGCGGGATCTCGCGCGGACCGGGCATGTGGGTCGGATCCTCGACGGCGCCGCCCTTGATCACGATTCCCCCCGACGACGGCTGAGGAATCTCGGGCGGTGCACCGTAGTCATTGGAGAGCGCGAGCGCGGCTCCGACGGTGTCGACCCGACCGCGCGCGGGTGCCGCCTCGGCGAGCTCGCGCAGTGCCGACGGATCGATCGTCTGCGTCGGTCGATCCGGGACCTCGTCGGACTTCTCGACGTGCAGCTTCAGCGTCGCGTTCGAGGCCTTCGTCTCCTCGGGCTTCGCGTCGTCCTCGTCGTCGTCGTGGTCGTCTCCGCCGCCCGCCTTCTGTTTGCGTGCATAGGCCACGATCGCAGGTCGGACGATGGTCGAGACCTCGGGGGTACGTTTGCGACGAGCCATACCTCGGTCGTGCCAGTGTTCGCGAGGCCGAGCAAGTTTGCGAAGGACGCATTCGAACGTCCGCAACGCATCGCGTCATCGCGATCGATCCGGTACATTCCGGTTCGGTGTCGAACGAGCGGGTCGGACGCTACCAACTCCTGGAGCCGATCGGACTCGGTCCCACCGGCTCGGTGTCGCGCGCCAAGGTGTTCGGCGTTGCCGGCTTCGAGCGACAGTTCGCGATCAAGCGCTTCCACGCCGACCTGACCTCGCAGATGCAGATCGCCACCGCGCTGAGTGCAGCGGCGCGCGCGTATGGTGGTCTCGAACATCCTCGGATCGCGCGGATGTCCGAGTTCGGCATCTCGCACGGCACCACGTACACCGCCGTCGAATACGTCAGCGGCCTCGATGCGCTGCGCTTGATCACCGAGGTTCGCATCACCAACACCACGCTCGCCGCCGGTGGTGCGCTTGCCCTGGTCTCGCAAGCTGCGCGCGCCGTCGGCTATGCGCACGGTCGCGGGCTCACGCACCTCGGGCTGTCACCGACGAACGTGGTGATCACGCCCGAGGGCGACGTCAAGATCACCGACTTCGGAATCCTGTCGGCGACGCTCGGGCCCAGGCTGCTCGAGGTGCCGCGGTTAGCGAAGCGCATCGCGTACCTCGCACCCGAGCAGATCTCGAACGAAGCGACGTCCGCCGCCACCGACGTGTTCGCGCTCGGCGTGCTCGCGTACGAGCTCGTCACCGGCGAGAAAGCGTTCGAAGGCGACACTGCCGCCGAGATCGCGAAGGCCGTCGCGAGCCAACCACCGTCGGAGCCATCGCTGCCGCGCCCGATCGTTCGCGTGATCCAGCGCTGCCTCGCACGCTCGCCGTTCGAGCGCTTCCCCGATGCGCGTGCGCTCGCCGATGCCCTCGATGCAGCACTCCGCGTCGCGCCAGTGCCGGGCACGCGCAAGGACATCGGCGCACAGGTCAAGCAGATCGTCGATCGCCTCGCGGACCTCCACTCGGGAGAGCTGTCGGGAATTCTGTCGATCAACATGGGCACCGCGAACCTCGCCGGCCCGGTGACTCCCGTCGTCGCGCTCGGCGCGTCCCGCGAGTCCGACATCGACCTCGCGACGATGGAGTTCGTTCGCCCCGATACGCATGTCGCCGGACCCACGCCGCTGGTCGGTCCCGCGAATCGGCCGACGAGGAAGCCGGGGGAGCCGCTGCCCGACGACACCGTCGAGATCGACGAGGCGCTTCCGACGCTGCCACCGCCGATCCGGAAGCCGCCGGCGATGTCGGGGCAACTCAAGCATCCGCCGATCACGGTGCCCGGTCTCGCGCCGCCTCCGATCACGGTGCCGACCAACATCCCGGCGATCCCACCGCCGCTGCCGCCGCTGCCGAGGCCGGGTTCGAGACCGCTCGTCGGCGCGGTGCCGCCGCCGAAACCGGGGCAGGGACCGACACGTCCGCTGGCCGTCGTCGGTCCGCCCGAGCGACCGAGTGAATCACCGGTCAGCCCACTCAAGATCATGACCGGTGCACCCAGTGGTGCGGCGCTCGCGGTTCCGATCTCGCGGCAGATGCAGGTGTCGGATCCGAAGAAGCAGCTGTTCGGTGCCCTGCGGCCCGATACCGACGCGCCACACGCCGCGCGCACCGATCTCGTGATCGAGACCGATCCGGGTGATGACTTCGACATGCTCGAGGAGCCCGGCGCGCCGGAACCCTCCCTCTCCGTCGAGATGGAGATCATCCAGCCCAGCCCCGAGGATCTGGCGGCCCTCGAAGCGATGGAGATCGACGCCGCCTCGCGTCCCGCCGATCGGCCGACCAACGAGATGGCGCCGCTGCTTCGCGATCAGCTCGCCCTCGAAGCCTCGCGTCGCAGCGACCAAGAGCTCCCCGGCTGGCAGCCACGCTCGCTCGACGAGATCTCCGGTCCGCTCGAGATGCCGCAGGCCCCGTCCGAAGCGCCGCCGATGCGAACGAGCGCGCTCGAAGGTGCGCCCCAGCGCAAGACCCTCGCCGGCCTGCAGCCGTCGCGCAACCTGCCGGTGCAGTCGTCGCAATCGATGCCGCCGATGCCGCCGAGTCCGATCAGCTCGCACGATCGGATGCCGACGATGCACGTCCGCGGGGCGCCCACGCGCAACAAGGCGCCGATGATCATCGCGTCGGTGCTCGGCGTGCTCGCCGCGGGTGCAGGTGCGTACGTCGCGTACGACATCCTCGGTTCGAAGGACGTGCCGGTGACCGCGACGACGCCCGACGCCGCGCAGGTCGCCGTCAAGACCCCCGATGCTGCCGTCGAGATCGAGCGCGCCGACGCTACCGAAGCAAGCACGCCCGATGCCGTGGTCGCGATCGTCGATGCGGCTGCACCCGTCGACACCGCCGTCGCGGTCGCCGTCGTCGATGCATCCGCACCCACACCGCCTGCCGATGCGGACAAGATCGAGCCCGCGCCATCGGATGGGCTCGTGGTGACGTCGAAGCCGTCGGGAGCGCGGATCTACCTCGACGGCACCGACTCCGGCGTCACGCCGTTCAAGCTGCCGGGCACACCCGACAAGCACACGGTCGTGTTGTTCGCGCCGGGTCACGAGCTCTACATCGCGCAGCTCAAGGGCAGCGGCGCGTACACGATCCCGCCCGACGGGCATCAAGGTCACGAAGTGCGCGA
>JBBQJJ010000272.1:0-11936 GCA_038325805.1 Haliangiales bacterium
CCATGCACGGCAAGCCCTTGGAACTCCACGCGTCGGGTTCGTGCGGACGACGTCGACTCTGATCGCGACTTGTTCGCCGAGCTCACCCAGAGAGCAGGTGATGAACGTCTTTCCACTCCTCGTCTGCCTGGCCGCGTGTGGCCCGACCCCGATGTCGACGACAACGCCGCCAGGGACGCCGCCGATGCCGGCGGGATCGCCGTTCGCGTGCCCTGCAACCCTTCCGACCGTACGCACGGGCTGTCCTGGCGCCGACCTGACGGCGATCACGTTGGCGTGCACGACCTCGACGTGGGGCACCAACCCGACGCCACCACCGCAGACGACCTCACGCGCGACGGTCTCGATCGGAATCAACAGCACCGTGAATTCGGTGGTGGTCCCGATCGGTCCGACGCTGCCGTGTGGTCCGAATGGATTGCCGAATAACGGCGTGACCGTGACGTTCGGACTCGAGTACGTCGGCGACTTCGCATCGCCCGCGGTCGGGTCGCCGTTCTGCATCCTTCGCTCGAAGGCGAGCTATCCGCAGTGGGGCATCTCCGACCCGTTGCTCGCACTCGCGGATCGAGCTCTCAAGGACAGCATCTTCCTCGCGATCGACCAACAAGTCGTCGATCGCCTGAACACGACCCTCGGGATTCCCGCAGGGGCGAGTCCACGCTGTCTGACATGGCGTCCTCTCCCTTGATACCGTGGAGGGGAAGCGTGGAGTGTCCTGACGACGAGACCTTCGCAGCCTTCGCCGCGAGCGAGCTGTCGAGCGAGGCCCGCGAGACGCTGGCCAACCACGCCGCGGTCTGCGATGTCTGCCATGCCGTCGTCGTCAGCTTGCGCTTGTTCCCCGATGCGGTCACGACCGACCGAGGAGAGGCCAGGCTCGCCACGCTCGCGCCCGGTGTCGAGCTCGGTCGCTACACGATCGAGCGACGGATCGGCGTGGGCGGGATGGGAGTGGTCTACCTCGCCACGGATCGCGAGCTCGAGCGCAGCGTCGCGGTCAAGGTACTGCGCACGACGAGGGCGCGGGACCAGGCCAGGATCCGGCTGCTTCGCGAGGCGCGCACCCTTGCGCAGCTCTCGCATCCCAACATCGTCTCGGTGTTCGATGTCGGCGAGCACGGCGATGGCGTGTTCGTGGTGATGGAGCTGATCGAGAACGGGAACCTGCGTGCATGGCGCGCTCGATCGCCTCGCACGACGCGCGCGATCCTCGACTGCTTGATCGGTGCGGCGCGAGGTCTCGCAGCCGCCCACGCCGCGGGCTTCGTGCATCGCGACGTCAAGCCCGACAACATCCTGGTCGGGAGCGACGATCGCGCGCGGCTGACCGACTTCGGCCTCGTCGGGGTGGAGCCGTCGCTCGACGAGCGGGTTACCTCGGACGGATCGCTGACCGAGACCGGTGCGGTGCTCGGTACCACGCCGTACATGGCGCCCGAGGTCGAGCTCGGCCGGACGTCGATCCTCGGAGATCAGTGGGCGTTCGCCGCGACGGCGTACGAGGTGCTCGCCGGCGTCCGGCCGTTCCCCGTCGACAGCACGCGAACCGCCGCGATCGCGGCAGGTCAGCTGAGCCCTCCATCGGCCAATCATCATCTCGGCGCACGAGCGCGCGCGATCCTGGCGCGTGCACTCGACGCCGATCCTCGACGGCGGTGGCCCGACATGCCCGCGCTCGAGCGCGCCTTGCTTCGCACGCAGCGCCGCCCCCGCGTGGTGGCAGTCGGGGTCGGCTTGATCGCCGTGCTCGCGATCGCGGCGACGACGATTGCGCTGGCGCCGCGGCGCACCGTGCTCGAAGAGGCCCCGATGACCTTTGTCGATCAGCGCCCGGGTTGCGACTGTCCGTATTCGGCGTGCCGCGGTCGCTGCATGTCGGTGTGCTCGGCGCCTGCGTACCGCAGCGGTTCACGCTTGCTCGGGCTCGATCGCGACCATCGCCAGGAGTCGCTGCACGGAGCGTCTGCGGATGGTCGAGCGGTCCTGTATCTGAGCGGCGAGCGCTGCCGGCTAGACCATCTCTATCTCGCGCATCAATTCGGCGAGGTCTTCGTTCCCGTCGATCTCACGGATCAGATCGATCGGCGGGAGTACGCCTTGCGCGAAAATTGCTGCACGCTGACCAGCGACGGCGAAACGCTGATCCTGTCGACCACGGATCGCCGGCAATTCGTTGCAGCCCCGGTTGTCGGTAACCAGCTCGGAGAGGTCACACCGCTCTACGCACCGCCGCTGCCGCCCGCCATGATCATCCGGGCACCCGTGCTCTCCGCGGATCGGCTGACGCTGTACTTCCGGGCCGAGACGCCACCACTCGGGGACCCCTCCGCGGATGGCACCTTTCAGGCCGTCAGGACCTCGGTCACGGCGCCCTTCGGGTTGCCCAACCGGATCCCCGGCGTGCGTCCATACGAGTACGTCTCGGGGATCTCGAGCGATGGATTGTCGCTGTTCTTCAAGGAGGAGTTCGGCACCCGGGTCATGGTCCGCGCGACGGTCTCCGACGAGTTCGGGGATCCCGAGTGGACGATCCCGCCGGCGACGATGCACGGAGTGCACGCGGTGCCGCTCGGTGACTGTCGGCGTGTCATCGCCACGAATTCGCCCGGAGGCTGTGACAACGAGTACCTGTTCTACTTGGATGCCGTCGAGTGACTGGATCGGATCCGCCACGGCTCCATCCCGACGGCTTGGGTTCGCTGCGGCTGACATGATAGCGTGCCCGCCTGATGGAGCTTCGCGCACTCACCGTTCTCGACTCGCTTCAGCCGCAGCTGACGGGATTCCTGCAGACCGTGTGCTCGGGCTTCATGCCCCTCGAGGAAGAGGCGGCGCTGTTCATCGAGATCTCGCCCGGCATCGCGATCAATCAGCTGACCGACGTCGCCCTCAAGGCCACGACGTGCCGGCCCGGCATGCAGATCGTCGAGCGCGCGTACGGGATGCTCGAGCTCCACAACATGGACAAGGGGCAGGTCGAGGCGGCAGTCGACGCCATCCTCCAGAACATGGGCGTCAAGCGCGATGACCGGATCAAGCCGCGCATCGTGTCGTCACAGATCATCACCGGCATCGATGGCCACCAGAGCCAGCTGATCAACCGGATGCGCCACGGCGACATGATCATGACTGGCCAGACGCTCTACATCCTCGAGGTGTTCCCGGCCGCGTACGCCGCACTCGCCGCCAACGAGGCCGAGAAGGCCGCGAACGTCCACCTGATGGAGGTCGTCACCTTCGGTGCGTTCGGTCGCCTGTGGCTCGGTGGCTCCGAGGCAGAGATCAAGGCTGCCGTCGAGGCTGCCGAGGGCGCGCTGAAGAAGGTCAGCGGCCGCGAGTCGAAGAGCAGCTAGTTCCAGAGTCGCGCGAGTGCGGCGGTACGGCCAGGGCCTGGTGATGCGCCACCGTCGCTGCCACCGATGACGATCCTGTTCGCGTCGTAGACGGCGATCGAGCTGACTTCGTTGGTACCGCTGCCGGAGTCGATGAACGGCACGTCGACGAGCCCACCCGTGCCGAACAGGTTGTCCACGTCACCATTCGCCTTGAAGCGCACCAGGCTGGCCTTCGTTCCAGTCTGGCCGAGCAGCATGATCTTGCCGTCGGCGAGCACGGTCATGGCGACGCCGGTCGTGGCGACCGGGTGAGCGGCCGCACCACCAGTGCCGAACGTGGTGTCGGGCATGCCATCGCTGTTGAGGCGGAATAGCGCGTAGCCGTCGGTCGTAGCGGCGGCGACGAGGATCTTGCCGGTCGAGAGGATGGTCAGCCCGAGCGGCGTGAGCGCACCACCCGTGGTGATCGTGACGCGCCCGCCGGTGCCGAAGGTGTCGAGCACGCCGGCAGCGGTGTAGCGAGAGACGACGAGGTCGTTCTGGCCGGCAACAGGCGTGGTGCTGCCGAGCACGACGAGGCGGTTGTTCGAATCCGCCCGGACCTCGTTGCCCGTCGAGCTCGTACCGCCGAGCGATTCGATCACGAAGCCGGTGCCTCCGAACGTGCTGTCGAGGTTGCCACTGGCGTCGGCACGGCCGATGAACTGGTTGCCGGCGACGGTGCCGACAAACACGATCGTGTTGTCTGGTAACACCAGCCCGTCGGAAGTCTCCTCGACGTTGTTCACCGTGGGATCGAGATCGAACCGCGCCTTCGCGCCAACCAGGTTACCGAAGGTCGGGAACCCGCTCAGGCCGGTCGGCGCCAGCTGGACGATCGCGACGCCGTTGTTGGGGACCGACGGGTTACTGCCAGTGCGGCCTTCGGTTCGCCCGATCAAGATGATTCGGCCATCATTCTGGTGACCGATCGCCACGGCGGCCGAGAACTCGTTGCTGCCGCCGCTGTAGTTCGTCTTGACAAGGCTGTCCGTGATCGTGGGGTCAGAGTTGCCATCGAAGGTGACATCGACGAGTCCCGCATCGGTGAATCGGGTCGTCGCGATCGAGCTCGGCGAGAACGGCTGGTGGAAGCCAGTCGCGAGCACCTTGCCGGCGACGACCTCCAGCGCATCGAATCGGCCGGCATCACCACCCATGTTGATCGGCCCGAAGCCGGTGCCGTTCGGACCCCACGTGACATCCAGCGAACCGGGCTTGCCAGTGACGTCGGCATTCTCGAAGTCGAGCTGTTGTGGCGCCAGATCGGCAGCGGTGGCTCCGAGCGTGAACGAGACGGTGTCGCCGATTGCGAGTGGCGTCAGCGCACCGACGGCGATCTCGGCGGTGTCGACGTCGGCGGGGATCGTGAGCGAATCGACCTCGAGCCCGTTCGGCGGCGTCAGGCCGGCCACGGTGATCTCGCCGTCGAAGCCGCCCGTCCGCGCGACCGAGAGCTCGATGCCCGCGCGACCGTCGACCGGCACGACGACATTCGTCGTCAGCGCCGTGATGGCGAAACCCGGATCACCTGTCGGGCCATCCCCCGTGGGCAGGTTGCCCCTCACGGGACCGCACGCGACGAGTGCCGTCAGGACAAGACAACGACGAACCATCCGCCGAGTGTACGCAATCCATCACGTCGAACGGTAGCTGTTCGTGGCGGCGTGCGATCGCCGCCGCCCGAGCACGAGCAGCACGACGCCACCGAGCACGAGCGCACCCCAGGGAAGCTCGCGCGAGGTACTGCAGCAACCGCCCTCCGTGACGGGCCAGCAGTACGCACCGGCCGGATCGTCGACGCATTCGAGCCCGGCCTCGCAGGCTCCCTCGAGCCCGGCGACGCAGGCGCGCGTGCAGTGCGATTCGCCGTCGTGCGTATCGCAGCGCGGCTCGAGGCAGAACTGCGCGTAGGTGCAAGCGTCGCCGACGTTGCCGATCGGCTCGGGCCAGATGCAGCGACCAACATCGCAGAACTGCCCGGCTGCACAGCTGTCCTCACTCGCGCACGGTGCGCCCTTCATCACCGTGACCGTGTCCACCGCGCTGATCCCGATGTCGTCGAAGGCCTCGACCTCGATGTCGATCACGCCGTCGGGCACGTCGGCCGGCAGCATGTAGAGGTAGTTGCTGCGCAGTTGCCCGCGCGGACCGAACGCTGCGCCAGGCGCGGTGCCCCACGGATAGCCGTTGAGCCGGAACACGACCTCGACGATGCCGCGCTGTGAAACACCCGAGGCCGCGATCACGGCCCCATTCATGATCGATGCGTCCGCGGCGGGCGACGTGATCGAGACGTCTGTCGTGGTCGTCGCCGTGCCGGCCCCGAGCTTGGCGAGCAGGAAGCTGTGCGATTGCTGGACGGGGCCACAGCGGCAGTCTCGGGTCTGCTCCTCGCCGCACACTGCCGAGCGATTGCGAAAGAACTTCTCGCCACCGCAGTCGAATCGATACGTCATCGGGTCCGAGCACGACGAGTCGCCCTCGAGGAACTGGTAGATGTGGTCGAGCCCGTAGGTGTGCGCGATCTCCTGCGAGGCGACACGACAGATGTCGATCGCCGTGTCCGCGCCGAGGTTGTAGTCGACCCACTGATTCGCGAACGTGGTCGACACCGCATACGACAGCGAGCGACAGAACTGGTCGAGCGGGGCGAAACCCGCGAACGCTTCATCTTGATCGAACTGACCGCCGCGACCCGCGATGATCGCCTCGCTGTAGACCTCGGACGGGGCAGGGCGCGTCTCGGTCATAGTGAGGCCGTACGGTGACCAGACGTTCTTCAGGCAGGTGACAACGTCGTTCCACACGTCATCGCCGAGGGCGAACGCCGAGATCTGGTGCGGCCCCGGGAGAGAGAGCAGCGTCGAGATACCTTCGCGAGCGTCGTCCTCGGCGCCCGGCATCAGCGTGCAATCGCCGACGCAGCGATTGAGGTACATGATCTTCGGCGCGCCGATCGAGCGTTCGTGCGATTGCACGATCTTCGTGCGACCCGCCCGCTCCGCGGCTGCATCGCCTGTCTCCCCCGCCGACAACGCCAACACGACACCAAGAACCAAGCGCATCGGCGCACTCTCTTCGAAGGTTCGGGCTTCGTCAAGATCCGCCTGTTCGACCAGGGTTCTCGGCGAACCCCGCTGCTACAGTGCCCGGATGACGACTGTCCTACCTGCAGCGTTGCGAGCGCCGTTTGCAGCCGGAGGCGCGACGGCGATCGATGCGCAGCTTGCGAACAAGCTCCTCGGGATCGCGCTCGAGGCTGGCGGCGACTACGCGGACATCTACTTCGAATTCCGCGTGTCAGCGGACTACGCGCTCGAAGAGGAGCAAGTGCGTACCCTCGGTCGTGGCATCACGCTCGGGCTCGGCGTTCGCGTCACCCGCGGCGATGCCACCGGGTACGCGTACTGCGAAGATCTAGCGTGGGAGAAGATGGCTCATGCGGCACGCACCGCCGGGCAGATCGCGGCGGGCGGCGGCCACAAGCCCGTCAACGTCGGCACCCTGACGAACGTCCCGACGCCGAGCTTCTACGCGGTGCCGACGCCGTCCTTGATGGTGCCCGCGCCCGACAAGCTCGCGCTGCTTCGCGCAGCGGATCGCGCGGCGCGCGCGTATGACAAGCGGATCGTCAAGGTCGAGGCGTCATTCGTCGAGAGCATCAAGGAGATCTTGCTGTTCACCTCCGACGGCCGGATGGCGACGGATATCCAGCCGATCCTCCGCTTCGGGGTCCGCGCTGTTGCCGAGGAGAATGGCAAGCGCCAGAGCGGCAGCGGCGGAGGCGGCGGCCGGTACGGCATGGAGTACTTCGAGCAGGCGATGCGCGATGCCGCGAGCCATGGCAAGGAGGCCGCACGGGTCGCCCTCGCGATGCTCGATGCGCGCGATGCACCTGCCGGCGATTTCCCGGTGGTGCTCGCAGCCGGCGATTCCGGAATCCTGCTCCACGAAGCCGTCGGACACGGACTCGAGGCCGACTTCAATCGCAAGGAGACCTCGAACTACACCGGTCAGATCGGCAAGGAAGTCGCGAGCAAGCTGTGCACCGTGGTCGACGACGGCACCATCGTCGGCTCGCGCGGCGCGATCAATGTCGACGACGAGGGCTACGCCGGTCAGTACAACACGTTGATCGAGAACGGCGTGCTCGTCGGCTACATGCACGACCAGCTGAGCGCGAAGCACTACAAGATCAAGCCCACGGGCAATGGCCGCCGCGAATCCTTCCGCTCGATGCCGCTGCCGCGGATGACCAACACCAACCTGCTCGGCGGCAAGGACAACCCCGAGGACATCGTGAAGAGCGTCAAGCGCGGCATCTACGCCAAGCGGTTCTCCGGCGGGCAGGTCAACATCAGCAACGGTGACTTCGTGTTCTCGCTCAGCGAGAGCTACTTGATCGAGGACGGCAAGATCACGGCGCCGCTCAAGGGCGTCAACCTGATCGGCAACGGCCCCGAGGTACTCCGCCGAGTCGACATGCTCGGCTCCGACTTCGAGCTCAGCGATGGCATTTGGACATGTGGAAAAGACGGCCAGAGCGTGCCCGTCGGAGTCGGCACGCCGACGGTGCGCCTCTCCTCGATCACCGTCGGAGGCACCCAGGCATGAGCGGCGCACAAGTTACCGAAGCAACGATCAAGGAGCTGTGCGACGTCGCGCAGCTCGCCGTCGAGATCGCGAAGAGGGCGGGCGCGGATCACTGCGAGGTGCTGGTTCGTGATGGCAGCGAGCTGACCGCGAAGGTCCGGCTCGGCGAGCCCGAGCTCGTGCAGGAAGCCGGTAGTCGCGCACTCGGGCTGCGCGTGCTCCGCGGCGGCCGGCGCGCGGTGACGTACACCAGTGATCTGCGGCGCGAGTCGCTCGAGGCGTTGTGCGCGGAGACGGTGACGCTCGCGGATCTCGCGGAGCCCGACGAGTTCGCGTTGCCGCCCGATCCTGCGCTGCTCGCGAAGACGCTCCCCGAGCTCGATCTCTACGATCCCTCGGTCGCCGAGGTCGATGCGGCCTGGGCACTCAAGCAAGCGATCGCCGGAGAATCCGCGGCTCGCAAACACGATGCGCGGATCACCAACTCCGAGGGCGCCACGTGGTCGCGTGTCCTCGGCGCCACGGCCTTCGCGACGAGCGGTGGCTTCAGCGGCGGGTATCGCGGCAGCTATGCCTCGCTGGTCGTCGAGCCGCTGTGCGACGACACCACCGATCCCAAGAACCCGAAGAAGCGCAACGGCTACTGGTGGAGCGCGTCGCGGTTCCTCGCCGAGATCGACGCCGCCGACGCGATCGGCATCGAGGCCGCGCGCCGCACCATCGCGACGCTCGGCAGCCGCAAGGTCGAGACCCAGGAGTGTCCGATCGTGTTCGATCCCGAGATCGCGCGATCGATGGTTGGCACGATCTTCAGCGTCGCGAACGGCTCGGCGTTCTGGCGCAAGTCGAGCTACCTGGTCGGCAAGGAAGGCGAGCTGATCGCGAGCAAGCTCGTCACGATCACCGACGATCCGTTGATCCCGCGTGCACCGGGCAGCAAGCCGTTCGACGGAGATGGTCTGCCGACGCGCAAGAACAGCGTCGTCGAAGCCGGCGTGCTGATGCCCGTCCTGACGGACGTCTACAGCGCGCGCAAGCTCGGTCGCGAATCGACGGGCTCGGCGGGTCGTGGCATCGGCGGCAACCCGGGACCCACGACCTCGAACCTGGTGATGCAGGCTGGAGGGATCTCGCGCGAGCAGCTGCTCCGCGACACCAAGAAGGGGTTATACGTCACGAGCCTGATGGGCTTCGGCTTCAACCCCATCACCGGTGACTTCTCACGCGGTGCGCAGGGCTTCTGGATCGAGAACGGCGAGCTGACGTTCCCGGTCTCCGAGGTCACGATCGCGGCGAATTTCGACGAGATCCTCAAGCGAATCGACGCCGTGGCCGATGATCTGACGATGCGCAGCTCGACGGCAGCGCCGACGTTCCGCGTGTCGCACATGACGGTCGCCGGCAGCTCGCAATAACCCCTGCACCTACATCAAACGGCGAGCAATCCGAGCGTAACGATTGACTTGATCGTCGTCGGATGGAACGCTCAACAACGTGACCGCAGTAGCCACTGCAGGGGGGCTACCCACACGTCTCGGCAAGTACGAGGTGTTGTCTCCGCTTGCCGCGGGCGGCATGGCGCGCATCTACATCGCGCGCACCACCGGCATCGGCAGCTTCGAACGCCACGTCGTGCTCAAGCTGATCACGCCGGAGCGTCAGACCGACAAGATCGCGGTGCAGATGTTCCTCGACGAAGCGCGACTCGCGGCTTCGCTCAATCACCAGAACGTCGCGCAGGTCTTCGAGGTCGGCGAAGACGGCGGCATCCACTACCTCGCGATGGAGTACGTCCACGGCCAGGATCTGCGGGCGCTGCTCGCCAAGGCTGGTAGTCAAGGCGTCCGCGTTCCGCTCGAGCTCGCACTCACCGTCGTCGCCGGCGGTGCCGCCGGCTTGAACCACGCGCACGAACGCCGCGATGGCAACGGCGTGCCGCTCGGCATCGTCCACCGCGACGTGTCCCCGTCGAACATCATGGTCGGCCTCGACGGCAGCGTGAAGCTGCTCGACTTCGGCATCGCGAAGGCCACCTCCCGCAGCGTCGAGACGGTGAGCGGCATCATCAAGGGCAAGTTCGCGTACATGGCGCCGGAGCAGTGCCGCGGTCGCGATGTCGATCGCCGCAGCGACGTGTTCTCGCTCGGCATCATCCTCTACGAGATCACCACGCAGCATCGCTGCTTCCGTGCGGACAGCGACTTCGACACGATGCACCGGATCGTCACCGGCGATGTCGTGCGCCCGACGCGGCTCGTGCAGGGGTATCCGCCGGCGCTCGAAGCGATCGTGATGAAGGCGCTCGCCGTCGACGCCAACCAGCGCTACCAGTCCGCGGGGCTGTTGCTCGAGGCGATCGAGTCCTACGCGGTCGCGTCGCGGATGTCGCTGTCGACGATGGCGCTCGGTCGCTTCATGCGCGAGATGTTCGGCGAGACGCCGGAGCCGTGGCTGACCGCGGCGGGCCGCCACAGCCTCGCCGAAGCAGTGCGGCAGCAAAAAGAGAGCACGATCTCGAACACCAACGGCTCGGACATGGTCGCGAGCGCACCTCGATCGCCGACCGCCGCCACGTCCGTCGTCCAGCCACAACAGGCTCCGCCTCACCAGCAGCAGGCTGCACGCACGCTGCTCGATCTACCACGCGATCACGACCGCGACGACGATCGCTCCGACGATCAGGACGATGCCGCCGCGTGGAACGCGAAGTCGTATCCGACGATGGTGCCGGGCTCGTTCGCGTCGTCGCAGACGCTGCCGCCCGACAACAACGCCGTCAACGCGCGCAGCTCGCCCCGGATCCCGGTGCCTTCGGCCGAGACCGTCAACGGGCGCAGCTCGCCGCGGATCGCGGTGCCCGAGTCGACGCCGGTTCCGTCCAAGCCGACGCCGGTTCTGAACCACAACAGCTCGCAGCAGTTCCCGCTCGCTCCGAGCTCGGCCTCGCAACAATCGCATCCCGCGATCGCCACCCACACGGGCCAGAGCGGGCAGTCGTACGTCGACGAGTCGCTGTCGAACGTTCGCGTCAAACCGAACCGCCGGCCGCTGTGGATCGGGCTCGCGATCATCACCGTCGGCGTCGCGATCGTGCTGATCGTCGGGCTCGGTGGCGGCAGCGTGGAACTGAAGGTCGACGACAAACCGACGCCGGTTGCGGATCCTGGTTCCGACAAGGCCGAGCCAAAGAAGCCCGATCAACCGTTGGTTAATCCCGCGACGCCGGATGTAGCCGTCGACGACAACGTCCACATTGACATCACGTCCGAGCCCGCGGGTGCCGATGTCTGGCAGACCGGCAAGTTGCTCGGCAGGACGCCGCTGCTGCTGGATCGCCCGCGCGCGAGCGGTGATGTCTCGCTGGTCGTGCAGCACGCCGGCTACGAGAACGTCACGCTGAAGATCGACCTCGCCGGCGACTACGCGGGGAAGGTCGTGATGCGGAAGGAAAGCCTTCCCGACCTCAAGGACACCAAGCCGGTTCCGAAGCCGGTGGTCAAGGACACCAAGCCGGTCTCGAAGCCTGTGACACCGAAGCCGGTGATCAAGGACATCAAGCCGGCGGTGAAGCCCGACAAGCCGGCGGTGAAGCCCGACAAGCCCGTGAAGCAGGACTGCCAGGTCCCGGGTCAGGCGATGCCGTTCGACCCGCGCCCCGTCTGTAAGACCTGAGGCCGCGCTCTGACCGGTTAGACCGAGATCTCGGGAACGGTCGCGGGCACGACGAGCTGCGCGGCGGTCGCCTTGACGTCATCGTCGACGGAGACGCCCGGGGCACGCTCGCGCAGCACGAGCTTGCCGTCCTTGACGTCGATCACCGCGAGGTCGCTGACGATCGTGTGAACGCAGGCGACGCCGGTCAGTGGCAACGTGCACTCCGGCAGGATCTTCGACGAGCCATCCTTCGTGGTGTGCTCCATCATCACGATCACGCGACGAGACCCGGCGACGAGATCCATCGCG
>JBBQJJ010000273.1:0-11925 GCA_038325805.1 Haliangiales bacterium
GGCTTTCCCTCGGGACGATAGTAGTGCGCGAGCTCGATGAACCCGGCCGCGATCACTCGGGCACGCCAGGTCTCGAGGCTGTGGTACGAGCCGTAGCGACCATCGCCCGAGAAGCCTTCCGTGTCCTGTCCGCGAGGATTCGAGCAAAACAGCACGCCGCCCACGACGAGCGCACCGTGGAGGGCCCCGAGGACGGAGGGAAGCTCCTGATCGGGGACGTGGAACAGCGACGCGTTGGCGAACACGCCGTCGAACCGCGCGGTTGGCAGCGAGAGCTTGAGGAAGTCCTGGTGCCAGACTTCGCAGCCAGAGCTCGTGCGCGCCATCTCGACGAAAGGCGCCGAACCGTCGAGCCCGATCACTTCGTGGCCCTGTGAGCGAAAGTAGATGAGATCGCGACCGGGACCGCAACCGAAGTCGAGCAACCTGAAGGGCGGCACGGTTTCGATCCGATCGAGGAGTGCCGCGTAGTTCTGCGACACGTCGTGGTGGCGCGTGCCTTCCCAGAACGACCGAGCCGAGTGGTCGTAGTGGGCGAGCGTGCGACTGCTGACCTGATCGAGCTCGGCAACGCCAAGTCGCGCTCGACTCATCGCTGGGGTTGTCCAGAGTCGTTCATCGGAGGCAGGCTATCACCAGCTTGGACCAGACCGAGAGAACACCATTGGTCGGGATCGTGAGTGCGACCCTCGCAAATGACCGAGCCATTCGTGATGTTACGTCGTCGCCACAACTCGTTGCTGACCATCCGCGCGCTCATCTGTGTCTGTACGCTTCACCGTATGAGGGCATTGCTGCTGTGGTTGACGCTCGCCGGCTGTGGCTCGTCGGATTCGGGTACTTCAAGGACCCGAGCTCGGCCGCAGCGCGCGCTCCCCTCGGGCGCCCCGATCTGATGACCGTCGTCGATCCGCTCGCGTTCGAGATCGACCAGGACTACGACTGCACCCACAACTCGAACCCGCTGTGCAGCTACACGACCTATGGCGCGTTCTGCGCGCCGAAGCCGTTGCTGACCGGCGTGCAGCTGTACTCGGCGACCTACGGCCTCATCGATCTGATGTGGATGCCGGTGGGTTGCTAGCGCCGTGTTCAGCGCACACCGGGTTGAGTAGCAGGATCGTCATCGTGCATCGCGATCGCGGTGACCGCGAAGCGAAGGTAGTCGCGGATCGTGAGGATCCCGACCAGCGTCAGGTCCTCCTCGGTCACGGGCAGACAGCTATAGCGATGGTCGAGCAGCATCCTGCCGGCGGCCGAGGCGGAGGTGTCCGGCCTGACGTTCCACAGCTCGGTCGACATGATGTCGCGGATCAGGATCGTCGACTCGAGCGTCGCGCGGGTGGTGTCCGCGATATCTCGCACCGAGCTGACCTTGGCCGCGAGGATGTCGCGATCGGTGACGATCCCGAGCAAGGTCTGTTTGGCATCGACGACGGGTAGGTGTCGAAACTTGTGCAGTCGCATGACCTGATCAGCGAGCACGAGGGTCTGCTCGGGAAAGAAGGTGACGACCTTCGAGGTCATCAGGTGCTTGACGAGGACGGGTGGCACACTGCGAGTGTTGGGCCCTGTGCCAGCTCGGCGCAACCGAGCTGGCACCCCGAGTTTCCCGCACGTGCTGGCGATCGTTGACGCGTCGGTGGGCAACGCGCTCGGCCTCGCAACGCTCAAGGACACTCGGGCGCGACGCGACCGTCGGAGCCCGTCGCGACGTAGGCATCGGCGACGAAGCCGGCACCGATCCTGTCCCACAGCTTCGACGTGCCGTAGGTGCCGGTCACCGACTGACCGATCTTCTGGCAGCTGATCGTGACGCTCGCACCGTCGGCGACGGAGCCGACCGCCTCGGTCGCCGTCGAGGCGCCCCGGCGGATCGTGAGCGGTGCGCCGCTCGTGTTGATCCGCGCGGCGAAGCCCGCACCGCCGTTGCTGGTGCCGCTGCTGCTCTGTGCGAACTTCGCCTGGACCGTCGCCTTCGCAGACGTGCTGAACGCGTGCCACCTGTAGAGCGTGTTGCTTTGAAGACCGTTGCGGCCGACCAGCCACGACCGCATCTGCGAGCGCAACGCCTCCTTCATCTTGCAGTTCGCGTAGACGCCGTGGATGTGCTTCGGGCCGTTCCAGCCATCGACGCCGGTCTTGCGGTACCAGGCGGCATATCCGACCTTGCCGAGCTTCTCGAGCAGGTTGTGGATCTGCGGCTCGCTCATGCCGCTGGTCGAGAGGTCGACCGCCGCGGTGTACGCCTTGCCGTTGACGGTGCCGTCGGCGAGGTGCACGCCGGCCGAGTCGGGTGCATCGCCCACGGTCTGCGTGATCCGCGAGGCGGGAACACCGACGGCGCGCAACGCGTCCGACGCCCGCGGGTGCAACCCGGGCGCGAGCAGCGGTTGCGCGCGCTCGCTGCCCGCGATGGTCTCGTCGACCCCGACGTCGTACGGCGGGATCACGAAGTCGTCGTCGAACATCGAGGTGTCGTCCAGCAGCGCCTCGACGAGCGAGCTGTGCTCGTAGACATCGGCGACGTCCTCGGGCAACGCGGACACTTCTTGATCGGTGAGCTCGGGCTCGGTGATCGGGTCGTCCTCGATGACGTCGGACGAACAACCGACAACCATCAGCAAGGCAACGGCGAAACATCGGATGGCATGCATGACGGCCTCCACTCGCAACCCGTATGCCGTGTGGAGGTCTGTGAACTTCCATGGAGTCCCGGCGCGACTGTAGCGGCGTCCGTTACACGTGACGCCGAAAGGTCCCAGCGCGATCACGCGGTTGCACCTGTAACGCCGGCGGTCACAGCGTCGCTCGTGAACCACACGATCTCACGCGCTTACAGGCGGCTCGCGGCTTGCTGACCGGGCTAGGCATGAAGCTCCAAGCCCTCCAGATGTTCGCGATCGCGATATCGCTCACCTCCTGCACCACCGACGACGACGAGATCTGGGATGAAGGCCCCACGCCGGACCTCGACGGGCCGGCGGCCGACGAGGAGATCGTCAACGACCTTCGCGCGCTGGTGCCGAGCTTCCAGCTGCCGTTCCCGTGCGACCAGACGTGGGAAGGGCAGACGCGCACGGCACACAGCCCGCAGAACTCGGTCGACTTCAACCGCGCCGACGACCTCGGCGACACCGTGGTCGCGTCCGCGGCCGGCACGGTCACCCGGGTCGCGAACGAGGGCAACACGAGCTACGGCCGGTGGGTCGAGCTCCGCCACGGCAACGGCTTCACCACGCGCTACGCGCACCTGTCGACCCAGACCGTGAACGTCGGCCAGACCGTCTCGCGCGGCCAGAAGATCGGCACCGTCGGTAGCACCGGCGGTTCCACCGGTCCGCACCTGCACTACGAGCAGCGCCAGAACGGTCTCGCGGTCCGCGCCCGGTTCAACGGCGTGGGCGCGCTGTACTTCGGCAGCAAGAGCTACAAGAGCGCCAACTCGTGCGGCGGCGGCGGTGGTGGTGTGACTGGCCGGATCAACACGGCGTCGGGCGTGAGGCTGACGGTGCGAGCCGGTGCGTCGACGAGCATGGCCGCGATCGGCTCCGTCGGCGACGGCACGTTCATCACGATCCAGTGTCAGAAGCGGGGCCAGTCGGTGACCGGCACGTTCGGCACATCGACGCTGTGGGACGACATCGGCCAGGGCTTCGTCGCCGACGCCTACGTCTCGACGGGCTCCGACGGCCAGGTGGCGCCGACCTGCAACTAACCTGTTAGCGACAGAAGTCGTCGTTCGGAGGGGCTGCGATCGCGCAGCCGTTCGGGCACATCATGCGATCGACAGCTTGACCCTCCTCGCATCGATACAGCGAGGCCGGATCGCCGACGAGCTCGTTGCCTCCGCAATAGAACCCGCCGGAGACGCAGGTCATCGGTCCGCCCCCGCACCCGTCGTCGACTCCGGTGCGCACCGTGCAGCCGTGCACGCAGCGGCCTCGCGCGACGGGGACGCCGTCGGTGCAGCGGTACAGGGTGTCCTCGTCGCCGGCGAGCTCGTCGCCGCCGCAGTAGTCGCCGCCGGTCTCGCACGTCGAGCGCGGCGCGAGCACGAGGTCGAGCTCGATGCGCTGGTTCGCGTCGAGGGTCGTCGACGCGGCGCCGATGCCGAGCACGCCGCCGCCGAGCTTACCCGCGGCGACCACGCCGACCTCCGTCGGTGCGGTGATGTCGAGCGCGAGCGAGGTGACGATCGGCAGCTCGACCACACCGTTGCTGTCGAGCGCGGTCGTGATCGTGTCGTGGAGGTCGCCGTACAGGATGTCGAGCTCGAGCAGATCGATCGCGTCGACGGTGTTCGAGTCGACGCGCAGCGTGATGCACGCGCCGGCCGCGGTGGCGCACGGATCGGGATCCTCGCCGCACGCGGCCAGAGGAACGAGCACGAGCAACGTGCGCAACATTCACGGACCTCCCGGGCGGCAGCCGCTCGCATCGCAGATCACCCCGGGGAACAGCGTGGCCTGGTCGTCGCGCATCGCGAGCACGATCGCGCCGGTCACCACGGCGGCCGCGCCGACGAGCGCTGGCACGAACCACCAACGACTCGTGATCGGGGTACGCGGCCGCGGCAACACCAGATGCAGATCCACCGCGCCAGCAGCGGTGACCACGAACGCGCGCTGCAGCGGCTGGAAGCCCGGCGCCTCGGCGACCACCGTGTGATCCCCGACGGCGAACGACCCCGATCGATACGGTGCGAGGCCGACGAGCGCGTTGTCGATCCTCAACTGCGCGGCGACCGGCGTCGTCCGGATCGCGAGCGTGCCGGTGCGACTGCACAGCTCGCGCAGGCGCAGCATCTCGGCGCGTCGCGGATCGGCGTCCGCGGCGCGCTCGAGGAACGCCTCGATGTTGCCGCGCGCACGCGCGCAGTCGCCGAGCTGAACCTCGGTGAGCGCGAGCCAGCGGTACGGGTTCGCCTTCGCGGGGACCAGCTTGTTCGCCGCCTCGATCTCGGCGTGCGCGCCGAGATAGTCGCCGCGCTCGAACGCCGCCACGCCGCGATCCAGGTGGACCTGGGCTGCGTCGGAAGCGGGGTCCGCTGATGCCGCACGCGCCGCGAGCACGCCGATCGCTAGCACCACAGCTCGCATCTCGTGTCACGATATCGCGCGCCACCGTCATGCGCACCGTCGGACAGTATCGATTGCGAGAGTTGATCGGGCGGGGTGCGTCCAGCGAGGTCTATGCCGCCGAGCACGCGTCGCACGATCCATACAATGACGTCGCGGTGAAGATCCTCCGGCCGGAGCTCGCCGAGGACGCGGCTTCCGTCGACGCGCTGGTCGAGGAGGGCGCACGCATTCGCGCGATCGATCACCCCAACGTCGTGCGCGTGCTCGATGCCGGGATCGACGCGGCCGGCTGCTATCTCGTGATGGAGCGGGTGCGGGGGGAGCCGCTGGCCGCGCGGTTGCGTCGCGAGGGCCGGTTGCCCGAGGTCGAGGTTCGCCGGATCGGCGCCGAGCTCGCCGAGGGTGTCGCGGCGGCGCACGCCTGCGGCATCATCCACCGCGACCTCAAGCCGGCGAACGTGATGCTCGATGGAGCACGACCGAAGATCGTCGACTTCGGGATCTCGAAGTACCTCGGCGCTCGCTCCGCAGTCACGACCGGCCGGCTCGTAGGCACGCTCGCGTACATGGCGCCCGAGCAGCTAACGAGCGGCATGATCGCGCCGTGCACGGACATCTGGGCGCTCGGGGTGATCCTGTTCGAGGCGCTCGCAGGACGCCACCCGTTCGACAACTTCGCGGACGGCCGGTGTCCGCAGTTGGTCGACGAGCCTGCGCGCGTGAGAGCGATCGTGCCCGCGGTATCGCCGGAGCTCGACGACATCCTCGCGCGGTGTCTCGCTCGCGAGCCGGCGCGCCGTCCGGCATCCGCGGACGAGCTCGCGCGTCTCCTCCGCGGCGAGCTCGCCCTCGACGACGATCGCGTCACCACTGATGCTGGCCCCCTCCTGCAGGTGGCCGCGGAGGTCCCGCCACGTTCGCGCGCGCGGGCCCTCGCGTGGCTGGTCGGCGGGATCGTCGTGATCGCTGTTGCGGTCTCGCTGGCCGCGGTCGCGCAGCGCGACGCCGAGCCCGTCGACCTCCCGATCGCGCCGCGCGTCGTGGTTCCGCGGCTGGAGCCAGAACCGCCGGAGCCGGAGATCGAGATGGAACCCACGCCGATCGTCCGGACGCCCGTCGTCGAGGTGCGCAGCAAGCCAGGTGGTGCCCAGGTGATCGTCGAGGGCACGCTGCGCGGTGTGACGCCGCTGACGCTCGAGGTGGCGCTACCGGAGGTCGTCGTGATCCAGCGCGCGGGGTATCGCAGCGTGAAGCAGCGCATCGAGCACGCCGGCGTCGTCGAAGTCACGTTGCGCCCGCTGCGACGGCTCACGCGGTCGCCTCCTCCGGCCACGATCAAGGAACCGCTCGACTGATGACAGAAGATCCGCGCATCACGGAGGCGATCGGCGGTGATGACATCCGCGCGAGCGTGCGCGAGTGCAGGCTCGTCGCGATCTCCGACGGTAAGGTCCACACCTTTGCCTCGCCGCGCACCGTGATCGGCGCGGACCCGCGCGCAGACATCGTCCTGGCCGATCCGTCGCTATCGCGGTTTCACTGCGAGATCGAGATCGATCGCGGCCGGCCGGTGCTGCGCGATCTCGGTAGCCGCAACGGCTCGCACGTCGACGGCGTGGCCGTGCTCGCAGCACCGCTCCGCGACGGCGGGCTGCTGCTGCTCGGCCGCACGCAGCTGCGCTTCGAGATCGGCACGCGCAACGTCGACGTCAACCTGTCGCCACGCGATCGGTTCGGCCGCCTCGTCGGTGGTTCGATCCCGATGCGCGCCGCGTACGCGCTCCTCGAGGCCGCTGCAGCGAGCGACGCCACGGTGCTGCTCCAGGGTGAGAGCGGCACCGGCAAGGATCTCGCCGCGGAGTCACTCCACCTCGCGAGTGCACGCGCAGGCGGGCCGTTCATCGTCGTCGATTGCGGCGCGATCCCGGGCAATCTGCTCGAGGCCGAGCTGTTCGGGCACGAGGCCGGCGCGTTCACCGGCGCCACGTCGGCGCGGACCGGCGCGTTCGAGGCCGCCGCCGGAGGTACGCTATTCCTCGACGAGATCGGCGAGCTCGCCCTCGACATGCAGCCGAAGCTGCTGCGCGCGATCGATCGCCGCGAGATCCAGCGCCTCGGTAGCACCAAGCGCATCCCGGTCGACGTCCGCATCCTCGCCGCGACCAATCGCCGGCTCGTCGAGGAGGTCAACGCGCACCGGTTCCGCAACGACCTCTACTACCGGCTCGCCGTGCTCGTCGTCCGCATGCCGCCGCTGCGCGACCGCGCCTCCGACATTCCGGCGATCGTCGCCGCGATCCTCGATCGCATCGGCGATCGGACGTCGCCAATGGCGCGCGCACTCGATGGCGGCGAGCTGCTGCCCGAGCTGTTGCGCCACGCGTGGCCCGGCAACGTGCGCGAGCTGCGCAACTACGTCGAGCGCTGCCTCGCCGGTCAGCCGATCGAGCCGTTCGATGCCCTCGATCCGAGCCCGGCGATCGACGTCACGCAGTCGCTGCGCTCGGTGCGCGAGCGCTGGGTACACCACATCGAGCGCCAGTACCTCGAGCGCCTGCTCGCGGCGCACGGCGGCAACGTCAGTGCCGCGGCGCGCACGGCCGAGGTCGATCGCGTGCACCTGCATCGCCTGATCGCCAAGCACCGGCTGCGTTGAGTCCTCGGACTCTCGGCTGGCGTAGAGTGGCGCATGGCCAAAGAGAAGCCGACGTATCTGGAGCCCGCCCCACCCGATGCGCCTCGCAACGCGGCGCTCGAGAAGGTCATCCTCGACAATCCCGACGACAAAGGAGGCTATCTCGTCTACGCCGATTGGCTCGCGCAGCAAGGTGATCCGCGCGGTGAGCTCATCGTCGTGCAGAGTGAGGGCAAGGCGGAACGCGAGGCCGAGCTCCTGCAGGCGCATCCCTTCATGCGTGGGATCGGCCGAACCGATAGAGCGCACCTGCAGGAGGCGGGGCCTGGCATCGCGAACGCGTCGTGGCGGTGGGGCTTCTGGGAGAAGCTTCACATCTTCAACGTCATCGACTGGATGGACAGCAAGTTTCCGACGAAGGATGTCCTCGATCGGTTGTTCACGAATCCTGCCGCACTCGTGCTTCAACAGTTGAAGGTCGGTGTCATTCGCTGGGAGTACAACGCGGCGGACATCGCGATGGTGATCGCGGAAGCGGCGAAGGCGCCGTTCGCGAAGACGCTCAAGTCGCTGCGCTTCGGCGAGGTCGACGGCATCGATATCGATTGCGGGCACCATCCGATCGGTGACCTGAGCGGGATTACCAACGAAGCATTCCCCGAGCTTCGCGAGCTCAAGATGTGGGGTTGCGAGATCTCGCTCGGCGAGCTCAAGCTGCCGAAGCTCGAGAGGTTGGTGGTGCAGACCTGCGGACTCTCGCAACGGAACGTTGCCGCGATCGCGAACGGTGACCTACCTGCGCTCGACCGCCTCGAGATCTGGTTCGGGTCGGAGGACTACGGCAACGACAATACGTTCGAGTCGATCGAATCGATCCTGCAAAGCACGAAGTGGCCAACGCTCACCCATCTCGGCCTGATGAACTGTCCGGTCGCGGACGGCATCTGCGAGCGGGTCGGCGCGTCGAAGATCATCGAGACGATCTCATCACTCGATCTCTCGCTGGGAACGGTGACGGACGACGGCGCTCGCGCCTTGCTCCAACACCGAGCTGCACTCGCACACCTGAGGACGATCGATCTAAGTCAGACCTACGTCACCGCCGGCATGGTCGCCGAGCTGCAGTCGATCGGCCCCACGATCATCGCGACCGAGATGCGCGAAGACGAGGGTCCCGAGTATCGCTACGTCGTCGTTGCCGAGTGACCGGATCGGGCGCGACGTCGGCCCCTCATCAACAACGCGAGGCCCGCGAGGCCGGCGAAGAGCCCGCCATCCACGCCGCTGTTCGTCTCACAACCACAGCCACCGCGGGTCGCGTCCGGGGTCTTGTCTGTTCGCGCGGCCGAGCCCGAGTTGCTGGGAGTTGGTGGCTCGGCGGGTAGCTGGGGCAGCATCCCCTCGGAAGCACCAGTGGTGGCCTTCACCGCGATCTCGGGGACGTCACGCTTGACCAGCTCGGAGAGCGCGGTGCCCGTGCGCGGCGCCAACGCGATGCCAGTCGCGGCGACTGGCTGACTCGTACGCGTCTCCTGCGGAGGAGGTCCTCCCCAGACATTTCGTCGCGGGTTCGCGCACGTGATCGGTCCGGCCCAGGCGTGCCGGATCGCGTAGCGCGCTTGGAAGTTGTTGTGCGTGTCGGCCCGCGCGCCCTGCTCGAGCGTTCCATCGCGGGGGACCTCGCGGCCGCCGACGATCGCGTCGGCCTTCTTGAACACGAGGTCGTCCTGGATCTCCTTGCCGTACCGCGCGTGGAGCCGCGTCAGCACGAGGTCCGAACCCAAACCTCGTCCGGAACTCGGACCAAGTGCAAACGTGATCGGATAGCTCACCTGGACCGCGCCGCCCTTCGGCCTTGGAAACTCGATCCCAGAGATCGCGTCGACGACGCACTTCGACACCGCCGGGCTGACACCCGTGCCTGTCGGCGAGGTGACCGAGCCGGTTGCCGCGATCCCGAACCCGAGGGTGATCGTGCCGGCGAGCCCGGGCTTCTGCAGCAACTCCTTCTCGTAGCAGTAGGACAGCTTCTGGATGTTGCGCTTCATGTAACGCCGGATGATCGCCTTATCCAGATCGCCCGTGACCGTTGCCTGCCCGAGCGACACCGTCGGAAATCCACCGCTCTGCATGCCGCCCTTGTCGAGCACGTCACCACCGAGCGTCGCGAGCTCCTCTGGCTGGAGCGTCGGGCCGGTGCACGGATCGCAGCTGGTCGCTTGCCACGCATACTCGGTGACAACCGCACCCGGCGTGCGGGCGAGGGTCGCGTCGAACAGCTGCGCATAGAACACCGCGAAGCCGCTTCGCACTCGATCATCGACGTCGATGTTCGTCGGGATCGTGACGTTCTTGTAGTTGGCGACCTCGTAGCGCTGGTACGGCGCGAAGATGCTCACGATCAGGTCCTGCGTGCCGCCGCTGTTGGCGAGCCCGAGCCGGATCGGCAGCGAGAAGTCGTCGCTGTCGTAGTGAAACCGGAGCGGCGAGAGCGCCGCACGTCCACTCGCGTCGAACTTCACCTTCGACGGGTCGACCTTCGCGACGAAGAACTTCATGCCGCTCTCGACGTACGGGCGCAGGAGCGGCTCCGCTCCAGTCGGGATCACGAACTTCTCCTGCCTCAACCAGGTCTCGAGCCCCGTCGAATCCTTCGCGGACAGGATGAGGATCTGATACTCGCCGACCGCGAACTTCGCCTCCACGGTGACGCCGAGGTCGCGGCCTCGCATCCCGCCGCGGCCGGCACCGATGCCGTAGCCCGTACCCGTGCCGGTCCCGGCACCGAGGGTGCCGTAGAGCCCTTCGCCCTCCCTGGGACACGGATCCTGCTCCCAGTACTCGACGAGCCGCGGCGCCCCCATCGCCTCGACGTGCGCGAACACCTCCCTGGGTAAGGTCTTCACATCCTCTTGGTGGAGCACGACCGGCACCGGCACGACGAGCGCGAACGCCTCGGGCGGACCCTTGTAGTCGTTCTGCATCGCCAGCACCGTGCGCGTCCCCTTGCGCATCAGCACGACCTGGGTCGCGTCATTCGTCAGCGTTGCGTTCGAGCCCGCGACGTAGAAGCCACAGAACGCGCTCGCCGTCTCCGCGAGTGCGGTCAACGACAACACCACAACCAGCAGGCGCACCATCCGGCGACGATACACCGCGGCTAGATCAGCCGGTCAGAACGCGGCACGCATGCCGAGCGCAACGCCGAGCTGACCGGGGGAGACCACGCCCTGCGCGAACAGCCGGAAGTGTGTGGTGTGCAGCTCGAGGCCGGAGAGCACGTGCGTGGTCAGCGAGCTCGGGCTCGAGGACCCTTCGGCGTCGATCGTCGCCTCGCCGAGCGGGACCGGGTCTTCCTTGAACATCGAGAGCTGGCTCTCGAGCGCAGCAGTGATCGTGGTCGTGCCGGTGGTGAGGGCGAGCCCACCGGCGACATAAACACCAAACACCCGTCCGAATCGCACGCCCGTCGACACCTCGATCGGCACCGAGATGGTCCGGGCCTCGATGGTCAGATCACCGACCGACTCCATCTGGATGCTTCTGGTGCCGATCTTGAAGCGGCTCTTGATGGTATCGGCGCGGCCGACGTTCAACCGCACGTGGTCGAGCCCGGTCGTCACCGCCAACCCTGTCCACCGCGCGTTCGGGTGGCCGCGGCCGGGAAGCAACTGGTACTGGACGTGTGCACCGAGGCTGAACAGATCGCCTTTGACGCCGTAGAGCTCGGTTTGCCAGTAGCCGGCGCCCGCGAACACGGTCCACCGATCCTTGAGGTTGACGCCGGCGGTGAGCGCGAGGTTGATCAAGGAGCCGGCGAGGTATTTGTTGACCACACCGAGCCCGACGTCGCCGTGGATCCCGGCGACCGAGACACCGATGAAGCGGTCGCCCGAGTCGACGTCGTAGCTCGCACCGAGGCCACGCGTGGAGAACGCCGCGGTGTTCGAGAAGGCGTGCAGCAGCTCCTCGATGCGAGTCACCCGGTACAGCAGATCGATCTGATCGGACATCTGCGTCGCCAGATCGTCCGGGGTCATGCCGAATTCGGCCGCGAGCTCCTCGCCTTGGGAGTTGAGCCTGACCTCGACGTCGGCATGTCCGACGCTCGTGGATCCGAGCACGGCCGCAATCAACCCGCGACGCAGCATCCGTCGAGCGTACGTCGGGCGACGTTCGAAAGCAGCCTCGATCTCGGTCGTGCGT
>JBBQJJ010000274.1:0-11846 GCA_038325805.1 Haliangiales bacterium
TGGGGCTGTGCGCCCGTGCTGTCGAGCTGGGGGCGAGCGCCGCGGAGCTCGTTCGCGCGCTGACGGATTGGTTGAGGAGGCGCGACGAACGACAGGGCCGCCGACAGGGCGCGCGCGAACTCACCGGCAGATGCGGGACGTCGCGCCGGATCGCGATGGAGCGCGGCGAGCATGACTTCATCTGCGGGCGCGAGCTCGGCGACATGGGAGGATGGACGCGCGGGTGGCGCGTCGCTGTTCTGGCGCGCAAGGACGTCGAGCATCGCGCCGGTCCCGAACGGCTCGACCAGTGTGAGGGTCGCGTACGCCGTGGCCGCGAGCCCATAGACGTCGGAGCGTGCGGTCGCCTCGCCCCCGGTGAACACCTCGGGCGCGATGTATCCGGGCGTGCCAGCCGTCTCGGTGAGCTGACCGGCGCGGTGGGCGATGCCGACATCGACGAGGACGCCACGCCGTCGAAACGGATCGCGGATGACGTTCCCCGGCTTGACGTCGCGATGGATGATCCCGCGCTCGTGGAGCGCATCGAGAGCCGAGGCCACCTCGACGATCACCGCGATGTTCACTGCGAGCGCAGGCGTCGTGCCTTCGTTCTGGTGGCGCTCGATGGCCTCCTGGAGCGCCTCGCCCTCGACCAGCTCCATGACGAAGTACGAGTCGCCGCCGACCTGGCCGAAGGCGTAGATCTGGACCAGATTCGGATGCTGGATCCGCGCGAGCAGCACGGCCTCTGCCCGCAGCCGCTCGATGAACACGCGATCCTCGGCGAGATCCGGCCGCAGCATCTTGATCGCGACGGGCCGCTCGAGGGCCAGATCATCCGCGCGATAGACCACGCCCATCGCCCCGCGGCTGATCTCGTGGCGTAGGCGGTAGGTGCCCGCGAGCATGACCGGCGGATCGTCGGCGAGATCCTGCAGTGCCACGGGCGTGGCAGCCGCGATCGCCACGCCCTGCGCGGGCGCACGCTTCGCCGCCGCGATCGCGCGCGCTATCATGTGACTCGGGTCTTCCGCTGGCTCCATCATCGCCAGGCCGACGGTCACCGGAATCGCGAGCAGCTCACCGCTCGCGAGCTCGAGCGGGCGGGCCGCGAGCGCGGTGCGGAGATGCTCCGCCATCTGCTGCGCGCCTTCGAGCTCGACGTTGTGAAGGACCACCGCGATCTTGTCGCCCGACCAGCGCCCGACGACGTCCTCGGTCCGGACGTTGGCGCGCACCGCATCCGCGATCCGTCGGAGCACGAGATCGCCGTTCTCGAGCCCGTACCGCGTGTTGATGGTGTGCAGGTCGTCGACGTCCAGTACGAGGGCCGCCAGCGGCTGCTTCGAACGTGCCGCGGCAGACGCCTGCGCCGTCATCAGCTGCACCATGGCCACCTGGTTCCAGGTTCCGATCAGCGGATCGAGTCCGGGACCGCACGCTAGCCGCGCGAGCTCGTCGGCGGTCCGGTCGTGAACGGTTCGCCAGCCGAGCTCGGTCCCCAGCTTCGACGCGATGGCTTGCAAGGCCGTCCGTTCTGCTTTCCCGAAGCTCCGCGGGGTGGCAGCGACGATGCCGAGGAACCCCTGACTGCCGAGCGGCGTTTCGAGTGGTACCGCGAAGCAACTCTCGCAGTGCTCGACACCGCCCACGGTCATCGCGAGCACGGTCGCCTGTGCCGCGGCAGCCATGCGCAATTGCTCGAGGTGATTCCAGATCCGCGGGTTCGACGTGCGGCCACCGCCCGCATCGCCACGAACCGAGATCAGGCAGCGCTCCACGCCGAAGGCCTTCGCGATCTCAGCCGAGGCGGACTCTAGCGCTGCGTCGAGCGGACCCGACAGCAGCGACACCGTCAGGAGCAGCTCGAGCATGGGGCGGCGCTCCGCGGGCGCGCGGCTCGCGAGCTCCAACGCGTGCCCGAGCGACGACACGAACACGACCAGCTGGGCGCCGGGTGGCGGATCCTCCACGGCATCGCTCACCAGGAGGATCGTCGTGGTTGCGGTCGAAGCGGCCAGTTGCTGGAGCGCCGTGTCAGCGTCCATGTGCTCGCGATCGATGATCACTGCGCACGGACGGCAGCCCTTGATCACGGTGGGCAGCTGGCTCGCACTGTCGGCGATCACCGCATCCACGCCCGCGGCGACGCTCACCTCCTGGACGAGCGCCCGGATCGTGCGATCGGTGGTGAGCATGGCGAAGCCACCGTTCCGGATCAAACGGGTGGGGGGAAGCATGGCTGGCTAGAGTGGCAGAGTTTCGGCGGCTACCCCGGACCTGGGCGAAAAGCTTCGATCACGATCGCTCCGGAACCTTCGCGACGAGTGCATCGAGCGGTCACTCACTCGGAGACGCTGACGTAGCGGTCGGAGCCGTAGTCCTCGGGATCGACGAGCTCCTGCTGATCTTTCGCGCTGATCTTGACGCGCGGGTATGCCTTCTTGAGCGCCTTGATACCGGCTGGAGTGACCCAGCTGTCGTCGATACACAGCGCCTCGAGCACCGGAAACTTCGCGGCGACCTCGCAGAGCTCCGGGATCCCGTCGTCGCCGAGCGTGCCCTTCGAGAGGTCGAGCGAGACGAGTTGCTTCGCGATCTTGCCTTCCGGCAGCAGCCGGATGAAGTCGAGGACGAGCTCGGTGTTGCACAACCCGAGGTGCCGGAGTCGAGGGAACAGCTTGCCGTCCCACACCGGCATGACATCGGCGAGCGTCGCGTTCGCACCGCGCTCGCGCTCGCCGAACCATATTATGAGTCGCTCGAGCGCGGGGAGCTTCGCGGCGGCCAGCGACTTCATGCGCTTGCGCGACATCGCGCAGGTCTCGATCGTGAGCTCCTTGAGCTTCGGCAGGTCCAACCCGGCGATCCCGAACAACGAGTTCGAGCCATAAACGTCTCCGGATCGCATGAACAGGGACTGGAGGTTCGGGAAGTGCTTCGTGATCGCTTTGCCGACATCGCCGACCGAGTGATGGTCCATGTCGACCCGGGCATCACCCACATCGCCAAGGCGGAGGCGCAGTAGATCCTTCGCCCAGGCGTGCTTGCCGGCCTCGGCGAGGACGACGTTCTGCTCGCTGTTTTCCCACTGGAGGATGCCGAGCTTGAGCTCCTCGAGCGCGGCGCACAGCGGCGAGCTGAACACGGCCTTGACGAAGCGCAGGATGTCGAAGGACTCCGTCCACTCGAGTTCGTTCTGGAGGTGGAGCGTGCTCCACAGGCCATGCCGCCACGTCACCGTGCCCATCTTCGGAGGTAGTGCGCAGACCCTCGCGGCGATCGCGGCGGCTGCCTTCTGCTTCTTGCGGTTCGCGAACACGATCATCTCGCCGAACTTGCTGCCTTTCCCTTGCAGCCAATCGGCGTAGACCAGGTACGCCGCCGGATCGTCGCGGTGCTTTCGAAGCTCGGCTTCGAGCCCGGCGTCGCGCGGCACCTCGAATGCCGGTGGATCGATCTCGCCGAGCTCGCGAAACCCGAGCGTGCGCTGTTGGGCGATCGCCGCCTCCAGGCCCGCCTTCGCGAGCGCCGGCGTCTTGAACGACTTCTTCTTGGTCGGGCGTGCCCCCCAGGACTCGTCGGTGACCGTCGTCAACGTCTTCCCTTCGAGCTTGATGTCCGCGTATTCGGTCTTCTTGCCTCGGGCGCGCCAGAGCTTCACGCGCTGACGCTACCAACTAGAACGCGACTGGTGGGTCTGCTGACCAATGATCGGAGCTCGCCTGATCCTCACTGTGGGGCACCACGTGTTCCCATCGGGTGGGCGGTCCGTCTCCTGGTTTCGCCTTGACGTCATGTGCTCGCGAGACATCCTGTGCCGTGATGTCGGATGGCATGATCGATGTGCTCTGGGACATGGAGACCGGTGATCCGGACGACTTCATCACGCTCCTGCTCCTGCTCGGCCATCCACGCGTGAATCTGTTGGGCGTCACCGTCACACCAGGAACGCCGGACCAGATCGGGGTCGTGCGCGCAGCGCTATCGTGGTTCGGTCGGTCGATTCCCGTCGGGGCGTTCGATATCGATCACCTGCCGCCGTCCGGCAACGCTCCGATCGACGGCACACTCCGCGCCGGGCGTGGCGTGTGCGTGTCGTCGTGGCACTACAAGGCGTTCGGGGACATGCCCCCATCGCGCGATGCAGTGCCGGGGCCCGATCTCCTACGCGAGCTGTGCGGCCCGTCGACCACACTTGTCACGGGCGGTCCGCTCAAGAACCTCGGTGCCGCGATCACTCGGCCCGGGTTCTCGCTCGGCAGACTCGTGGCACAGGGCGGCTTCGCAGGTGAAGGTGTCGTACCGGCCGAGCGACAGCTCGCGAAGTTTCGCGGCCTCGTTACGTGCCCGACGTACAACCTGAACGGCGATCCCAGATCGGCCCTCGCCGTGCTCGCATGCCCCGCGATCGCAGCGAAGCGTTTCGTGTCGAAGAACGTCTGCCACGGCGTGATCTACGACGCGGCCCTGCACGCCCAGGTGGCAGCGTGTCGCGACCGCAGTCGCTCGCTCGAGCTGATCACGCGCGGCATGGAGACCTACCTCGGCAGGCACTCGAAAGAGGCGCACCGGCGCAACGCTGCCATCGCGAGTGCCGACGTCCGACTCGCCACCAGCGGCGAGCTCGAGACACTACCGCTCGCGACAGCGCTGGTGCGCGCCACGGCGGCCGGGCTCGATCTGGTCGCGGTCACGGATGACAGCTCACCGATCTGCCGCCTCCTTCCGCCTGTCGAGCGTAGCGATGTCAACGGCAAGAAGTTTCACGATCCGCTCGCCGCGTGCTGCGCGATCGACGAGTCGATCGGCACCTGGGCCGAGGTCGAGCTGTTCCGCGAGCGTGGCAAGTGGGGCTCGCGACTCGCGTCGGGCAGTGGTGTCCACATCATCACGGACTACGACCGCGCTCGGTTCGTCGCGACGCTCACGGCGACGGACATGACGTCAACGAGCGGGTAGCGGGCCGGAACACGAGCCGCTTCATCGTGCATGGTAGGTTGCGAGCGTGCGATCGACCTCGAACGTGCACGGCACACTCGACGAAGCGGGTCGCTGCGCGGACGACGTGGTGCGGGTAGGCAAGCAGCGAATGGATGACCTCGGACTCGAGGAGGCCATTCGATTGGCCGAACAGCTCGGCGTGGAAGCCTCGACACGTGCGGATGGGTTTGGTCCGGAGGCGGCGTGGTCGAACGGTTTCCGGATCACGGGGACCCAGCTGGCGTTGTCGATGCAGAGGGTCGAGTGCTCGCTCGCGCACGTGTTGCCTCGCGCAGGAGGGGCAGGACAAGGGGTGGCGTCGCGACGCAGTGCCTCGGGTTGGTAGCGTTCGTTCAGAATGCCGCGGGCCACGTGGAGAGTTACCGGTCTTGGTGCGCAGTCCAGGCGGAGCGGCTGCAGTCCTACGCAGCCCGAGCGTAGTGCGCCTGATCGGTCATCCCACGCGCTCTGACGAATGTACCGCTTCGGCGCGGGAAGCCAGTGTGCTAGCAACAGGCGGTGATCACCGACAGCTTGCTTCAACTCTTCGTGCGCACCCTCGGGTCGCACAAACACGTCAAGCGTGGCGCGATCACGCGCCATGACGGGGAGAGCGGCGCACTTCCGCCCGATGTCGGTCGTGTGCTCGGTCAGGTCGGAGGCTGGCGCTACGGTGACCTCCGCTTCATGCAGCCGGCGGAGCTCGATCGCGAACGCACGACGTTGACGAACCTCGCCACCGAGTTCGAGGAGGGGCGCTCGAGCACCTGGAGCCATGGCCTGTGGAACAGCGCGTGGTACCCGCTCGCCATCTCGTCGATCGAGGTCCACGCCTTCGATTCCTTCGGTTGCTTCGGTGGCTCGCCCGAGCAGGTGGTGTCGTTCGACTTCAGCAGTGGCGATGCATGGTGTGTGTTTCCGACGATCAGTGCGTGGCTGACCGCCCTGACTGAAGGTCTCGAGACCTCTGAAGGGAAAGACGCACTCGAGAAGGCCTATGCGTGGGCGCGCGCGAACAAGGGGTGCGTCGACGTCAAGCTGCCGCAGGGTTTGGACGCGCAGCGCTCGAAGCAGCGCTTCGAGGTTGGGATCGGCAGCTGGATCGAGCTCCGCCATCCCGATGGCAGGAGCTGGGCAGTTCGCGAGCGGCGTACCGGGTTCGAGCTTCGGATCGGCGATGGAGAGGACGCGGTGATCCGCAAACGCACCTCGCCGAATCCGAGCGCCGAGGTCCGCCGCCTGCTGCGCGAACAGGCGGCCGAGGGCTTCGTCCGCAACAGTCAGTGAGCAGTCAGCGCGAGAGCCACGCGCGTGGGTAGTATGCGGCACCGAGGCACGCAACGAGCTCCGGCGCCATCAGGAACGGGCTCGTGGCGATCGCGTACAGCAGCGTGACCCCGATCGTGACGCCGACGAGCTGGCGACCGCTGAGCACGAGCAACCCGTAGAGCTGGATCGTCGACGTCGGGTACTGCCGTGCCCACGCGATGATCAACGCATCGCTGATCGCCCAGCCTCCCGCACGATACGAGCGCCACGCGTCCTCGGAGATCAAGCCGCAGATCGCAGCCGCGACACCCCCCGCGAGGACGATCTGGATCGCGAAGCGGCGCAGTCGTCGATCGCCCCATCGCGGGGCAAGCTCGCCACCGAACTTGTAGATGCTCGCGCAGGTCAGGATGAGGCCGAGCGGCCCCACCTCGAGCAACACCCAGGTTCCGATCCGCCAGATCTCGCCGTGCCAGATCCTGTCGGGTGCGAGGGCGGTCCAGCGGAACAGCCAGCCACCGTCGAGCATCGCGACGATCGACACTCCGAGCGTGAGCAGGATCCAGCTCGAGACGAGCTTGCTCGCACCGATACGCGGCAGCATTCGACGACCGTATCACTCCGTCGCTGATCGAATCCGCGAACGTCGACAGACGTTCTAGTCGAACAGCTTCTCGAAAAATCCCGGCTTGTAGCTCGGGTTCTGTTTGACCGCGCGCACGACATCGCTGTTGGCGTCCTTGCGCAGCTTCGCGAGGACTTCCTTCGGCAGCTCCGGCCGGCCGGCAGCAGCGACGCGCACGGCGGCGTCCGGATCCTCGGCGAGGGTGACGAGTGCGTCGGCGCCGAGCGCGGGGTTCTTCGCTGCGCGTACGCGCAGGTCGACGCTGGGTGAGGAGATCCACCGCTGCACCAGCGGCGCTACCGCGGTCGAAGCGAGGCGCTCTCGTCGATCATCGTCGAGCGCGGAGTCGATCGCGGCGGCCTCGTCGGCCGTCAACGCGCGGTCGGTCGCGAAGTGCTCGATCTCCTCCGGCGATCCCTCGCCGCGCGCGATCTCGGCGATCGTCTCACTGCGTTGCTCGACGAGCGCCTTCGCGTGCGCGGCCTGGAGCTCGGCCATGCGGTCGTCCTCGACGGAGTAGTGGCTGTCCTTGCTCGTGAACCGTTTGTAGAGCGTGCGGCGCATTGCATCGGTGACGTCGTAGACGAGGAACGAGCGGTGCCACTCCGGCTGGGGGAACAATGCGAGGATCGCGGCGTCGCCGAGGTGGTTGACCGCGCTGCAATGCGTGCACGTCCGCGCGCGGCGGCGATCGGTCTGGTCACCCGACAGCGGCGCGCCGCACTGGCCACAGCTGATCAACGTGCCCTGTGTGCGAGCCTCCCGAGTTTCGCGCTGCGAGCGCAGACCATCACCGACGATGCAGGTGATCCGCGGGTCCCACGAGCGGGTTTCGTCGTCGGGCCATCGCACGCCCACCACATCACTGCAGCCAGCACAGCGCAGCGTGGCGGTATCCTTGCCAGGAATCGGCAACTGCCGGTCACACGACAGACACGCGGGCGCGGCTACACGCCGGAGTGCCGTCGGTGAGCCCTGACTATCGCGAGCGTCGTGGCAGTCTTCGCCGTCCTCGAGGACGAGCGTAGCCTCCGCGAGAGCGTCGTAGTAACCGCCGAAGGGATATCTGACGCCACCGTCGCGCGAGTCTTTTACCTTCGCGACGAAATCGATCCGTGCCGCGCAGTTGCGGCACGACACGGTGCTGCGGATGCCGACCATCGGCGTCAGGACCGAGCACGCCTCGCAGCGCACACTGACTTTGAGCTCCAGCGTGACGACTTCGTTCACTCCGCGACGTTACCTCACCTAGCGCGGCAACTCCGGCCCGATGAAGGTGCTCGTGTCTCCATCGCTACGACACACGTACCATTCACCACCGTCACCATCAGCAAACGCGAGGCAGTGATCCTGCACCACGCGATAGCGCGCCATGCCCCCGTCGGTGCACGCGTAGGGCTCTCGGGCGAGGGCTTCGTCGAGCGGCTCGTCGCGCGACACGATCTCCTCGGCGCGTTGTCGCGAGCACGCGACGGCAGCTTCCTGGTTCCACGGCAGGTGCAAGGGCGCATATCCCAGCGAGACGGGCAGGGCGGCGAACGCGACCGCGACAACGAGTCCGCCGAACCATCCTGCGAAGCGCTGCGGGTGTCGTTGTCCGTAGAAGCCAACCACCGCACCCATCACCACGGCGAGCACGACGGGACCGTACCCAGCAAGCGCGGGAACCTTCGCCACGACTGCGATCGCGCGCATCGCGCCGGTGGCGGCGGCGCACGCAACCATCGCGAGCAGCAGCATGCAGTAACGCACCCGCTCGTTGATCGGCGCGCGGCGACGGTGTCGCCCGAGCAGCGCGAACCCGGCCACGAAGATCAGCGGGACGAGCAGGGGCTCTCGCCACCACGACGGGCGTGCTCGCCAGAACGACCGGGCCGGCGAACGTGCGGTTCCGAGCGCAGCCTCGAGCGAGGGCTCGTCGAATGCTGGACGCGAGCACAGCGCGAAGTCGGGTGGAGCGTCGTCGGCCTTGTCGTCGCACACGACGAACCGCGTTCCCGGCAGCGGATGGATGCCGCAATCGCCGCCGCCATACCCGGTCACTGACACGAGCTGGCTGGGGACTTCGCCGTTCCACACGCGATCGATCGCGAGCTCGACCTCGACCGGTCGCCGCCGGAAGATCACGGACGTCGCGTGATCGTACGCCGTCGGCCAATGGTACGCCGCGACCCTGCCGGCGAACACCCTGGTGGCGCCGCGACAGGACGTGGGGGTGGGCTTGTCGAACAAGCCGCAGGTGCAGGCCTCCGCTGGTCTCGGGATCGCGGCCGCGACGAACGCGATGCAGAGCAGGCCTCGCACCGTTGCGAGACAGCGCGTGCCGTCAGTTGTTGCGCCCGACGCTCAGAATCCGTCTGCCGCGCCTGACCAGCTACTGAGCGACCATCGCGTCCAGCTGCTGATAACAGGCTTCCATGCCTTGGTCCATGCCCGAGGCGAGCGCGCCGTCGCGATCCTCTTTGGACTTGTAGGTCTGCGTGATGCGCATCTGGGTGCCGCCGGCCGTCTCCGTGAATTCGTGGGTCTCGACGAGAGAGGCGACCGTCTCGCCAGTGCCGAGCTTCATCGTCTCGGTGTGGACCATCCGGTCGTGCGGGGAGAACTCGGTCCACTCGCCCTCCAGCGTCATGAAGGGATCGGCGTCGGCGTTCTTCCACGCGAGCTTCAGCCTACCGCCCACGCGAGGCTCGACTTCGCACACATTCAGCGTCAAGCCCGGCGGCGGCAGCATCCAGCGCGTCATCTTGTCGGGGCTGGTCATCGCCTCCCACACGAGCCGGCGGGCCACCTTGAACGAGCGAGTCAGCACGATGGTGGTGTCGGTAGGTGTCGCGATCTGAAGGCTGGTTGTCATGGTGTCTTCCTTTTGGAACGAGATTGATCCTCGACGTGCATCTCGTCGAGGACGGAGTCGAGTGCGGCAAAGCGAGCCTCCCAGTGCTCGCGGAACGAGTCGGTCCACTGCATCGCTTCCTTGAGCGGATCGGCTTGGAGACGGCAGAGGTGCTCGCGCCCGACGATGCGGCGGCGCACGAGCTTGGCTCCCTCCAGCACGCGAACGTGCTTGGTGGCGGCGGGGAACGTCATCTTGAGCGGCGACGCGAGCTCGCTGAGGTTGCGCTCGCCCAGCGAGAGCTGGCGAACGATCGCGCGTCGCGCCGGATGAGCCAGCGCATGGAAGACGAGGTCGAGTCGCGGCGACCGGTCAACTGAAACCATATGGTTTACTATACCAAAAGGTTTAGTTGTCAACAAGCTCGAGGCAGCAGGGCGTGGAGCACGCCAACCTGAGCGTCAACGGGTAAGCTGCGTGCGTGCCACTACGCGGCCGCGGAGCGAACTACTCGATCGGCCGCCACGCGGTCGAGTGGACCCTGCACAACGCCTATCGCGGTCACTGGCCTGCGCGACTCACACGTGCACTCGGCCTGCAGCGCCGCGTTCAGGTTCGCCACCATCGCGTGACCGTCGCGCGCTGGCCGAGCAGCGTCCGTCCGCTGAGGATCGCCTTCATCTCCGACCTCCACGCGGGGCCGACGACGCACGCGTCGCTTCTCGACGAGGCCTTCGCACGGCTCGCCGCCGCCGACGCGGATCTCGTGTTGCTCGGCGGTGACTACGTGTTCCTGTTCGCCGAGTACATCGCCGCGATCTCCGATCGCCTGCGCGAGATCCGCGCGCCGCTCGGGATCTTCGCCGTCATGGGCAACCACGACCTGTGGGCCGACGATGCGGCGATCGCGAGGTCGCTCGAAGCCGCCGGCGCACGCGTGCTGGTCAACGAGCAGGTAGCGCTCCCCGCGCCGTTCGCGCACGTCGCGCTCCTCGGCCTCGACGATCCGTGGACAGGCTCGCGGCCTCGCTTGCCGCTGCTCCCGCCCGGCGACGAGCGCGTGCGCGTCGTGCTGGCACACGCACCCGAGATCATGCTGCACCTCGGCGACGAGCTGTTCGAGCTCGCGATCTGCGGCCACACGCACGGCGGTCACATCGCGTTGCCTGGCGAGGTCCCGCTCCTCGTGCCGGGTCCACTCTCGCGTCGCTACGCGCACGGGCGCTACGACGTCGGAGGTGGTCGAACGTTGATCGTGAGCCGTGGGATCGGTGGCACCGAGGTGGCGCTCCGCACGTTCGCTGATCCCGACATCCTGATCGTGGAGCTTGGCTGCCCGTAGAGCTGCCCGCCGGGAACTCGCCGACATGCCCCGAACACCGCCCACGATCGAACAACCGCCGGCTCCAGATCCCGAAATCTTCCTCTCGCTCGACGCATTTCGGCGACGTTGCGGTGAGCCGTCGCGACCACTCGAGCAGTGTTCGATCTGTAGCGCGATCCCCGACCGCTGCTATCGGCAAACAGTCTCCAGCTTGGTAGCCGACTACGACGTCGACTACGGCGACGACGGCTACACGAATACCGTCCCGTCGCAGGTCTCTGAGCTCGAGATGTTCGTCAACGGGCCCAAGATCGACAGCTACCAGGGCGAGGCGCTGTTGCGCTGCCCGACGTGCCACCGCCTCTACGACGGCACGTCCGAAACGAAACACGTGGGCGCTCGAACCTACAGCACGACCTCGTACCAGCGCGTCGCCGTCGACGCGATCTACCGCAGTCCGTGGTGCGTGCGTTGGCGGGTGCCGGATCGGGACATCGAAGCCGTTCACCCGGAGTCGTTCCTCGCTCATCACACGCTCGTGCAGTTTCGCGAGACCCGCTCGTGGTTCTTGCTCGACGACAACAACCAGCTCGTCGAGCTCGGCGAGCTGGGCCCCGAAGCGCTGCAGCGCGCGATCCATAGCCGTCCGTTCCTTGGGCTCGACGATCTGACACGCGTGATCCACTACGCGCGATTCCTCGGCGAGCTCGCAGATCCGGAGGTCGCGGTCAGCGATTCGTTCGACACCATCCGCTGGCGGGATCCGGTGACGGCGGCCGTGCGAGAGCAGATCGACGCGGCTCGTTCCGCGAGCCGGGTCGAGACAC
>JBBQJJ010000275.1:0-11728 GCA_038325805.1 Haliangiales bacterium
CGACCTGCCCGATCACCTTGTCGGTCTCCGGCGCCTTCGCGAGCTGGCCTTGAACGTTGACGATCTGCGCACGCGCCTCGGTGGCAACGAGCAGGATCAGGAGCGCGATCACCCAGCGCATCTGCACATCCTAACCGGGCCTCTTGAGGATCGCGCGCATCCACGGCGAGATCGTGCGGACCTCGCGACAGACGCCGGAGAGCAGCGCGACGCTCTGGTCATCGAGCAGCGGATCGCTGAGGTCGAGCAGATCGAGGTGCCCGAACGCCTCTCGGGTGATCAGGCGGGCGGTGTCGACGGAGATCTCGGCGTTCCACAGCCGCAGCGAGCGCAGCTGTGCGAGGAGCGGAGATCCGACCAGCGCCGGGAGGAGATCGTTGCCATCGGCGCCGACGAGCTCGAGATCGACGAGCGACGGTGGTGGGCGTTCGATCATCCACCGGAGCTGATCGAGCGGAGCGTTGCGTCCGGAGGTGCCGTTGCGAACCGCGAGCCGCGCGAGGGACGGGAGCTCGGCGCGTTGCAACCTGCTGAACGCATCGGGATCGCTGTCGAGTGACAACGAGTACAAACAAGGTGCCGCGCCGAGCTCGACGGCCATGCACGAGTACAGCTGCTCGATCCGCGCGAGCTCGATCAGCTGCGGTAGCGCCAACGCCTCGTGCGGCGTCGCCCAGTGATGATGCTTCTCGTCGGGATCTCCGATCGCGAGCGAGCGCAACAGCGGCACGGCTCGGCACGCGTCGACGAATAGCGTCGCGAAGCTGGCCTCGGTAGGTTCGAGGAACACCAGCTCGGTGACGAAGCGCAGCGACGGATGACCGAAGATCGCGAGGTAGTTGACCGACGAGCCGAGCGAGATTCGCCGAACGAAGCCGAGGTGCCAGCGGTAGTGGATGTGCTCGCCGGTGCGGGGCTGGAGCTCGAGATGCTGGTTCAACACCTCCGCACGCCGCTGTGCCCACAGCCTGCGGTCGCCGCCGCGCAGGTAGGCCGCGTCGAGCCCGATCAGCTCACCGCGCGGGTCGCCCTCGAGCTGCAACAGGTCGCCGAGGACCTCGAACGCCGAGTTGTCCGTCGGATCGGCGTCGATCTGCGCCTCGAGCTCCTCCCGCGTGGCCACGTGGCATTCTAACGAAGTATGGCCCCACCGGCGGTGCTGGTCCGCGAGACGATCCGCGCAGCGCGGGAGCTGTTCGACGTCGGCGACGAGCTCACGCTCGGCGGGCCGGACGATGGCGTGGTCCTCGTCAACACCGTGCCGGCCGCGGTGATCCGCTGGTACGGGAACGCGTGGTGGATCACGCCGCTGACCATGCCCGTGCTCGTCGACGATGCGCCGCTCGCGGCCGAGCAGCAGCTGCACCACGGTCAGGAGATCAGTTCGTCCGCCATGCCCGGCTGGCGGCTGCGCTTCCTGGTCGGAGATCGCGAGCGTGTCCTCGACGAGCTCCGCCACGTCGAGGCGTCGACCGACAGGATGACCGGCCTGTTGAATCGCCGCCTCGCGTATCAGCAGCTCGAGCGGATCCCGTCCGGTATCGTGATGATGGTCGATATCGATCGACTCAAGCAGATCAACCATCAGCTCGGCATCCTCGCCGGTGACTTCACGATCAAGCGCACGGCATCGATTCTCGCGGCACATGTCGCGTGGCCCGATGTGGTCGCGCGCTACGGCGGCGAGGAGTTCGTCGTCGTGATGCGTGAGGTCGAGCTCGTCGAGGCGCGCGCGCTGGCGGAGCGGATCCGCCGAGCCGCCGAGCCGCGCTTCGTCTACGAGACCGATTCGATCACCGCCACGCTCTCGATCGGGCTCGGCGTCCACGCCGGGGAGGGCACCCCGGCGCTCGTGGCGGCCGAGGAGCAGCTCGACCAGGCGAAGGCAACGGGTCGAAACCGAGTCTGCGGCTGAACTTACGAGGCGTGTAACCGCCGCAGCGGGTCCGTGCACTGTGAGTGCTGAACCCCCGCTATGCGCGCCGATCGATGCCCGATCGACGACGCAACGGGAAAGGACCGTCGATGCGCGGATTGCCCGTACTCGCCCTGATTTCGCTGACCGGCACTGCCGTCGCCCAGCCCGCTGGTGATCTCCAGCTCGATCCGTTTCGTCCCGCGATCGATTCGCGCGGCTACCTGACGATCAACGCCTCGCAGACGCTCGGTCACAAGGAGGTGTCATTCGGCCTCGGCTCGCTGTCGTGGGGCCATCGGCTGCTCGAGTTTCAGGGCGACAACGGCGCGGACTACGTGGTCAACGACGTGATCACGGCGACGCTGATCGCCGCGGTCGGCTTCAAGGTCGGTCCGGCCGAGCTGCAGTTCGCGGCGTCGGCGCCGCTGACCATCGTGTCGGGTGATCGCGGCCCCGACGATCTGGGGTCGCCGACCAACGCCAACGACGATCGCAACTTCAAGATCGACGGCCAGGGCGTCGGCAACATCGGCCTCCACTTGAAGACGCGGTTCCTCAAGACCAGCCGCCCTCCGCACATCGGGCTCGGCGTGATCGCGAGCGTGTTCCTGCCGACGGCGACCGCCGAGCGGTTCATGGGCGAGAAGCAGCTGACGCCGCAGCTGATGGGCATCCTCGACAAGGAGTTCGGTCGCACCGGCCGGTTGCGGATGGCACTCAACGGCGGCATCCGGCTGCGCAACGAGTCGACGTTCACCGATACCGGCGATGGCGGTGCGATGCCGACGAACCGGACGATCACCGCATCGGCAGAGGTGCCGTTCGGCGCCGGCCTCGCGTTCGCGCTGTCGAAGAAGTTCGACCTCGTCGGCGAAGTGTTCGGTGCAGTGCCCCTCGGTAAGCACGAGGGCTACCAGCCGCTCGAGGCGGTCGCGGGTGTGAAGCTGTACCTCGCGCGCAACTCGTACCTGTCGATCGGCGCGGGTCGCGGTCTGCTCAAGAACGAGGGCGGCAACCCCAACGCACGCGCGTTCATCGGCATCGTGTTCGAGCCGTCGCTAGGCGATCGCGATGGCGATGGTCTGAAGGATGACATCGACAAGTGCCCCGACGATCCCGAGGATCGCGACCGCTTCGAGGACGACGACGGCTGCCCCGATCCCGACAACGATCGCGACGGGATCATCGACGACGAGGACAAGTGCCCGCTGATCCCGGAGGACCACGACGGCTTCCAGGACGAGGACGGTTGCCCCGACGGTGACGCGAACGATCGCGACGGCGACAAGATCCTCGACAACGTCGACAAGTGCCCCGACGATCCCGAGGACTACGATCAGTTTCAGGACGAGGACGGCTGCCCCGATCCCGACAACGACAACGACAAGATCCTCGACGTCGACGATCTGTGCCCGAACGATCCGGAGGACTACGACAAGTTCGAGGACGAGGACGGTTGCCCGGACCTCGACAACGACAAGGACAGGATCCTCGACAAGGACGACAAGTGTCCGAACGAGCCCGAGACCTACAACAACGTCGACGATGAAGACGGCTGCCCCGATCGCGGACCGTCGCAGGAGACCGAGAGCGAGATCCTCGTGATGGAGCCCATCCAGTTCGAGTTCAATAAAGCAGTCATCAAGCCGGCGTCGTTTCCGATCCTCGATGCGGTGGTCGCGACCATGCAGGGCAACCCCGACATCCAGCTCGTCGAGGTCGCGGGTCACACCGACGAGCGTGGCGACGACGCGTACAACCTCGACCTCTCCGACAAGCGCGCGGCGGCGGTGATGGAGTACCTGCGGACCCACGGCTCGAAGCGCGACGCGACGCCGATCGATGCGAAGCGCCTGATCTCGCAAGGCTACGGCGAGACCCAGCCGAAGGACCGCCGGAGCACCGAGCAGGCGTGGGCCAAGAACCGCCGCGTCGACTTCTTGATCATCAAGCGCGCGAAATAGGGACTGTCCTCAGATGCGTAACGTGCGATCGGCAACTCGATCTCCTCGCACGACGAGGGACGGTCCTCACGAACGCAGGCAACCAGCGCGGAGCGCTCTGGGTCATTATCGTCCGATGAGACTCGCCCTCGCGTTCCTCGCCGCGTGCACGCCGTACTCGATCAGCGGGCCGACCTCGCCGCCGTCGCTGGCCGCCTCTCCAGATGTCGGGACGATCTGCGTGATCCGCTCGTCGCCGTTCGCGCGCGCGGTGACGTTCATCGTGCACGACAACCAGACGCTGGTCGGCGCGACGAAGGGCGATAGCTACTTCTGCTACGAGGCAGAGCCCGGCGAGCACGTGATCGTCTCCGACACCTTCGACTCGGTAGATCACCCGGGCCGCACCTCGGTCATCGTCGAGGCGGGCACGCAGTACTGGCTACGCCAGGATCACTCGAACAACTGGGGCTCGGTGACCAGCATCCTCGGCTGGGTCGATCCGCAGATCGCGTCGAGCCTGGTGGCCAACTGCTCGTACAAGCGAGTCACCGAGGTGCCGGGTCACGAAGCGGTGCCTCCACCGGTCCCGTTCGCACCCGCGCTCGTCGCATCCAGGTGATCCCGCACTCGGGTGCAGATGGTTCGATACGTCAGGCTTGGGGGGATGGCGGCGATGGAAGTGGACGAAACGAGCTTGGTCGCGTGCTGATGGCGGTGCGTGAACGCCTACGCGAAGAGACCGAGTGACCGCTTCCCCGCGAAGCCGACGAGATTACATCCCGAGCTCGGTCAGCCCGGGATGCTCGTCAGGTCTGCGCCCGAGCGCCCAGAAGAAGCGCCGCTCGTTGGCAGCGATCGAGATGTCGTTGATGCTGGCCTCGCGACGGCTCATCAAGCCGTCGGCGTCGAACTCCCACTGTTCGTTGCCGTACGCCCGCTTCCATCGACCCTCGAGGTCGTGACACTCGTAGACGAAGCGCACCGCGATCCTGGATCCCGCATACGCCCACACCTCCTTGATCAGGCGGTACTCGTACTCGTCCTGCCACTTCCGCTCGAGGAACGCCTGGATGGCCGCGCGACCCGAGAACAGCTCGGAGCGATTTCGCCACCGGCTCTCCGTGGTGTAGGCCAGCGCGACCCGCGCCGGATCGCGGCTATTCCAGGCGTCCTCGGCGAGCCGGGCCTTGCGCGCCGCACTGCTGACGTCGAACGGCGGCAACGGGACGCGGGGCTCGGCACGCACACCAGGGCTAGCCACGGAGCGGCCATCGAGCGTCGGCCTTGGCGCTGATCCCGACGGGATCCGCATCGAACATCGCCTTGGCCTCCTGGCTCGAGAACCGGAACAGTCGCCCAGCATGCTGCGTGGTCGAGCTCGCGTCCGAGGGTACGCGCTCACCCATCGACACCGCGACGGCACACAACCCGTCGTAGGCGGCGGTCGCCGCGACCAGTGGGAAGTCCACCTCCGTCGCCGCGACGGTGTTCACGTAGTTGGTGAGGGTGTTGAGAGCGACATGCATCACGACCTCGATCAGTTGCGCGTCATCGAGACCGGCGGCACGTGCGGACGCGAGCGCGGCATCGGCGACGTGGCCGCGAGCGCGAACGATCTCGGTCGCGAGCTGGAGCGCGGCGTCGGCCTTGCGATCGCTCGAGTGACCCGATCGATTTGCGGCGAGCTCGGTGTCGTCGAGCTTGTGAAGCTGCTTGCCGAGGTAGTGGTGGGCGGACATGCAGTAGTCGCAACCATTCAGCTCGGCGACACGAATCGCGAGCCGCTCGCGGGTCCGGGCATCGAGCGTGCCCTTGGTGAGTGCGCCACTCAGTCCGAGGTAGCCCTCGAGTGCAGCGGGGCTGGTGCCCAGCAGGCGAAACAGGTTGGGGGCCGAGCCGAGTTGTTGCTTGACTGCAGCGAGCAGCGGCTGCGAGTTGGCGGGCGAGGTGTCGATCGTGGTCGGGATTGCAATGCGTGACATCTGGAGCTCCTACGTGGGTTGAACTTCGTGAGTGACATCCCTGAAAGCACGAGCTGTTCCATCACCAAAAACCATACAAAACAGTCAGATGAATTGATTCAAAGGAGATACGATTACTCGTAGTCTACGAATACTCGTTGCATCAACGACGAACTCTCGTAGCAGCTGGAGCTCGGATGAATCGCACGCAATTACCCAACATGCTGGTCTCGGTGGCCCAGAACCGAACGCTCCCCGAGGTGCTGCGCGCGATCGTCGATGGGCTCGCGCGGTGCTCGGATGTCGTGCTCACCCGGATCTGGCTCGACGGGCCAGGCGATGTCTGCGGGGCGTGTCGGTTTCGGGTCGAGTGTCCCGATCAGGTGCGTTGCCTTCACCTGGTGGCGAGCGCCGGCAATCCCAGCGAGCCGGGCCTCGATTACACCCGCCTGGACGGCGCCTTCAAGCGGTTCCCGATCGGCGTGCGCAAGATCGGCCGAACCGCACGTTCCGGCCAGCCGTTGCTGTTGCCGATGGTTCGCGGCGACGAGGACTGGATCGCGGATCGCGTGTGGTTCGCGCGTGGCGGGATCAAGACGTTCGCGGCACAGCCGTTGATCTTTCGCGGCGACGTCCTCGGGGTGCTCGCGATCTTCGATCGAGGCACGCTTACCCAGGAAGACTTCGAATGGCTTCGGGTGGTGGCTGACCACGCAGCCGTCAGCATCGCCAACGCGCGCGCGTTCGAAGAGATCGAATCCCTCAAGGCCCGGCTCGAGGCGGAGAACTCGTATCTGCGCGAGGAGGTGGCGCTCGGGGTCAGCGGGTTGGTCGGAGGCCTGATCGGGTCGAGCGCCGGACTAGCGAAGGTGATGCAGCAGATCCAGCTGGTCGCGCCGACCGACGCCACGGTCCTGATCACGGGCGAGAGTGGGACAGGGAAGGAGGTCGTCGCGCGTGCGATCCACGACGGTAGCGCACGCAAGGATCGACCGTTCATCAAGGTGAACTGCAGCGCGGTCCCGGAGACCTTGTTCGAGAGCGAGTTCTTCGGCCACGCCAAGGGGGCGTTCACCGGGGCGCTCAGAGACAAGCTGGGTCGCTTCGAGCTGGCCGATGGCGGCACGCTCTTGCTCGACGAGATCGGCGAGGTGCCGCTGGCGATGCAGGCCAAGTTGCTGCGCGTGCTGCAAGAGCAGGAAGTCGAGCGAGTCGGCGAGGCCCGCGTGCGCAAGCTGAACGTCCGCGTGCTCGCCGCCACCAACCGCGTCCTCCGAGACGAGGTCGAGGCCGGTCGATTTCGCCAGGACCTGTTCTATCGGCTCAGCGTGTTCCCGATCGAGCTCCCCCCCTTGCGCGAGCGGCGCGACGATGTCGTTCCCCTGGCCGCGCACTTCGCGAATCAGGCTGCACACCGGTTGAACCAACCACCACCACGGTTCAGCCAGGCCGCGATCGCCGAGCTGGTCGCGCACGACTGGCCGGGCAACGTTCGCGAGCTCCAGCACGCCGTCGAGCGCGCGCTGATCTTGTCGCGGGGTGGACGGTTGAGGTTCGAGCTCGGCCCACGCACCGAGCGCCCGCGGACCTCACCTCCCGCACGCGACGTCGCCGGAGCGACGCTCACCCGCGCCGAGCTCAAGCGCAAGGAGCGCGAGAGCATCGAGCACGCGCTGCGCCTGAGCGCGGGCAAGGTGTTTGGTCCCGGCGGTGCAGCCGAGCTCCTGCAGATGAAACCGACGACCCTGGCGTCGCGCATCAAGGCGTTGTCGATCCGACGACCGACGTGATCGACACCAACCTGTCGGCCGAGCGAGTGGCACTCCCGGTATCGAGGACCTCGAACTGAGATAGGGTCGTGGCGTCGTGCGGACGTTTCTGTTGCTGCTCGTTCTCGCCGGTGTGGCCGACGCCGCGCCCAAGCGTGAGCCCGTCGCGGCGGCGAAGCTCGACGATCCGTGCACGGATGCGAGCTGCAAGAAGAAGGCGCTCGACGGCTTCCGCGCGGCGGTCGCGAAGGAGAAGGCCGGCACGCTCGATCGCGCGTTGCGGATCTCGTACTTCGGCGATTCGCTGATCGCGTCCGATCAGATCTCGAACGGGCTGCGCGAGCGGTTCGGCGCGCTGCTCGGCAAGGCCGGCCCGGGCTTCGTGTTCGCGGCCTCGCCACATCCGTTCAACCAGCACGCGGCGGTCCAGCGCTACATCTCCGGCGACTGGCGTATCCACGGCGCGTCGTCGGCGGTGCCGGCCGATCACCTGCTCGGGCTCGGCGGGAGTGCCGAGGGCAACGGCTCGATCCGGTTCGTCCCGGCGAGCGCGGTGACCAGCATCGACATCCACTACCTCGAATAGCCGCGCGGCGGTGACCTCGAGGTGCTCGCCGATGGAAAGTCGATCGAGACGTTCTCGACCGCGGGCGAAACGAAACACGCCTCGTTCAAGCGCGTCTCCGTCGACGCCAGCAAGCGGCTCGAGCTCCGCGTTGCCAAGGGTCGCGTGCGACTGTTCGGCGCCTCGCTCGAGACCACGAAGGGCGCCGTCGTCGACAACCTCGGCATCGTCAACGCCACCGCGAAGGGGATGGCACGCTACAACCTCGCCGATCACCTCAAGGGGCAGCTCGCACACCGCTCCTCGGATCTCGTGATCGTGATGTTCGGGACCAACGAGGCCGAGTGGCTGCTGCCGAAAGGCCAGGGCATGACGGAGCACGAGCAGGTGTTCAAGGATCTGCTCGCGAGCGTGCGCGCCGCGAATCCCGGCGGCTCGTGCCTCGTGGTGTCGCCCCTCGATCAGCTCGACTGGCGCAAGGACGGTGCCCCGCCGCGCGAGTCGATCCCCGCGATGGTCGAGGCACAGCACCGCGCGGCGCAGGCGATGGGGTGCGCGTTCTGGGACACCTTCGCGTGGATGGGCGGCAAGGGCGCGTCGGCGCAGTGGTTCCGTCGCGGGCTGATCGTCAAGGACTTCCAGCACCCGACGAGCGAGGGCGCGGCACGGATCGCCGAGGCTCTGTTCGCCGGCCTCGCGCCGTGATCGAGGACGAGCTGCTCGCGCGGCTGCGCGCGAATCCGCTCGATGGCGAAACGCGCGAGGTCTACGCGGACTGGCTCGAGCAGCAAGGCCTCGTGCATCGCGCGACGTTTCTGCGAGCACCCGATCTCGCGTCGCGACGAGCGGCTGCGCTCCAGGATCCGTCAGCCGCGAGCTGGCGCGCCGCGGTGACCCGTCAACCGCTCGCGCGGTGTGCGAGCTTGTTCCGACAGGGCTGCGCGATCCGGTGGGAACAGCACGCCACCACCGACGACGACACGGTTCGCCACTGCGCGACCTGTAGCCAACCGGTGTTCTATTTCACCACCGTCGAGGAGATGGAGCGGAGCGTCAGGGTCGGGGCGAAGCGCTGCTTCGCGCTCGATCTCGGACTCGACGAGGTGACCGCGAAGGACCGCTACGACGCGATCACCTGACGGACAGACAGATCGTCTGACCACGTCGAACAGCTCACTCGTAGGCGGACGCGAAGCGCTCGTCGGGTCCATCGTCGTCGCGCTGCTCGCCGAAGCTCATCGGCAGCTTCGTCTTCTTGAGCACCGCCTTGCCCTCGCTGCCCAGGTAGTTGTCGTGCACGTCGAGCTTGGTGAGGTGCGCGAACGCCTTCTGGAGCGCGAAGATCCGCCCGGCGTGCTCGTCGGCGAGCGTGCCCATCTTGAGATCGAGCTCGGAGAGCTGCGGCAGGATCTTCGAGTGCGCGAGCGGCTCGATCAGCTGGTCGGTGTGGTCGTAGTTCGTGATCCCGAGATGCTTGAGGCGCGGCAGGCTGGCGCCGTCGAGGATCGGCTGCAGCTCCTTGACCTTGACGTCACCACCCTCGTGCGCGGGTCCGAACTGCAGTGACAGCAGCTCGAGGCTTGGCCAGCGAGCGGTCGCGATCGCGCGTGCGCCTTTCAGATCCATGCCGCCGGTGATCACCGTGAGCTCGCGCAGCCTCGGCAGCACGATCGAGCCGAGCTTCATCGACCCCGACCGCAACTTCAGCGACTCCAGGTTTGGCAGCGCCTTCCACATCGGCTCGAGGTTGCCGAGGTGACTCCAGTTGAGCTCGGTCTCCTCGTAACTGAAGTCCCCGAGGAACAGCGTGCGCAGCGACGGCAGGTAGCGGCCGCCGATCACCTTCGCGACATTGTTGTAGCTGTTCTCGTCGTCGCGGATCACGATCCCGACGACGAGCTCGCGCAGGAACCGAGCGCTGGGTGAATCGAGTAGCCACCCGAGGACCTTCTCGAGCGGAGGCAGCTCCTTCTTCTCACCTTCGTCGCCGTCGCCGTCATCGTCGCCGTCATCGTCGTCGTCATCGTCCGACACCGCTGCGATGCGCGCCTTCGTGATGAAGCCGGCGTGCCACTCGAGGTCGAGCATCTTCGACGCCTCGGCCAGCTTGCCGAGCAGCGCCTCGGAGTGGGTCGCGAGCAGCTTCTTCTCGAGCTTCTTGAGCTCCTTGTTCTTCGGGTCCTTCGCGAGGCGAAGCTGGACCTGCGCGAGCTCGCCGCGCGGATCGCCCTGATCCGACAGCCAGTCGGCATAGACCTGATCGGCGCCCTCGGTACCGTCCTCGACGGTCTTCGCGAGCTTCGGCTTCAGGTCCGCGGTTCTCATCGCGCGGAGCGGGGTCGAGAGCACGTCGTGCTCGGCGAGCGCCGCCGCGAGCAGCTTCTTGTAGATCGCTTCGCGACCAGAGCTCGCCTTCGTCGGCTCGAAGCCCTTCTCGATCTCCGGCGGGGGCGGCTCGAACTGATCCTGGGCACCCTTCCAGTAGGTGTCCTCGGGGGCCGCGAGCGAGAAGATGCCGCCGTCACCGGCGAGGAACGCGCCATCGCCCCAGCTCGCGATCGCCCACAGCTTCTGGGTCTTGGTCGGCACGTTCTTGTACGTCTTGCCCTCGTCCGTCGACCGCAGCAGCGTGCCGTTCGCTCCGACGACGAACAGCGCGCCCGCGACCCAGGCGCAGTCCTCGAGATCGACCTTCGCGCCCGACTTCACCGCGGTGAACGACTTGCCGCGATCCGTCGATCGGTACGCGATGCCACCATCTCCGATCGCGATCAACGCGCCGCTCGGCGCTTCGGTGATGCGCGTGACGATGTCTCGCTTGTTGAAGCCCTTGATCGCCTTGTAGCTCTTGCCATCCCACGCGCCCGCGCCGCCAGGGCCAACGAAGATCAGCTTGCCGTCGAGCACGAGGATCGCCATCACCTTGCCGGCGGTCTTGAACGAGGCGGTCTTCCAGTTCTTGTCCGGGCGATCCGAGGTCAGCACGACGCCGTCAGCACAACCCAGCCACCACTGCCCGCTGGCATCGTGCGCGAGGGTGAACCGGTAGCCGTCGAACGGTAGCTTGATGGTCTTCCACGTCGCACCGTGGTCGGAGGTGACCGCGAAGGGACCACCCATCGAGTAGATCTTGCCGTCGATCTCGAACAGGCCGAACGACGTCCCCGGCGTGTCGCGGCGGTGGAACTTCTTGCCGTTGCTCGTCGCGAAGCAGGTGGTGCCCGTCGCGACCGCGATCCGATCACGGACGACGATCCCGTGCATCGCTGCTTCGTGCAGCGGCTTGATCACGAGCGCGGTGGGCTTGATGCCCGACGCCGGTGCGGTCTTCGCCGGTGCGGCCTTCGCCGGTGCGGCCTTCGCCTTCGCCGCCCCGCCGGCGGCGACGTAGCCTTTCTTGGTCTTCTCGGCGACGAGCTTGTCGTGCGCCACGATCGCCTCCGCGTCGGAGCCGAACGTCTTGAGCTGGGTCTGCCCGGACGCGCCGATCTTGCCGAACTTGATCGTCAGCTTCGAGCCGGTGCGCTCGATGTCCCAGAACTTGTTGGATCCATCAGCGGAATATTCGA
>JBBQJJ010000276.1:0-11711 GCA_038325805.1 Haliangiales bacterium
ACCGAGCTCTGCACGTTCGTCCCATCGGTCTTCTCGACGATGTTGAGCGTCTGGCGGTAGGCGAGGTTGCGCGCGATCCGGGTACGCAAGAATCCCGTGCCGGGCGAGTTGCGCTGGTCGTACTGACTCACCGGACCGAACGGCTCGTAGAGGATGTTGTTGATGATCGGCGTGCTGGTGTTGGTTCGCCAGAGGGCGGTGACGCGGTCCTTGTTCGAGTTGGTGCCCGTCACGCCACCCGAGTCGTACGTCGCACCGAGCACCGTCGCCGAAGGCAACGTGACCTGCTTGAGCGCACCGTTCTTGGTCCACGCGTAGACGTGAGCGGCGGTGCGACCGTTGTCGTCGGAGAGGTACTCGTGGGTCAGCCGCCCGGCGGCGTCGTAGCCGTACCAGGTCTCCTGCTCGAGCGTGTAGTCGCCGTCGCTGCCGGCGGCGGTGGTGCACATCAGCTTCACCTTCACGTAGGCTAGCCGACCTCCGAGGTTGGCACACGAGGTTCCTGCCGGGCACGCTGGTGCACCGGTCAGCCCGTCATAGACGCGCACGATATCGGGAACGTTGACGCTGTTGCAGGTGCCCGCGTAGTCGGCGTCGAGTGGTCGCGCCAGGTGGTCGAACGTGAAGGTCTGCGTAGTTCCGAAGGCGTTGCCGAGTCCCTCCGTCAACGTGACCAGGCGACTCGCTGCGTCGTACACACGGAGCGTCGAAAAGTTTGCCGATTGGGTGACGTAGTCGTTCCCTGACAGCTTGACGACGCGACTGAGATCATCGCGGATCGATCCGATCACCTTGGCGTCACCGTCGGTGACCTGACTCTGATCGCCAAGCCAACCGAACAGGACAGACCAGCTATCGAAGGCGGAGAAGCCCGACGTGTAGCGCCGCTCGGCCGTGACGCGACCCTCGGCATTGAAGGTCCACTGCGTCTTGCCGAGGTTGGTGGCTCCGTCGAGCGCGGTCATGCTCTCCAGCAAGCCGCGCGGATCCCACGCCAGGGTGGTCCACTTTGCCGTGTTCACCGGGTTGATCATCTTCTCGAGTCGCCGCGAATCGAAGTAGGTCAATTCCTGGCGCTTCTTGACGATCCCCGCGGCGTCCTTGAGCTCGGTCAGGATCAGCAAACCCTCGTCAGAGTACGTGAGCTCCTGTGTGTCGCCCGTCGACACGGCGTTGCAATCATCGCGGCGCTTGACCTTCGACAGCCGGCCTCGCGCGTCGTATTCGGAGATCAGGCAGCTGCCATCGGGACGTGTGAGCTGGGTGAGCCGCAATGCGGAGTCGCGTGCGTAGCTCGTCACCAGATCCGCGGCGTTCGCCGTGCAGTTCGTCTGGCCGGCCATCTGCTCGCGGCGTTGCGTGAGGAAGTTCCGCGCACTGTCAAACGTCTGACAGGAGATCGTGCCGTCGACGTCGGAGATCGACGTCGCGTTGCCCCAGAAGTCGTAGGTCAGCGACGACAGCGTGAGGAACGTCGTCGCGTCCTTCTTGCGCTTGTAGTTCTGGAGGAAGCCGTCCTTGATCGGATCCGTCGGCGTCGACCAGTACTCGAAGAGCGTGACGTCGTCGGCGGTGGCCAGCGGACCATCGATCAGCGTGAGCTGCCCCTTGGCGTTGTAGGTGTAGCCGGTGGTGTACGTGAACCCCGCGTTGGTCCCCGCACCGTCGAGGGTCGTGCCGATCCGTTGCGTGCTGCCGAGTAGACGATCGGAGTTGTACGAATAGAACGTCTGCGCGCACCCCGCCGAGCTCGTTGCGCTGCATGCCCTCGCGTCCAGATCGCTTTTTCGCCGGACCTCGGTGACCTTGCCCGGCACGTTCGCGTCGCCGTAGTAAAGGAAGACCTCACGCGTCCCACCACCGGCCGTGGAGTCTGGATCGCCGTAGACGATCCGGGTCGGCATCCCGTTGCCGTCGAACTCCTTGGTCGTGTAATTGCCCGATGGATCCCGCACGGCGCCGAGATCGAGCGCGCTGCCCACCGTCTTCCAGACATGATCGATCGCCTCGAGGCACGCGCCCTCGCAGGCTTCGCTATTGCCCGCGAACGCACTGACGCCGGTGATCACGTCCTCGCTCGGACTCGAGATCGTCAGGCACCGCGCACCGCGGAAGCACTGCCCGGTGGCACCTGCGCCGGTCTTGCCACCGCAGAGGTTGCCCGTGCCGCAATCCCCGTCGGTCGTGCAGCTGGTGGTGTTTGCTTTGTGAAAATAGAGCGCACTCTTCGCCGCTCCGGTGCACTGCGTCCGCGACGGTGCCACCTCGTAGCCGACCACACCGCGGGGCGTGTCGACGCGGACGACCTTGCCAGCGATCGTGCTGTCGTAGACGAAGTTGACGAGGGTCTTGCTGTTGCCGTCGACGATCGAGGTCAGGTAGCTCGCGGTGTAGACGTTCGTCTGTGCGAGCTGACCGCCGATCGTGACCGATGTCAGGTTGCCTGTGGTGTAGCCGAACGTCGTGGTGTGCTGATCGACCCACGCGCCCGACAGGAAGATCTGAAACTTCATCGACGTCATCACGCCGCCGGTGTACGCGAACAGCAACTGCCGCTTGTAGGACGCATCGATCACCCGCGAGACCTGCGCATTGCCGTCGTACTCGACGGTCACGACGTTCGGCGTCGCGAGCCCGTCGCGGATCAGCTTGAGTCGCCCGGTGCCGTCGTACTGCAAGCTCTCACCAGTCAGCGTCGTGATCTCGTATTCGTTCGGCGCGGCGAGCCGCCGCTTGAACTCCTTGAAGTGATGACCGGGCGTCGGTGTGAAGTAGTCCCACGTCGCGTCCGACGAGGTCTTGTTCAACAACACGTCCTGCCCCTGCGCGGTATGCAGGACGGCCCGGGTAGGACTGGACAGCGAGTCGATCCACGTCGCGTAGGTATGTCCCCAGCGCGGGCCAAGCGACGTCCGATAGGCGGGCGCGCCTCCACCAGGTGCCAGCTGCGAGAGGTAGACGCGGCGAAAGCCGATTCCCGGACCCCATGGCACACGAGGTGCGACGTCGGGATCGATCGCGTAGCGCAGACTCCCGGTGGTCGGGCTCACCATGCCGGTTTCGGCGCATGACAGCGGGCTCTCGCATTGCCCGGTGGTGAGCGTGGGATAGCAACCTTCGTCGGCGATGCCATCGGCATCGTCGTCGATGCCGTTGCCGCAGATCTCGGCAGCGTGCACTTCGACAGCGAGTGCGGAGATCGCGAGGATGATCAGAACTTGGATGGTGCGCATGGTCAGGCTCCGGGCCGAACGCCATCGAGGACGGCGTCGATCTGATCGCGATCCGGCTCGCGCGAGGTGAACAGGACGTGGACGAGAGCCGGGCCGTCGACGAGCACGGCGTGGATCCGGTGATACGCCTGCGCTTGCCCGACCGGGGTGAAGGTCCCCTCGACACGGACGCCGCGCAGACCACCTCGGTTGATGAATGAGGTCGCCGCGCTGAACCGCGCCTCCGGAAGCGCGCGGTTCGCGCCGACCAGGTCCCGGGTCAGGTAGGCCCGATTCTTCTCCAGCGCGAGAGCGGGATTCGCGACGCGCGAAACCACCAGCGACTCCTTGCGCTCGTTGTCGCCCTGCGGCGTCCACTCCACGATCGAACCGTGTGGCGACGAGAGTGGTCGCGAGGTCCATCCGCTGGGGACCACGTAGTCGAGCGTCTCGAGCTTCGCCGTGTCGAGGGACGGGCTGGACGCGCAGCTCGCGAGCAGGACGATCATTGCCGCCCTCATGGCACCACCCCGATCTCGCCGAGCTTGGCGATCCCGAGCTCGTTCGCCGGATGCTCGGCACGGGCGCGCTCCGCGAGATCCCGCGCGGCGCCAGCATACGCATCCTGGACGGCCTGCGGATTGGTCGCGACACCACGCAGCGCGACGTCTTGCTCGTCGGGGGTGAGATCGTCGAGCTTCCACCCGGCTTCGGCGCCGATCTCGTACGGCGCGAACGGATCGCGCATCGGTTGCTCGGAGCCGCGGTTCGGCATCACGGGATCACCGGTGATCGGCTCGGTCGTATCGTCGACGACGGCCTCGATCGGTTCGGTCTCGCCGTCACCGCGCGAGGCGCGAGCGAACACGACAATGATGAGGATCGCGACGCAGCCGAGAATCTGGAGGTGACGCACGAGCAGGCTCCTTCTCAGGCGACCGAGAGCGCACTCGTGGCTTCTCCGTCGAAGAAGATCCTCGACGGACGGACAAACCCACGAGATGTTGTTCGAGCCGCGGGCCTCGCGACTCGCTCGATTCACCTGCTACCAACCAACCAACCAACAAACGATGGTCGTCCCCGACGACCCAAACGCTGCCCGTTCGTTCTACATGCAGCGCGATGCAAAAAAAAAGGAGAATGTTGAAAAATATTCGCGGCAACACGCGCACGGTCTGGTCGCGACTTCTTCACGAAGGGCTGTGATTTTCGTTAGAGACGCGGTGACCTGGGACCGCAGCGCGCGCAGCGCCAGCAGGTCTCGCTTTGCGGTCTCATGCCCTTCGCTCGTCTTGTCGCTCGCCGGTCAGAAGACGTTTGCGAGGTGCGCTGTCGCGATTCGCGAGAGCTTGAGGTAGCTCCCCTGATCCGTCACTGCGGCGTCGGCCCATTCGACGATCGATGGCGCGTCGTCGCAGAACGTGCGGGCAAACGTCCGGGGCCACTGACGCCACCACGCAAGCACGAACGCGCTCAGCGCGTCGCGCGACCGACCTGTTGGGTTGGTTGCGATGGTCGTGCGCACAGCCGCAGCGAGCTCCGTGACCTCAGGAGCCGTGTCGGCTGGATCTGGCATGCCCAACGGGAGCCCGGCACGCCGCAAGATCTGCCAGGGATCGAGCACTGCGTTATCCCAGCGCCTTGCCACGGATCGAGCTAGACCGCGCACGAATCGAACGGTTGCTCCAGAGCGCCGCCGAGAAGTTGACGGGCGACTGGATCCTCGTCGGCGGAGCGGCGGCCGCGGTGTGGTTCGCGCCAGGTCGGACGACGGAGGATCTCGCTCTGATCGGACCGCACGGCACCAACGCGGAGCTCCTCCTCCTCATGGAGATCGCGGAATCGCACGGCCTGCCGGTCGAGACGATCAACCCGGCGACCGGGTTCTATCTCCGTCGCATCATCGGCTGGGATCGAGAGGTGGTCCTGCTGCGCGAGGGCCGCGCCAGCATCTATCGACCCAACGCCACGCTGTTCCTGCTTCTCAAGCTGGGTCGTCTCGGAGAGAAAGATCTCGACGATTGCATGGCACTCCTCGTCTGGGCCTAGGCGAACGGCGAGCCCATCGATCGCGAACGGATCACCACGGCGCTCGAGGCGCTACCCGTGACCACGGATGTCGCACTCGCCATACGTCGCCGGCAAATGGCCGCGCTGCTGTAGCACCGAGCCCGCGCAGCTCGAGGAGCCGCTGAGGCGGCGTGGCACGACGGTTCAGGGGCATGCTCGTATCCAGGGACAACGAGGTTGCGCCAGTGGCGTCGATCCAGCTCTTCGACGCCGCTACGAATACCAAATGACGCCCGACTGACTCCCGATCCGGCATCGCGCAGCTACTCGACGAACAGCGCGTCCATCGCGAGCACCTTGATCCCCAAGCGCTGCGCGTGCTCGTTGTTGCGCACGCCGTAGGTGGTGACCAGGGTCAGGAAGGCCGCCTTGCGCGGAAACGCCGCGCGGAACACGGCCCGCTTGTGCTCGAGCTCGCGCGCGTACTTCTTGTCGATCACGAACTCGGTCTCCGAGAACTTCATCTCGCAGAGGTTCGCGCTGCGATCCGCGCGATCGATCACGAGATCGATCTGGGCGCCCTCAACCTCGCCACCGCGGGAGCTCCAGCTGCCCTCCCGGCTCTCGATCCCCGAGATCCCGAGCGCGCGCTTGATCGCGCCGACGTGCTGCAGGCACACCGCCTCGAACGCGAGCCCGGTCCATGCACGCCAGGCGGGGGTCCCCTGCTTGCGAAGCCAGACCTCGCTCGTCCGACTGCGATGTCGCTCGACCCAGCGGAGGTAGAACAGCGAGTAGTGATCGGCGAGCCAGTACACGCTGTCGCGCTTCTTGCGGTCGAGCTGGTGGAGCTGCACGATGAAGCCCGACTCCTCCAGCTCCTCGAACACCTTGGTCGTCGCGCCGCCGGTGCCGAGCCGCGTGGCCGCGAGCAACTCCGCGCGATTCATCCCACCCGGACGCGCCGCGAGCGCCCGGACGATCGCTTCGTGGCGCTCGGCCTTGTCGAACAGCGCGGCGTAGAGCTGATCGAACTCCAGCGCGAGAAAGCCGTCGCGCGCGAAGCACAGCCGATCGATCGCCTGGGCGGCAGACTCGTGGGGGCGGACCTGGGCGAGGTACGCCGGGATTCCTCCGAGGGCCAGGTAGAGCTCGATCGTTTGATAACGACCGAGCACGACCTGTTGCGCGCGCAAGAGTTGCTCGGTCTCCGCGAGAGAGAACGGCTCGAGCCGCAGCCGCCGAGTGACGCGATTGTGCAAACCGCCGCGCTGATGCACCACCTTGTCGAGCATCCACGACGCCGACGAGCCGCAGATCACCACGATCAGGTTGGCTTGCTCCACGCCCCACGCGTTCCAGAACTGCTCGAACGCGGAGAGGAACCCCGAACGCCGGCTCGCGAGCCAGGGTACCTCGTCGAAGAACACGACCTGCTTGGTCTTCCGGCGCCGCAGTCGCGGCTCGAGCACGGCGCGGAGCTGGCCGAATGCATCCTGCCAGTCGCGTGGTGGCTGCAACCGGCCCGGCGAGCCCGAGAGTCGGGACAAGGAGTCCGTGAAGGCACGCAGCTGTGCCACCTGGCTGCCTTCCCGGGTGCCCACCAGCTCGAAGCAGAGCGTCAGGGCGTGGCGGACGAGAATGTCTTGCCGACTCGCCGGCGGCCATAGACCGCGATCAGCTCCGCACGTGGGCTGGCGAGTGCATCCTCGAGCACCTCGCGCTCGCGTTGTCGGCCTACAAGGGTCATGGCTATATCTAGCCATAACTGGCTCTGAAGCACAGGTTGTGGCGATTTATCGTTCTGTTATAAGTCGCCACAACTCGGCTTCGAGGCCCAATTATGGCGACTTATAGCTGGCTGGTTCGCAGCTACTTCTTCACGATCGGCTTCGGGTACAGCACGATCTCGATCCGGCGATTCGCGGCCTTGTTGACCTTCGAGACCGGCCGGTACTGACCGAACGCGAGCGCGGCGAGCCGCGACGGATCCACCTTCGCCACATCCTGCAGGTAGTGCACGACGGTCAGCGCACGCGCCGCCGACAGCTCCCAGTTGGTCGCGAACTTCGGACCCGACGGAGCCTCGACTGGCTTCTGGCCGCGTTTCGGGGGCGGCGCCTTCGGCGCGGGGAGCCGACCGATCGGTTGATCGTCGGTGTGGCCCTGCACCCAGATCTGCTTGTCGGGGATCTCCTTGAGCGCGACGGCGACCTGATCGAGCACCTTCTTGCCGGGCTCGGTGAGCTGATCCTCGAGCGTCTTGAACAGCACCTTGTCGACGAGGCGCAGCGTGATCTCCTCGCCATCGGCCGAGACGACGCCGATCGATTTGTCGACGGTGGCCTGCAACTTCGCGGAGATGTCGGACTGCGCTTTTACCTGCGCCTGCGTCTCGGCGACCTTGCCCGCGAGCTCCTTCTGGACCTTGCTCGCGGCCATCAGCTGCTCCTCGACGGCGATCTTGTCGAGCTCGACCTTGCGGAGCTTGGTCTGGAGCTCGTCGCCGCGCGCCTTCTGCGCGTCGGTGGCCTTGGAGGCGGCCGCTGCGTTGTCCTCGGCCTCACCGATCCGCGAATCGGTGGTCAGCATCGGCCGCAGCACGAAGCCGACGAGGATCCCGGCGACGGCGGCACCGCCTGCCGCGACCCACAGCTTCTTGTTCGGGCCCGGCTTGTCGCGCGGAATCGCGGGCTCGCTGTCGCGCTTGGCCCCACCTTTGGGGACGGGTAACCGGGGATAAACCTCGATCCCGTCGTCGGTGGGTCCGCGTTGGCCGGTACCTGGCATCCGGCGAGAAGCCTAGCGCATCAATCGCCGAGTGCTGCGCCGCGCCGCCGTGGATCGACCGTGCCTTCCCAGCCGTCCTTGGTGCGCGCGATCGCTGACACGCCACCGAACTCGCCTGGAGTGAGGCCCCACTTGAGCTCGTGGCCCATGTCGCGGAGCTTGTCCTCGGTGGGTTGATCGATCGACGCATCCTGGAGCTGCAGCACGTCGGGGAAGTCCTGTTGATGGATCCGCGGCTCGGCGACCGCGCGCGCGACCGGCATGCCGAAATCGATCACGTTCGACATCGTCTGGAACACCGCGGTGATGATCCGCGAGCCGCCCTCGGCACCGACCACGAGCACGAGCTCGCCCTGGGCATCCTCGACGATCGTCGGCGACATCGACGACAGCATCCGCTTGCCCGGCTCGATCTTGTTCGCGGCACCCTGGCGGAGACCGAACATGTTCGGGCTGCCCGGCTTGACGCTGAAGTCGTCCATCTCGTTGTTCATCACGAAGCCCACGCCGGGGATCGTGATGCCGCTACCGAACGAGGTGTTGATCGTGGTCGTCAGCGCCACCGCCATGCCCTTGCCGTCGACGACGCACAGGTTCGTCGTGTGTAACCCTTCGATCAGCGGCGGCACCGCCTTCGACACCGTCGCCTTCGGACCGATCGTGGCCGCGAGCTTCCCCTGGTACTCGGGGGATAAGAGCTGCGCGAGCGGCATGGTCTTGAAGAACGCCGGATCGGCGAGCTTGTCGTTGCGGATCCAGTACGCGCGCCGCCACACCTCGGCGAGGCGATGGATGTGATCGGGGCCGTGATACTGGATCTTGCCGAGGTCGAGGCCGGCGAGCATGCCGGCGACCATCGCGATCACCACGCCACCCGACGACGGCGGCGGCATCGACATCACCGAGCGCCCGCGGTACGTGAACTTCAGTGGCTCGCGCCACACGGCCTTGTAACCGGCGAGATCCTCGGCGGTGATCATCCCGCCACCCGCCTTCATCTCGGCGACGATCGCGGCCGCCGTCTCGCCCTTGTAGAACCCGTCGGGACCCTTGTCGCGGATCCGCTCGAGGGTCCGGGCGAGCTCGGGGAGCTTGACCACGGCACCCACCGCGACGGGCTTGCCGTCGGGCAACCACAACGCCGCGCTCGCCGGTGACTTCGCGAGCTTGTCGGCCGTCGGCTTTCGAGCGATCGCCTTCGCGAGGTACTCGTCGATCGTGAAGCCGTCGCGCGCGAGCTTGATCGCGGGCTCGACGAGATCCTTCCACGGCTTGTTGCCGAGCTTCTTGTGGAGCTCGTAGAGACCGGCAACGGCGCCCGGCACACCCGACGCGCGATGGCCGATCCGGCTGTCATCGGTGGGCTTGCCGTCCTTGTCCAGATACATGGTGTCGGATGCCGCGGCTGGCGCGGTCTCGCGGAAATCGAGCGCCATCGCCTTGCCCGGCGCGGTGCGCACGACGGCGAAGCCGCCACCCCCGATGTTGCCCGCGGTCGGGTGAGTCACCGCGAGTGCGAGCGCCGTGGCCACCGCGGCATCGACGGCGTTGCCGCCGGCGGCGAGCACGTCGCGACCGGCGGTCGACGCTTCGATCGACTCGGCTGCGACCATGAACGACTTCGAAGCACCGGTGAGGTCCTTGCGGATCTCGACCGGCTCGTCGGTCTTGTAGACGGCCGTTGGCTTGGCCTCGACCGCGGCGTCCGGCGTGCGCTCGGGCCACGTGATCGTTTTCGGATCGACCTCGGGAGGCGGTGGCGGCGCCGACCGTTTGCAGGCAATCGCGATCACGGCGAGCGCGATCAGGCGGAGCTTCATGCGGCGCATCCTACGACAAGGATGTCCGGACCGCAGGCCGACCGCCGAAACGGGCAGGCGGGCCACGATCCACGACATCTCGCTCAACTATCCGCAGCAATTAGATAATTCGCCGATCTGTGAGGTGGCACCGAAGGTGAACAACAGGTTGTCATGCGCCCGTTTCGTTCAGCCCTCGTCCTCTCCCTCGCAGCGTGTGGCGCCGGTGGTGCTGCCGATAGCGGTGACCCCGGCACCCCCGGTGGCAACGTCGGGTTCGGCGGTGCCCAGGACATCGGCGAGTTCCGCGGCATCCTCGAGCGCGGCGAGATCCCCGGCCCGAACACGCTCGATGCGAACGGCTTCTTCAACGAGCACTTCGTCGAGCCCCCGAAGGTCACGTGCGGAGGCCCGCTGTGCCTGACGCCCGGCCTCTCGGTCGGCCGCGACTTCCTCACCGGCGCGCATCAAGCGACGCTCCAGATCTCGGTCAACACCACGATCGATCCGCTCGAGTACCCGCGCCTGCCGATGAAGCTCGCGATCGTCGTCGATCACTCGGGCTCGATGTCCGAGGACGGTCGGCTCGACAAGGTCAAGGTTGGACTCCACGCGCTGATCGACCAGCTCCACGACGAGGATCGGCTGTCGATCATCTCGTTCGACGACACCGTCACGATCGATCAGCCGTTCACGCCCGCGAGCCTCGACCGCGATCGCCTGCACCTCGTGGTCGACAACCTGCGACCCGACGGCGGCACCAACATCTTCGACGGTCTCAAGGCCGGCTTGGACGCCCTCGGCGAGACGCCTTCGAACGAGCAGCAGAACCGCGTGATCCTCCTGTCCGACGGTCTCGCCACCGCGGGCAACACCTCGCAGCAGGCGATCATCGAGATGGCGACTGGCTACATCTCGCGCGGCATCGGGCTCACCACGATCGGCGTCGGCACCAGCTTCGACGTCGAGTTGATGCGCGGCCTCGCCGAGCGCGGCGCAGGCAACTTCTACTTCGTCGAGGATGCCTCCGCGGCAACGGAGGTGTTCACCGAGGAGGTCGACGTGTTCATGTCGCCGATCGCGCTCGATCTCGAGATCCGCGCGACCACCACGTCGGGCTGGCGGATGACCGACGTGATCGGCACCAAGCAGTGGGTGCCGGGCTCGTCGACGGGCGAGATGCGCGTCCCCGCCGTGTTCTTCGCGAGCCGCACCAGCCAGCAGGGTGAAGTGGGACGGCGCGGCGGCGGCAGCATGATCTTCGTGCGCCTCGATCCGACGGCCGCGGCGATCGGCAACGTCGCGGATCTGACGCTGTCGTACCGGCTGCCGAACACCCAGGAAGTCATCACCGACACGGTCAAGCTGAACTACGACCGCCCGCCGACCGAAGCGCTCGAGGAACCGTTCCTGTCGTACGCCGAGATGGCCGAGCGCTACGCGATGTACAACACGTTCCTCGGCCTCCGCCTCGCGACCGAGCTGGCGTCGATCGGCGACTACAACTGCGCGGCCGCCGCGCTGCAGACCACGCGCAGCAACGCCGCGGCGTGGAACGAGACGCACGGTCAGGATCCCGACATCGCTGCCGACCTCCAGCTCGCCGAGATGTTCATCGGTAACCTCCGCGCGAAGGGCGCGAACACGGACCTCTCGCTCGACAGCTGCCCGGCGGCGCAGGACCCGTTCACCGACGAGCCGACCTGGAACTCGGATGCGTACAACCACCCGATGGCCTGTTCGTCGAGCAAGGCGAACGCGAGCTGGCTGCTGATCCTCGGCGCCGTGTTCTTCGTCCGTCGTCGCCGACGCTGAGCTATAACCGCAGGATGTTCGATCCTGGGGTCTTCGCGGCGCGTCGCGAAGCGTTCATGCAGCGACTGGGTCCGGATGCCGTCGC
>JBBQJJ010000277.1:0-11680 GCA_038325805.1 Haliangiales bacterium
CACCCCTCAGCGCCTTTGCTGCCGCTGCCGCGTGGTGGATCAACGCCGGCGCGAGTGGATACTTCGTCGCGAGCAGCTCCGCATCGCCCTGTGTTCCCTGACCGAGCTCTCGCAACCACAACGTTCCGAGATGCTCGGATGTTGGCCTTCCCATCTCGACCACGATCAACGGGCGGTTCCACCGGATCGTCGGCCGGTCCACACCACACGTCGCGAACACTCGCCCGAGCTGCGCGACGAGCTCGTCGCCCACGAGCGCGAGGCGATCGTCGTCGAGAGCTTCGAGATTCGCGAGCAGCGGAACGCGTACGAACAGCCGGCACTCGCGCGCGATCGCGCGCAACTGACGGCTCAGCGTCGAAGCATCCTTCGAGAGCCGCTGCACGTCGATCTCGAAGGTCTCGATGCCCTTCGAAAGAGCTGCCGAGGTCAGAAGCGTGCGACGGCCGAGCCCGGGGATCCCGGAGACGAGCACGACGGCATCGCTGTCGAGTGCCGTCGTGGTCCGCGCCAGCACGTCGCCCAAGAGTGCAAGTTGCTGAACGTCGACTGGCTCCGGCAGCTTCACGGCGGCCACGAGCAGGGAATCGAGCACGTGTTGTCCATGCAGGAGTTCCAGGATTCGAGGGGAGAGGCCCCAGGTTTGTCGGCTCTCGTGGACGTCGCTCGTTCCATCGGTGCGCTCGATCAGGGCGAGCCGACGAAGCGGGGCCGTTGCTGACAGCTCCGCGAGAGCAAGTCGCGAAGGTGCAGTGCCGTACACGACCAGTCGGATCGCGTGAAGCGTCGGATCGAGCGACAGCTCTCCGGTCGCGCGCGCGAGGATTGCTCGGACCTCGTGACTGACGGCAACCGCAGCAAGGAGCCAGATGACTTGCTGCTCGGTTTCAGAGAGGCCTAGCCGTTCGAACGCGATCGACGAGGTGAGGCCCGGAGTAGCCAGCTGGCGAACGACGATGCCTTCCTGGCAGTTCTCGGCTGCTGCCCGCAGTGCGGTGGCCTCGCCATCTCCTGAAGTCGCGAAGCGCGCACGCGCCTCGATCACCGCAAGGATCAGGTCGACGTGATCGCGAAGGTGGTCAAGATCGGCTGTCATGCCGGGCCTCTCGACCTTGCCGACGCGTGGTTGCGAACCATTTTTTTGGGAACACTAGCGTGCCTCACGAGCGCATCGCCATCGCTGGGTCAGCGCGTCGGTCGCGGCAAGTCGACCAGGAAGGGCGTGTCGCGCGCATCCGCGACTGGAATTTTAGCGGAGTTGAGCGTGACCATGAGGGTCGAGGCGTCCAGCCGCGCCACTTGTGGACCCGAGACCCAGTGTCCACGGGCCATCAACCACAGGCTACCGCCGCCGACACTCGTCGGTCGGATCGGCGTGAGGTAGGCGTTCACGCGAACCGCGTTCCGCAGCTCGCCGGTGATGCCGTCGAAGACCGCGATCAAGGGATCGCCGAACTTGGTCACCAGAAACCAGCTCGCCCCCACACGGAACACATCGTAGTTGCGATGGTCGAGCTCTCGTTCCCACACGACTTCGCGCCTCTCGAGGTCGAGCAGCGACAATCGTGCTCGGTCTCCGTCGACGGTGATGAGTGGCATGAACCGGGTGTCCCCGGTGGGTGCAGCGGTGGCAGGCCACTGGGTCTCGACCTTGCCTCGTACCGAGACGCCGCCGGTCGAGCGCCCAGCCCCGTCGAGGAAGGTGATCCGCGTCGTCGAGGTCTCGCGATCAGTCGTCACGAGGCCTAGGTGATCGTGATAACTGAAGCACCGCTTGATCCCGCGCTGGGCAAGCTGTGTGTGAACGTCGACGACGACCACCGCGCTGGAGCTAGCCTGCGGTGATCTGGTCATTTGGTACCTGCCGGATCCCGGGTCAAATCGAAACGCCACGTAGGCGCCTTCGTGGATGCAGGCGTGCCCGACCGCTTCGGGGTTCGAGATCGATCGTCCGGCCTCGTCCACGATCACCCTTCCGCCGGCGAGAACAAGCTGTTCGCCGAGCGCGAAGGAGTCATCGAGACCATGGGTCACCGAGCTCCGCATGCGGAGCCGACCCGTCGCAGGATCCAGGGCGACAATGCTGTGAGAATCAGCGTCGGAGGATGGGCTGAAGAATTCGATCATCGAGCGTCGGGTCCGCAGATACGAAGTGCGGTGATCGACCAGGACGCCGGGAATGGTGGTCTCCCAGACCGGATGGCCGTCCGCGAGATCGAACGCTTCGATCGCGAGGCTGGTCCGTCGATCACGGAGCACTCGCACGCCGACCACGCGATCGTGAACCGACAGGTTTGGCTCGGGAATGCCGTATGAGGCCTTGTCGGTGAGTTTCGATTCCCACTGGATCTCGCCATCGACGCCGATCCTGCCCACACGGGACCCTTCCGTGGCGACATCGAAGGCGAGCAGCGCCGACCCGTCGTCGAGTGCGACCACATCCGTGAATTGACGCAGCGGAGGCGAACCGCAGGCAAGCAGCGCGACCGCGAAGGTGAAACCGACGGCCCTCACCGGTCCCTTCCCTTCTCGGCGTCGGTCACGACGTGCTTGACGCCCCACGCGTCGAGGGTCTTCGCGAGCACCCGATCGCAGAGCTCCTGTGTGTCGCGATGGTCCTGCGTTTCAGAGTCCGGACGTCCCGAGACGCGCACCCGACCCACCTCGTCGCGAGTGACGAACGAGGTTCCGGCGTCGCCGGTCGCGAGGATCACGATTGGAATCGGCAGCGTGCTGAGATCCTGCGTTCGTAGGCGATCGCCGATCATTTGCGAAACACCATCGATCGAAGCACTGGTCACCGAGACCACGTGGCCATCGATCCTGGCGCGGATGCGCAACACGCCTCGCGTCGCACCGGTCGCCCAATTCAACTTGGTGGTGTCGCGCTGTTCACCGTTGACGCGAGCGGCTTCGGTGCCGTTCTCCGAGCGGGCGCAGACTGAGATCCACTGAATGACGCTGTGAAGGGTCTGGGCGTCGGTGGCCGATCCTTGCGTCTCGGGCCCAAACCCGTGCTCGAGAGAGCTCATGATCGCGATCGCCCGTTCCGGGTCGTCGACCAGGAGGTGTTGCAAGCGCTCCTTCTCCCTGTCGACGAACGCTTCGTTCGCACCGATCAGCGCGCTTAGCGCCAAGCGCTGCGTTTCGAAGAACGCGATCTCGCCATGCGAGGATCCACCCGCGCCCTTCGGTACTGCGATGAGCGCCTTTTTTCCAGCCAACTTGAGCGCGTCCTTCACTCCATCCGTGACCGCTGCCTCGGTGTACTTCGAAGCCACGCCGCTCTTTCGGAGATCCGTGAGCGGCTCGAGCTTGGCGAACTGCGGCGTCAGCCAGCTTCCGACTGCTTTGGCCGCGACGTTCGCCACCGAGCCGATCGCCGCCGTGATCGCCAGCTCTGCAAGCGTGTCCCACCACGTAGCCTTCGGCAGCTTCCGCTGATAGCGCCCTACTTCGGCGATGGCGGTCTCGAGCCCTGCGAGCTGTGCGCGAGCAACGCCTTTCGCGGCAGTCTTGGCCGTGTCGTATGCGTTGGTGAGCCCGAGCTTGTGAACCTCGCGAACGTTCGAAAGATCGGCCGTCGGGAGCCTCGGCTCCGACTCGATCTCTCGTTTACTGGACGTTTCACCCAGCGGCTTCTCGGGCGCATCGCCGAGCCGCCTCGCGCGACCGTGGACCCGGATCGTGCGCTGGTCGACGACATCATCGGACCAGCGAAGCAGGATGCTCACGTCTGCTTCGTGGTCGCCGCCAAACCGTGGCCAGAACTTGAGCGGTATGGACTCGTCACCGCGAACTTCATGTGACACCGCGACTGGAGAGAACGCCTGCATGCGTCGCTGCTCGCTCAGGCGATCCTGGAGCTCGCCGGCAGCGGGCCGAGAACGCGCGATCTCCGCCGGCGCGATCGAGACGATGGCTGTCGCAGGAAGCTTTTCGCGTGCCGTGATTCGCGGTCGCACGAGGTCGAATTCATGCGCGCTGTCGACGATTTGCTCCCCGAGATCTCGCTTGGTGGGAAACGCGGCGATCCGTTGCGCGGGCGTCTCGAGGTTACGGGCCGGCTTGGGAAGCAACCCCTCGGGGAACACCGGCTCTGCCTTTGGTGCCGCCGCTGGTGCGGGTTTGACCGCTTGCTCGAAGTCCGGCATCAGCATCCCTTCGAAGCGACGAGTGCGTCTCGACGGCGTGCATCTGCGAGGAAAGAGAGAAGGCGATCACGTCGGTCGACGGTGAGCTGCGCGAACCTCGCCGCGAGCACATCGTCCGGCGCGTTGATCGTGAGTCGCGCGTGGATCTTGCGTGCCTCGAGCACGGTGAGCTTTGCGAACGCGGCACCGAGGTCGTGCTCCTTGCGCGCGAAGCCGAGCGATGCGGGCTCGCCCTTGCCCAGCGGACGATCGAGGATCGCGATCAGCGGCCCATCGTTCGATACCGGCGCCGCGAGCTCCGAGCTCACCGCCGCGCGACTCATCGCGAGCGGTCGAGTCGTGGCCGGCGGCGAGACTTCTGGAGTTGTGAAGAAGATCGACTTGGAGGAATTGGCATCCATCTGCGCGCCTATCGCCGGCCACGCGTTCTGGTTGCGAAGTGTTTTCGCTCCTAGACTCGGAGGGTTACGTGATGCTCAGCAGCGACTCCGTCGCGGCGTTTCGAATCTTCGACTTTCACACCACACACGCCACCGTGATGGTGATCGCGACGGCGGATGCTCACCGATGTCCAGGAACGTGTTTACGGCGAGCGGGCTTGCGCGGTGTGCTGCCCGCGATCAGCAACAGCTCGAGGAAGCCGAAAAACACTACGAGCGCAGGCACCCAGGACGGGCCGACCAGCGACACGCCCGCGGAGACACCCGCGACGATCACGAGGACAGCGGCGACAGCTGCCACGACCCGCGCTCGCGGCGCATGCCGGACGACGAGGAGTGCTGCGATCGCCTGCCCGCCACCGACGATCAGCGCGGCGACGAGGACCGCGTCAGAGGCCGACGCAAGGCCGGGAACATCGCGCCGCACCGCGCAGGTGATTGCACCGACGGCCCCGATCACGAGCATCCCGATCAGGGAGTGACGGGCTTTTCTCACCTCGACACGCTTGAGCTGGTTTTCGGGGTGGGGACCACCCTTGTCGCGAGGTCGTTCGGAAGCGCTCATGCATTGCTATAGGCGAATCCCGGCACGGCCGCACTTCACTGGTGCACCACCTTCGAGCGCCAAGCGGAAAAAGGCCGCGCTGACACGATTCGCCGCGCAACCACTTCGACGCCGACCAACCAAGCATTTTTCTGGGAGAACGGCGAACCGATAGTCAGCCGCCGCGCAGGCGGCCCACCCGAGCTCAGAACAGCAGGCCTGGGCCGCACGCTTCAACAAGCCTCGACCTTGCGGAGGTGAGCAACTACCCATCACAAGCGCACCCTCCGCCCACGTGACAGGTCTTCGATCGCGAGATGCACGTGTTGCCGCACGCCTTGCCAGTCGAGCAGACCTTGCAGCACGATTGACTCTCCGAGGTTGGCCAGGTCGGACTTGGAGCCGCTGGCGATCGTTGACTCCGCGATCTCTGGAGCGTTCGCTGGAGTGCCGCAGCCTCCTCGCGAACCACACGCCGCGCCTCCGCAGCGGCCGCCCGCTCGATCCGTTTGACGGCGCTCGCGAGCTTCGCGTCGAGCTTGGACAGTCGGGCGACCTGCTCGGGTGCCGTGCAGCGATCGTGCAGGATCGTGAGGACGGTGGACACCTCCTCGACATCGCCGCCGTTGACAAACGCTTCATCCACAGCGCGAAGACCGGTTCGACACTCGGTCTCGACAACTCGCACTCCAACGCTCTCGAGCTCGGCTTCGTAGCTCGAAGTCCACACCGGACCGCAGGCAACCTTCGCGGACTGCCACCCTGCGAGTACGCCACTGGATACGTCATCACTCGCCGCGCCGACAGAAGCTCTGGCGCTGGCAACCACGCTCGCGCATGCATCGCGCCTCTGCTGCAGCAGGTCCATCGCGAGCCGTGACGTCGGGTCCGCCAGCAAGCTCGATCGAATCGTGGTGCGTTGGGCGGATGACAGGTCGATGATCACCTGCGCCGGTCCAAGCGCGAGGTGAGTGACCTCTCCAGGAAGTCCGGCCTCCGGCACATCAGACAGGTCGAACGTGACCCTTCCTCTCTCATCGGACCGTCCCGGAAGCTGGTGGCCATTCGCGAGTCGGAGCACAACGCTGCGATTGTCGGACGCACGGCGACGACACGCCGCTTGTTCACGAGTCGCCTCACCCTTGATGACGCCATCGTCGTATCGAGAGTCGGTTGCGCGAAGACCATCGATCACGCCGATCGTCGCGGCGACAGCCCCGATGATCAGCAGCCCGCCCGCGTACTGCTGATACTGCCCAGCAGTGGGTGAATCGGGGCCTGTCGACTGCGCTGCGAGAGTGTCCGCATTCAGCGAGCCGTAAACGCCACCGCCGATGCTGATGGCTGCAACAGTCCACGTCGCCCTCGACAGCGTCGGGTCGACACGTCGATCGACATAGCGGCGACGATGTGTACGGGGCGTGGTGAGCGTCGCGCAGGTTACCTGCTGCTCGATCGCTAGCGAGATCCGATGACCCTCCACCTCCGTCGCCACGGAGAACTCCATCGAGTCGTCGACAACGCGGTGTTCGATACTCGATTCAAGGGGGAGGTTCGTCGTCGATTCGATGCTGTGGATCGATGCGCAACCCACACAGACAAACACCACCGCACGTCCCGCCCACATCAGGTGCTCCTCTCCACGCCGAAGCGCAGGCGAGCATCATACCCAGCCGAAACTCATCCGTCGGGTAGCTCTGGGTAGCCCCACCGTACTGGTTGATTCGCGGCCCTGGGTTCTTCGATGGGTGGATGTCCGACGAAGAGGTGGTGTCGGTCGTCGAGGATCTCGTGCCGACTCACGAGATCGTGACGGATCACGCTCGCCGAGCTCGAGCGAGCGATCCACGTTGCGTGAAACCAACCGCTTGATCGCCGTCGGGGCCCCTTGGCTGGAGGCGCCTGCCGAAATGATGCGCGTCGCTGTGGAGCTCGTGCACGAGTTGGCCGCTCCATCACGCACATCAAATCTCGCCAAGCGCGAGGACGGCAGAGACGATCGCACCTGCGAACCCCGCTTGTTTCATCAGTAGGACTCGACGAACAGAGCCGCCGCCCCCATCTCATCCCAACCGAGATGGGCCTTGAGATAGTTTCCGCTCGGGTTGTGGATGCCGATCGCCGGCCCCCGCGGCGTCGGTGACAGCCAGATCGTTCTGCGCAGACCGTCCGCCTCCACTCCGTCGCGTGAAGGATCGAAGCGCGCCGTCTCACCCACCGGTACGATCCAGAGCGCGTTGTCCGAGCCCCTTCCGACCTCCTGCCAGCGCGAGACGGCGGTCACGCCGGGCCGCACCAGCAGCGTCGCGTCGACGCAATGCGAGCCGAGCCCATCCAGGCCAAGCCTACGCGCGGGATCGAACCACACCCGCAGCTCGTGCGGCCCCGCCACGAACGCACCGGGAACGGGCTCGCCCTTGGACTCGGAAGAGCCGACCACCCTCACCTCTGCGGGCACCTCCACCGTCGCGACGACCACCATCTGCTGGACGCGCGATGGGATCCAGAGGTAGTCGGGTGAGCCATAGCTGGCCTTGGGGTCTCGATGGGCTTGCGCACGTGGCGGTAGCGTCGTGGCGCCGCACGCGGCGAGCAACGCGTTGCGATCCCGCACGACCTCATCCGCGCCTTTCAGCTTCGCCATGAGCGCGATGGTACAGCCGGCCGGCGGGATCGCTGCGAACCTCGCTCTGCCTCCGCGAGCTCCTGCTCGCCGAGGCGTCCGAACGTTGATCGATCAGCGCCGCCCGAAACACCCTCTAGAGCTACGGCCCGCCGGAAGGCGTCGTCGGTCGGGCGACTCCTGACGCGCAGGCGCCGGTCGGCTCGATGACCGGCTGGGCCTGTGCGTCGACGGTGGCGTCAAGCAAGGACCGGCTCACTCGTATGGGTCGCAAAGACCGCGCGCACGCCATCCCGCAAGATCGGCGGGATCTGGTCGAGCTCGGCCAGGGCCTCCACCAGATCGGAGAACAGCGCCCGCGCATGCCGCCCACCGTCGCTCCCCCAGCGGAGCTGGCAATCGATTTTGCCGCACTCGGTCGCGAACGACGCGATGGCCTCGTCGTACGGCGCGGCGGCAGGAACCAGCAGGTCGAGCACGATCGCGAGGAGCGCGCGCATGTTGCTGAAGTCGTAGGTGCCGCGCTCCGCGTCGAAGAACTGCTCGCTCCTGATGTGCTCGTTGTCGAACCAGAACCTGATGTGGGCCACCGCCCAGCGCTGGGCCTTGGCCGGATCGGGCACGGCGACCTGCGGATGCAGCGCGCGATCGACCTCGAGCAGCAGCGTGTCCTCGTACTCGATGGGTTTGAGGACAGGACTCGTGAAGGCACGCGCCGGCATCCGGCGTACGAGCGTGTCGTCGAAGCACAGCGTCTCCAGGCGAGGCAGTCGGGTCAGGACCTCGGGCAGCTCGCGCATCGCCTGGTACGCGCGCCAGCTCCCGAACGACGCGCGCACGTACGAGTACGGGTTGTTGCGGAGGTTGACGCTGCGAAGGTTGACACAGCGCTCGAGGCTCGCCGGCAGCTCGACGAGGCAGTTGGCCTCGAGATCGAGGGTCCGCAGCTCGACCAGCTCGCCGATCGAATCCGGCAAGCGCTGCAGCCCGTTCCCACGCAGCTTCAGCTCGCGCAACGAGGTCAGTTGACCCAGCTCCTCGGGGAGCGTGCGCAGCTTGTTGTGGGTCAGGTCGAGCGTCTCGAGCCGCGTGAACGCGAAGAGCTCCGGCGGAAGCGAGCGCAGATCCTTCATGGTCAGCGCGAGGCGCTTCACCTTCTCGGGCTGCTCGAGCTTCTTCGCCACGAGCTTGCGAAACGCCGCTCGCACGCTGACCAGCTCCGGCCGCAGGATCGAGGTCCCCGCCGCCGCGAGCCGACGCGCCTTGCCGAGATCCACCGACTCGCCCGTGATCACGACCTTGGCGAAGATACCGGCGACCTCGTAGGGCTCGTCCTCGTCGATCCGACCGCGCTCGCTCCGGTAGCAGGTGCCGCCCCAGCCCCGGTAGCGAACCGCATCGAGCACCCGGGCGTCGACGGTGTGCTCGCTCGCGACGACCCTCGCCGTCAAGGTCCCGCCGACGTCGATGCAGCCGTGGTTGTAGACCCCGATCAGCTCGCCAGTCCGGAGATCGCCATCGACCCGGATGCGCGAGCCGCCCGTCGCGACCGCGTCGGCCACGAGCGCGCCGGTGACGTGCAGGAATGGCCCGAAGTCGTCCTCGTAGTTGAGCAGCGCGCCGACGATCGTCAGATCACCCTCGACGAGCACGCCGACGATGCGCTCGTCCTCGCCCGCGCTCGGAGCGAGCAGGCCCTGCCGATAGTCGAGCTCGAGGTTGTGCGGCACGACCAGGGCGCCGCGATGCACGAGCACGATGTCATCCGGCTGCTCGCCGTTGTCGGCGACGCGTACGCGCGCCACCACCTCGCTCCACGGCACACGCTCGAACACCAGCGCCGCCGCGAGGTAGCCCTTCGCGACCTGACCCGCGATCTGCTTGGTCGCAAACGCGTGAGCGAGCTCCGGGCTCGCGAACGCCTTGGTGCGAACCTTCGGAGCGGTCCCCTCCTTCCCTTCGCGGATCTCGACGGTGGCGCCCTCGAGCGCGCACTCCCAGTACGTCTTCGCCCGGAGCAGCCGCACGGGTGCGGACCTCGCGAGAGTCCCTGGCGTCTCGCTGTCTTCCTTGGTGGTCACCCACCGAAGCCTAGTCGCACCTTCGGCTGGCGTCGGCCACGTGGGACGCGAACTGCGTGCTCTCCCGAACCGAGGTGCTGGCGGTCGCGCGATCCGGAGCAAACGGCTGCACGGGAAACCACCGTGTTCGGTGCGCTCGCAGGCACGACCGCGGCAGGTTTTCCCTCGTCCTTACCGCACACGCCGGCGCAGCCAGCGACCAGCAACCACCTCGAGGGACCACCGTTGGCGTGAGACATCGTTCGACCGTAGCGATCGACCGCTTCAGCACGCGTGGTGGTTCGTCGCCCCAAACCGACTCGGCCGGTGCAGCGGTTCACCGGGCGATCTGTCACCGCGACATTGTGTTTGATGACCGGGCGAGCCTCTGTGCATGGGAGTGGCGTTGCCGGATCTGGGAGGCGTGCGGCGGGAGGCGGGGTACGAAGGGATGATCACCTTCGATGCGTTCGACCCAAGCACCTCGGCTCCGCCCTGTATCTGCTCGCCTGCCTCGGCGATCACGAGCGGATCACCACGCTGGCCGTCCATCGCATCAAGACCCTCGCGTCCACCCCCGAAGAGGTCGAGATCGTGTTCGACGCCTAGGTGGCGTGGAAGCTCGAAGAGCGCACCATCCACCCGAGCGAACGCAAGGAGCGGCGCCCCGACGGCCGGCTCAGCTACTTCATCCGCTCGAGCGCGCGTGGGAGATCATCCCGTGGGTCCAGACCTTCGGCCCGTTCGCGGAGATCGTCTCGCCGGCGAGCTGGCGCGAAGCGGCGCGCAAGAGCGCGGAGGCGATGTCCGAGCGCTACGCGAGGAGCCTGCTCTCCCTTGAGGATGCACGGTTGCTCGGCGCCCAACCTTCGCCCGACCCGTAGATCGCGAACGATCAGGGCGTCAGGGCCCACGTCTGCGCGACGTTCGCTGCCGCCGTGTACGTGAACACCGCGAAGTCGCCATCGCGCTGCACCGCGACGGGCGCGGCATCGACGATCGCCTGGAGCGGCCCGCTGCGCAGGCCGGAGGGGAGCTGAACACGCAGGGTGATCGGGCCGGCACCGACGGTGGTGAGCGAACCGGCGATCGAGGTGGGGCTGGAGGTCAGGGCCAGGCGCGGCCAGACGATCGCGTAGGTCTCGGTCGGGAACCGCGGCGCGATCGTGATGCCGTCACCGCCGGGGCTGCCACGAACGCCGGCGATCGCGAACAGCGCCCGCAGCACGCTCGCATGCGCGTGCGTGTTGAGGATGGGGTAATCGGTGAGCGCGGTGGCGAGGTGGGCGTCGGCCTCACCGGGGCGCTCCGCATCGGGGCCGTAGTACGAGTCGGGGCCGCTCCACACGCCGTACCACAGCGACTGAAACGCGTCGGCGTGGGCGAACAGCGTGTTGCGGACGAGGCTCGACCAGCCACGTGCGGGGTCGTGCAACGCGTAGGCCTCGGTGAGCCACGCCGAGGCGACCGGCCACACCCCACCGACCTGCGGCTCGTCGATGTCTCCGGTAGTGGTGCCGCCCGCGCCGAGCGGGACGACGGTCATCGGCCCGATCGACGTATCGGCCGTGCGCTCGACGAGATCGAGGAGCGCCGCGCGCCGATCCGGATCGACGGCGCCGGCGATGATCGGCAGCACCTGCGGCTCGAGGTACAGGTTGTCGGCCCCGAGCGGATTCCCGCTGTCGACGAAGCCCCGGTGGTAACGCTCGCCCGTGAACGCGAACTGCTCGAGCCGCACGAGCTGATCGGCCCGCAGCTCGCGGTAGCGGGCGGCAAGCACAGCAGCGCGCGGCTCGACCACATCGGCGGCGAGCGCGAGGCCGCCGACGAGTAGCCACGCGTTGAAGGTCGACGAC
>JBBQJJ010000278.1:0-11676 GCA_038325805.1 Haliangiales bacterium
ACGATCGCGGGGACGATGACGAACGCGGCCGCGACACACGTGATCTCGCCGATCAGCGACGCGAAGCCGAAGCCGTGGATCGCCAGGTTGTCGGAGACCAGCAGCGACGCGTAGCCGATCATCGTCGTCAGCGAGCACACCAGCACGGTGCCGCCGGTGGAGCGCAACGCGACCGACGGATCGTCCTCGACAGCGCGGTCGGCGACGTTGATCGCGTAGTCGATGCCGAGGCCGAGGGTGATCGGCAGCGACACGAAGTCGAGGAAGTTGACCTTGAGACCCCACAGCGCGCAGACCGCGACCATGCCGATGCTTCCTGCGGCACTCGCGGCGAGCACCGCGTAGGACTTGCGCGAGCGCCCGACGACGAGGAGCACCATGACGACGAGACCCGCGGCCGCGAGCCCCGTGATCAACGGCCCGTCCTTCTGGATCTGCGTGAGCACGTCCGCGAACATCACCGACGCTCCGGCGGTGGAGACCTTCTCCCCGTTGCCGAGCTCCACCTGCCGCACGGCGTCGGCGAACTTGATGAGGTCGCGACCGTTGCGCTCGTCGAACTCGGGACCGGGCTTGACTGCGACGATGTAGCCGATCCGACCGTCCTTCTCGGTGAGCTTCGCGGTGACGCCGGCCGGGAGATCCTTCGCGGTGATCGGTTTGAGGTCGTCGGGGGGACGCAGCTTCGCGAGCGCGGGGTCGTCGATGCCGGCGGTGTCCATGAGCTCGCGGATCGCGGTCAGCTCCTGGATCTTGAGGTCCTGATCGCGCGGCACGACGTCGAGGATCGAGCGCGTCGGACCGACGATCGGATGGGTCTCGCGCAGCTTCGCCATCGCGTCGACCACGGCCGGCACCTGCTCGGGGCGATCCGTCGCGATGTACGTCTGCCCGGCGAGGCCGGCGAGGCCGCGACCGAACGAGACGTCGGACAGCTTGAGCCAGGCGCGCGCGGCGATCGCATCGGGCGCCTGCGAGCGCAGCTTCGGGAGGTCGTACTCGAACGGATCGTCGGCGATGTAGCGCGCGGTCACCACGATCGCGCCGATCGACAGCGTGCCGGCGACGGCGAGGGCGATCGCGGGGCGGCGGAAGCCGAACAAGCCGACGACGGCGCGGCCGAACAGGCGAGACGGCTCCTTGGTGATGGTGCGGCCGAAGCGCAACAGCATCAGCGGCAGCATCACGTACGAGCAGGCCCAGCACACCAGCATGCCGACGCCGCCGATCAGCGCGAAGTCGGCGAAGCCGCGGAACGCGGTCGCGGCCAGGGCACCGTAGGCGATCGCGGCACCCAGCGAAGCGACCAGCGTCGGGCGCAGCGTGGCGGCGAGGGCGATCGAGAGTGCCTTCTCGACCGGGTGCTCGCGGCGCTCCTCGAGGTACCGCGCGACGAGCAGGATGCCGTAGTTGACGCCGTTGCCCGCGATGATCGCGCCGAGGAACGCGGTCGCGGCGTTGAGGTGACCGACGGTGAGTGCCGCGAGGCCGAACGCGACCAGCGTCGCGCAGAGGATGTTCGCGGAGAGCATCACCAGGATCTTCACGCTGCGCAGGTGAAGCAGCAGCACGAGCCCGACGAGCAGCATCGTGATCAAGCTCGACAACACCATGCCGCGCGTCAGCGCACCGTGCTCGGCGACGGTGACTGCGGGACCACCCGCGAACCCGACCATCACCGACGGATGCTCGTGGCGGATCGTGCCGGCGAGCGCCTCGAGCTGCTGCATCAGCGCGATGTCCTTCTCGACATCGGTGCCGCGGAATGCGGTCTTGATCACCAGCACCTGCGTGCGGCCATCGATCGAGACGCTCGACCGCTTGGCGAGCTGGGTTTCACCGGCCTGCTGCTTGTTGCGGAGCTGGTCGAGCGCCTTGGTGTCGCGCGGGGCGTCGTCGAGATCGATCAACATCGGGTTCGCGCGGTGCTTCGCCGCAGCGACCTCGGCCTCGAGCGTCTTGCGCGCGAGCTTGAGGTCGTCGAGCTCGACATAGAGATGGCGATGCTTGCCGACAAAGTCGCGGAGCTCGGAGTCGTCGCCCTCGACCTGCTGCACCAGCTCGGGCCCGATCGACTGCACGCCGGCGAGCGCCTTCTTGCCCGCCGCTTCACGACTCGCAGGATCCGGCGCGACGACGAGCATCAACATCGTGTCCTGCGCGGGCATCCGTTGCGCGAGCCGCTCGGCGTCCTTCACGCTCGGCGCGTCGGGCGGCAACAGGTACGCGAAGTCGGCGCGCAGCGGCAGGTGGAACACGGTCAGGTACGCGGAGAGCGCCACCGTCAGCACCGCTCCGGCCGCGATCCACCGCGACCTGCGACCCAGCCACGCAACGTATCGAGCACCTGTCATTGGTCCAACCAGAGGCAAGGGGTATGCCGCACCGCAGCGCGGGCACGATCTGGCAATTCAGGGCCCTTAGGCGGGCAATCCGATGAATCTTCGACGCTCGCGAGGCAGCACGTTGGGGGACACTGGGCAGGTTGCTGGTCGAGGTGAGCTCCCGCCGCTTCACGATCCCGTACGAGTGCCCGTGCTGTGGTGCGGTGCCCGACACGGAGCTGCCGATCGTGCTCACCGCCGGTCGGCCCGTCGCCACGGATACCGCGCGCTCGATGTTGGTGCCGTACTGCCAGCGGTGCGTCGGCCACGCCGAGCGGTGGGACGCATCGGGCGTCACGTCCGCCGGGATCATGCTCGCGGGCCTGATCACGGGAATCTCACTCGCGCTGACGGTGCACGTGATCGCCGGCGTCGCCGCCGCGGTCGTCGCGGTTCCACTCGCGTACTCCGCGCGGCACGTTCGGCGCCGCAAGGCGAAGGCCGCGTGTGGCGAGTCGTGCGTCGGTCCAGGGCGCGCGCTCGCGTATCTCGGCTGGTCCGGAACGACCACGGCGTTCGACCTCGAATCTCACGCCTACACCGCGCGGTTCGCCGAAGCGAACCCGTCACTCGTCGCGTCGCCGAGCCGTCAGCTCGCAAACCTACTCGAGGGTCATCGGGTCGCGCGGCTCGCCGTGCCCACGCCGGCGGCGAGTGTCGTCGTGCCGCCACCCGCCACGCTCGCCGATTGGATCGCGAAGCTCGAGGCTGCGATCGGTGCGGTCTCGCGTCGCGTGACGCTCGGTCGCGCCCTCGATGCATTGACGGATCTCGCCGAGCGTCAACTCGTGATCATGAAGGCGAAGGAGCTCGAGGTCGCGCCGATCGTCGCCGACCTGCAGGGTCTCGAGGGTCCGCAGCAGAAGCAGCGGCTCCAGCGTGCGATCGATGATGTCCGCGCCGACAACATCCCCGAGGCGCTCCAGGTCGCGATCCTGTTCGAGCTCGAGAACCGCCTCCATGGCCGGTAGCTCCGCGATCGGAGAGGAGCCGATTCTCGGGAACGTTTGAGACGCTGGCGACAGGATAGGGGGCCGACGTGCCGAACCTGCAGCAACTCGCGTCCGCCATCGCCTGGCTCAACCGCCTCGCGACCCGGCTCGCGAACGATCGCGACGACGCCGACGATCTCGTGCAGGACGCGTGGATCGCCGCGTGGCCGCCAACCCGAGGATCTGAATGACCGAAAACGAAACGAGCCGCATCTCTGCGGCTCGCCCGTATCATCAACCCAGTTGCGTTAGAGCGACTCGAGGTACTCGACGAGGTCGGTCAGCTGCGTCTGCGAGAGGGCCGACGTCGCGCCATGGAGGTCACCGCCACCACAGGTGGTGAAGCGATCCATCAGCGTCTTCGCGCAGCCATCGTGCATGAACGGAGCGCGCGCAGCGACACCCGTGAGGTCCGGGACCTTGAACTTGCCACCGGTGCCGACGTTCACCAGCTGGTTGTTCGTCAGGATGCCGCTGGTGCTGGTGCCGGTGTGGCAGGTGGCGCAACCCGACTGCTCGAACAGCACCGCACCGCGAGCGGCTGCATCGGTGTTGACGACGCCTGCGGGCGGAGCCGGGATGCGATTCATCCACGGACCGAGCGCGGCCTTCTCGTTCTCCGACAGGAAGCCACCGGCCATACGCGTCGTGAACACGTCGTCCATCAACTTCGGCAGCGTGGCTTCGTCGCCGGTCCAGTGGTACGGCGCGCGGTCGAGGATGTTGCCCGCGAGGCTCTGCGTGCGGCGCGAGCCGAACTGAGCAAAGTTCCAGGTCAGACCATCATCGCGACCTTCCGGGTGGCACGAGGCGCACGCGAGGCCGATCGCCGTCTGCTGGTGGAACACGTTGCGACCCGGGTCGAACGCGGCCTTGCCGGCGAGGGCGATGCGGCGCTGACCGGACTTGCTGCCACCGGGGCGGACGACGAGCGCCGGCGCTTCCGGGTAGAAGATCACGAGGTCGCCGGCGTTGGTCCACGCGACCGAGGTGGGAGCGCCGAGGCGGTCACCGCTGTGGTCCTCGCCCTGGTCGTCGTCATCGCAACGGCCGTCGAGGTTGTCGTCCTTGCAGCCGCAATCGTCGCTGGCAAAGTCCGGAGTGGGCTGCGGAACGCCAGGGCTATCGGACGGCGGAAGTTCACCACCGCCACCGCCACCTTCGCAGCAGTTGTCGCCATCGCACTCGGGCGGCTTCGGCGGCTCGCACGGCTCGTTCTCTTCACCGTCCGACTCCTCCAGCGAGGAGCGGTTGGCGACGACGATGTTCCGCGAGCCGGACATCACGATGGCGATCTTGTCGTTGGTCGGGCTGATCGCGATATCGACGGGCAGCGCGCCCTTGCCGATCCGGCGAACCGCGCGGGGCTGCTCGCCCGGCGCGACGATCGTGACGGCATCCTCGACGGGACCACCGCCGCAGTTGCCGCCGTATCCGCCGGTCTGCTCGGTGTCCAGCGTGTCCTTGGTCTTGCGCTGGTGGGTCATCACCAGGCTGCCGTCCTTGAGCGGGATCGTGCGCCACGCCGTGGAGGCGGCAGCGTTGACGATGCCCGCTTCGCCACCCGGCTCTTGCGACGGCGGGAGGCCATCAGTTCCGCCGAAGAAGCCGTTGTCGAAGCGACGAACGGTGGGCGGGAAAGCGCGGTTGACGATGTTGCCGCCCGCGTCGATCGTGAGGATCTCGGCGGTGCGGAACTTGGTGACCACCAGGTTCGCGCCCTGGACGATCACGTCGCGGAGGTCGCGCTCGAGGCGGAGCGAACGAACCGGCGCGGCGCCTTCGCCGAACGAGACGAGCTCGCCGCCGGCGCACGCGACGTGCAGCAAGTTCTGGGTGGAGTCGAACGCGATGCCGCGGGGCTCGGTGCAAGCGAAGCGCTTGTTGACCTGCTTGCCCGTGGCGTCGAGCGTGATGACGGCGCCGCCGCGGCGGAGCGCGACGTGGACGAAGCCCTGCGCGTCTTCGACAAGGCGACCCGGCTCATCACCGGGATCGAGCGCGATCTCCTGGAGCGCGACGCCCGTGGCGAGATCCATCGTGACGATGCGATCGCGGTCAGGGTCGGCGACGACGGCGCGCGCGCCATCTGCGGAGACCAAGATCGTGCCGCCGGTGATGGGCTGGCCGAACGGTTCCGGGGTGGTGCCGTGCTCCGAGCAGGCGCCGGCGACGAGAAGGGTGAACGGTAGGAGAGTCTTCATGAGCGACAAGTGGCCACCTCCAAGAGGGTTCGGGACGACAAGTCCCGAGTACGGGCTGTGATGCGTAACTCCGGGATTAGCAATGGGTGGGCCGAGATTGCGCCCAACGAGATCAGGCGCTTGCGCGCTCGCGATCTAGAAACCAGCTGCGTGGGTAGGTCGATCGCCACAGATTTCTGAGATCGAGACCACTGCTAAGTGGTCTTGCCCACACCACATTCGAGGACTCACTCGACGACGACGTTCATGCCCGTCGACCGCCCGAACGTCTCCGGCGCGTACATCTCTTCGGCCTTCGCGGGAGCCGCGATGAACGTGCCCGGCGTGGTCGCCCGGACCGTGTACGCGTAGCGGTGCGTGCCCGCAGCGAGCTCCATGTTGAACGCCTCGGCGCGGTTGTCGCGGAGGTTCTGATGGTCCCAGTAGTCCGCGTCCACCTTGGCCGCGCGCTCCGCGGTCGCGAGCGCGGTGTTGACCGCTTCGAAGCCGGCGGGCATCGGATCGACCACCGCGACGCCATGCCGCGTCGTCGTGTTGGTGGTCTCGATCGTCACCACGACCTTCGCGCCCAGCTTGATCTTGTACGAACCGTCGGCGTTCTTGATCACGTCGCCCGGATCATCGGCGGCCGCATACGATCGACGCACGATGAAGCCGGCATCGAGCGCCGGGAGATCGACCTGCTTCGGCGCGTAGACGATGCCGACGCGGTAGTACAGCCGGCCGGCGCTGCCGTCGCGCGCGAACACCAGATCGTGCGCCGTGCCCGGCGTCAGCGACGTCCAACCGGCTTGCGCGACCCCACGCGCGGTCGAGCGACCGATGAATGACTGCTCCGCGTAGCTCGCGGTACCGAGCCACAGCTTGCCGACGTAGTTCGGCGTCGCCTTCTCGTAGGCATCGAAGAATCGTCGCATCGCCTGCAGCGAGACCAGGTTCTCCTGCGTCGATCGCCAGCGCCCTGCCTTGCGGCTCTCGAGCACACCGCGCGCGAGCTTCTGGATCACCGCGTGATCGGGAACTTCCTTGATCAGCGCATCCAGCACGAGCGCGTTGGTCTTACCGCTCGACGGCAGCAAGAGCCGCTCGGCGGAGGCGTACGACGTAGTCACGGTCGCCGCCGCCGCCGTCTCGTGGATCACCGAGAGCAGGTCGTTGGTCAGCTTTGTCCGGATCGCCTTCGCGCGTTCGAGTTTGGCAATCACCGCGAGGACACGCGCCTTCGCATCGACGGGGTATGCCTTGATCGCTGTCGCGAGCGCGTGGAGCTGCTCGGCGCGCGGACGCATGTCCTGGCCGACACTCGCGAGGTTCGTCAACGCATGCGCGGCGAGCGAGACCAGATACGCATCCTCCTCGGGCGTCGCCTTGCGATCGGGCGATCGACTCCGGCGCACCAGGTTCTCGAACGCCTTCGTCATCTCCTTGGTCGCGAAGGTCGTCGCCTTCTGGACCACGGGACCGGTCGCCTTGCTCGCACCGAGCGCGGAGACCACCTGCATCGACACCGTCGGATCCGATCGCATGCCGCCGAAGTAGCCCCAGCCACCGTCGGGGTTCTGCGTCTTGCCGAGCGCGACGACATCTTTGCCGCGCTGCGCGCCGAGCTCGGCGCGCGTGGGTCTACCCGGCGTCGCGAAGGCGTCGAGGATGTCGTACATCGCCGACGTCGCGAGCATCCGGCCGGAGCGCTGCTCCGCGCACTCGTACGGGTACGCTTGCAGATACCAGTACGCGTCGACCAAGGATTGGAGTTGCGTCGACGCGACCTCGACCTCGACGCCGCCGACCTCGGGGAAGACGTCCTTCGGGATCGCGAGCCTCTCGCGTTGCGGCTCACCGTCGACGACGCCGTACGTCGCGAAGGCCTCCGTCGTCGCAGGCTCGTAGATCGGGAGCTCGACATTCGACGCATCGGCGAACGCGCCCGACGTCATGATCGTCTGGACCACGGCCTTGCCGCGACTCTGCGTCGTGAAGTCGAAGCGCACCTCCGCGCGCTGACCACCGGGGATCGTGACGCGCTTGCCGGTCGGCCCCTTGCTCGCGAGATTCGCCGCGCGCACGGCGACCTGCACGGTGCGCGGCTTGGTGTCGAGGTTCTGGACGACGACGGGCAGCGAGAAGTGATCGCCCTGCGTCAGGAAGCGCGGTGCGATCGTGCGCGCGTTGACCTTGCGCTGCGTGACGATGGTGTTCTCGCCCTTGCCGAAGAAGTTGGTGCTCGACGTCGCCAGCGCGACGACGCGGAACCGCGTCAGGCTGTCCGGCATCTTCACGGTGACCGAGACGCGGCCGCGCTTGTCGGTGAGGAGCGTGGGCGAGAACACCGCGGTCGGCCGGAAGTCTTTCCGCGCGGCGACGACGTTGCCGCTCCCATAACCGGAACCACCGCCCGCGCCGTGGCCGATGGTGCCGTACCTGCCCGAGCCGATCGTGCCCCATCCGGTGCCGCCACCACCAAGGTCGTAGCGCTGGAAGCCCGGCGCGCCCGAGAGCTCGTTGCCGGAGTCGCGGACCAGCCCGAAGGTGTTCCAGCCCCACGTGCCGGAGGCGACGTCGCGATAGAACGGCAGCAGCGGATCGGCGTGCGAGCCGGCCGACAGCGAGAGGATGGCTTCGTCGACGACGATCAGCGCGACCTCGGCCCCGGCGATCGGCTTGCCGTCGCGCTGGACGTCGACCTCGAACGTCGCCTCGTCGCCGGGCTGCACCAGCTTCGCACTCGGCCGCGCGCGGACATCGAGCCGTGCGCTCTCGATATCGAGCTTGAGCTCGACCTCCGTCGACACGACCTCCGGCAGCGGTGCCGTGCCCTGCTGCGAGCGGCGCTTGCCGTAGCGATCGACCTGGACGAACAGGTTCTTGAGGTGGTTGATCGTGATCGGCAGCTCGACGGTCGTCCTCGCCGCCGTCAGCTCGATGCGCCGCTGCTCCATCACGCCCTGGCGCGCGAACGTCAGCGTGGCCGCGGCCGGGAACAGCTTCGACTTGATCTCGAGCTTCGCGGTGTCGCCGGGTCGATAGAGCTTCTTGTCGGCGATGATCTGCAGATCCTTCTTGTCGTCGACGCCCCACCAGGGAAGCACCATCGCGGCGACGTTCTGCCGGCCGCGCGCATCGGCGACCTTCGCGGTGCCGGTGTACGCGTTGTTGAGGTCGCGCTTGAACGTACAGTCGACGGGCTCGGACTCGCTCGTCAGCTTGCACGCGGTCGTCTCGACGATCTTCGCGTCGTCGCGGAACTGCTCGGAGCCGAGCACGGCCTCGATCGCGATGTCGATCGGGATGCCCTTGACGACGTTGCCGTCGATGTCGGTCACGATCGCCTGCAGCACGCCCACCGTCCTGGGCTTCATGCGCAGGCCGACGTAGTACGCCGACGGATGCACGAGGATCGGGCGCGAGCTCGCGCGGATGCTCATCCGATCGACGTCGGTCACCGTCGAATCGACGCTGAGGATGCTCGGCAACCGGTTCGGCAGCGCGGCGACGCCCCACGTCATCGTCGCGGTCGACGCACCCGACAGCGAACCGGTCTGCTGCGCACTGGTCGACGCTGCTTCCTGGTAGGGCCAGTAGGCGCGCAGCGAGCGCTGCCTCGGTGGCGTGAACTCGTACGACGACCAGCCCGGCGGCGCATACTGCGTGGTCGTCAACGTCGCGATCCAGTCGACCGGTGCGCCGCCGAGGCCACCACCCGCGTAGTACCGCGCGGAGGTGGACATCTCGATGCTCTCGCCGACGATCAGCGGGATCGAGCCGCGGTGCGAGACATCGTCATCGAGCGCGACCGAGTACGCCGGCGTGCGGAACTCCTGCACGGCGATGGGGTGGCTGATCGAATCGGTGCGCGTCGAAAAGTTGAAGCTCGCCCGGCCGAGGTTGATGTTGTTCGGCAGCGCGACCTCGGCATGGAAGCCGCCCTGATCGGTGAGAGGGAGCGAGCCGCTCGCGATCTTCGAGCCACGCGAATCGACGAGTGTGAACGCGATGGTCTCGCCGGGTTTCGGCAACACCAGGTCGGGGTTCGGGCCGTTGTGCGTCCACCGCACCCAGCCTTTGACGTAGACCGATTCGCCCGGCTTGTAGGTGAAGCGATCGTCGGTCACGTACCACAGCGCATCGTTCACGCGCTGCGTCTTCTCGTAGCGGTCGAACACGGCGAACGCGGTGTCGGCGCCGGCGCTCAGCCGGAGCAACGCGCGCGGATGGTCGACGTTCGGCTGTCGAGCGAGGCGCGGCAACAGCTGGAGGGCGACCTTGCCGTTCGCATCGCTCGTGCCTTGCGCTTGTTCGCCCTTACCCTCGACGACCAGCGCGGCGTCGACGCCGGCGCGGGGTGCGAGGAAGCTCGTGTTCGGCGACAGCTCGTGAACGAACGCGCTGATCTTCTCGGCATCGATGCGTGCCGACGCACCCATGTGCGTGACCTGGATCCACGCGGCAACGCGATCGATCCGCGGGTTGCCAGGCGACGACACGACGTTCGCCACCGCGATCACGTGCCCGAAGCCATCCTTGAGTGCGGGGCGTAGATCGGCGCGCAGCGTGCTGGTGTAGCGGCCGCCAACCGTGTGCGTCTCGTCGAAGATCTTCTTGCCCGGCGGAGCCAGTTTCGGATCTGCTTCGAAGGCCGTGAACGCGAAGTAGTCCTTCGGCGCCACCTGATAGAGCTGGACGCGCACCGACGACACCGAGGTGGCGTGGACCACCCACTGCGGGATCTCGAAGCGTGGGTCGAGAACGTGGAGTCCGGCGTGCGCCTGGAGCGATTGATAGAACTGCTCGGGACCGGTGACGAACGACAGCGCGCGCGCGCCGACGAGCGGCTGACCGTAGATGTCCTCGAGCCCGTCGCCGACGTTGATCTGATAGCCGCGGCCGACCGGTTTGGGCGTCGCCATCCCGACGTCGTTGCCGCTCAGGTTGTGGTCCTCGAACGGCAGGCCGGCGATCTGAAACTTCTCCGCGCGGTAGGTCTTCTCGGCGACGGCGTTCGACAGCTGCACGCTGAGGTAGCCGTCCGCGGGACAGCGTTGGCCGGTCATCCGCGGCTTGGGCTCCTCGTAGACATTCGGGTTCTGCTGGCACGCGATGCCGCGCAGGGTGAACGGGGACACCACGTCGACGCTGGCGCGCGTCGTCTCCTTCGAGAGGCGCGGGCCTTCCGCCGAGGGCGCGTTCTTGTCGAGGACGATCGTCAGCTCGGTGCCGGCGGGCCACGCTCCGGCGGCCGGTGCGAGGACGACGACGCGCTTCGGTAGCAGCTCCGCCTTCTTCGCGTCCCACGGCTTGCTCGGATCGCGTGCCCACAGCGCCTTCGCCGCGTCGAGGTCGAGGACCTTGAAGGCCAGCGGTCGCTTGTTCGCCGTGACGCGCAGCTTCGCCGCGAGCTTGCTCGCATCGCCGTCGTGATCGAAGCGCACGGCGATCGGCGAGTCTGGACGGATCGGATCGCGCGGGTACGTTCCTGCGAGCTGGATCGGCGGTGTCGAGAACTTCTGCGAGGCCGCGGTGGCGAGCTTCGCGCCGCTGATGGCTTCGACGCCGGGTTGCACGGTCACCTCGAACTCCGTCGCCTGCGGCAATCGGGGTGAGGACGTGAACTGGATGACGCGGGTATCGATCCATCGCCAGCTGCCCCGCACCGCGGGACGGATGTCGATCCTCGGCGTGGCGACGGTGCCGACGGCGGCGATCGGGATCATCGGCTCGGAGAACCGCACGCGGATCTCGGACTCCAAGCGAACCTCGTCTCGCGGGGTGATCTGCGGAGCCTGCAGCGGCGTCTGGAGCTTGCCCGGTGCGATCGGCGCATCGGTCACGGCCTTGCCGGTCGGCACGACGAACGCGATCGGGTTGGTGCCTCCCGCCGACGACGGGGCCGCGCTAGGTGCGCGAACGATCGGGGCGTGCGCGCTTCCTGCCGAGACATCGGGCAGCGGCTCCATGCGCGCGTGCAGCGCGGACGTCTCGGCGTCGGTCAGGTTCGCGACCTCGACCTTGCCGCTCGCGACCTTCGGATCGGCGGTGCGCATCGTCACCCGCCCAGCTGCGTCGTCCTCGATCTGGATCTGCGGACGGCCCGTCGGC
>JBBQJJ010000279.1:0-11613 GCA_038325805.1 Haliangiales bacterium
GGGCCCTCGAACTTGCGGTTGTTGAAGTAGATCGAGGGCGTCGACTCGACGCCGGCCGTGTTGCCCTGGACCTTGTCGGTGTCGACCTGCGGGCCGGCGGCGGTGTAGGCCGCGTCGAACTTCGCGATGTCGAGGCCGAGCTGCGCGGCGTACCCCATGACGTCCTGTTTGCTGTGCGCGGGAGACTTCGCGAACAGCAGCGCGTGCATCTCCTTGAACTTGCCCAGCTGCGAGGCGGCGAGCGCGGCTTGTGCGGCGCTCTTGCTCTCGGGCCAGTGGCCGAGCGGGAACATCATGTAGTGCACCGAGATCTTGCCGTCGAACTGCTGCACGATCGCGTCGAGGATCGGCTTGAACTCTTTGCAGTGCGGGCACGCGTAGTCGTAGAACTCGGCGATCTGCACGGGAGCGTCGTCGGTGCCGACGCGCGGCGCCTTCGAGACGTCGAGCTTGACCATCCGCGGCTTCTCGTACTTCGCGACGTAGTCCTCGCGGATCTTGTCCTCGGGAAACTCGTCCTCGAGCATCGTCGTCACGTAGCGCACCGCGAACGGCGCGCGCTTGCACGCGGTGTCGTCGGTGTACGACTTGCGCAGGCTCTCGTTCTTGCCGCACGGCGACTTCAGCGCGCCGACCAGCTTGTAGAACGTCTGCTGCTTGTCGCTGTCGAGCTTGCCGACGTCGATGTCCTTGAGCGGCGTGGTGTCGACGGGCCTGCCGACGCCGGTCGTCGCATCGTTCGATCCACGGTCGAGCGCGTTGATCGGCCCCGTGTCGATCGGCTTGTCTGGTTTCTTCTCGCACGCACCGCCCATCAGCAGCGGTGTCGCCAACAAGGCCAAGATGAAAGCCTTCGAAATCCGTACAGTTGACACGTCGTGGTTGTAGTGCACGTGTGACGTGATTTCAACCCGTGCCCAGCTTGACGAAGCGCGTCATGGACGGTATCGATTCCACTGAATGACGGTTCATTCAGCCACCGACAAGGCGAGCGACAAGCGCGTTCGCATCCTGTCGGCGGCCGAACGAGTGTTCGCGAAGCGCGGGTTCTTCGCGTCGCGCGTCTCCGAGATCGCGAAGGATGCGGGCGTCGCCGATGGGACCATCTACCTCTACTTCAAGAGCAAGGATGACCTGCTGATCTCGCTGTTCGAGTCGCGGATGGAGCAGGTCAACACCGCGCTCCGCGAGGCGATCGCTCGTGTCCCGCCAGCGAAGCCCGCCGAGCAGCTCCGCGCCTTCATTCGCGCGTACTTGAAGCTCGTCCACGACGAGCCCGCCGCCGCCGAGGTCCTCACGATCGAGCTCCGCCAGTCGAGCAAGTTCATGAAGGAGTACGAGAACCCGCAGTTCGCGGACTTCTTGCGAACGCTCGGCGGGATCATCGCGGCGGGCCAGGACAAGGGTCAGCTCGATGACTCGATCCCCGCGCACGTCGCGGCCCGCATGATCTTCGGGATGCTCGACGAGCTCGCACTCGCGTGGGTGCTCGCGAGACAGCCGCTCAAGCAGTCGGCGATCTCGCCGACGACTCCCGGTACGCGTCCGAAGAAGTTCGATATCGTCCGCGCCGCCGATTGGGTAGTGGCGCTCGTGTTCAACGGTCTCGTCGTAGCGGCGAAGCCGCGAGATTCAGAAAGGAAAGACTCCCCGTGAAGATCCTGGTCCCCGTGAAACGAGTCCCCGACCCGACGCAGAAGGCAAAGATCAAGGACGGCCACATCGACCTCGGTGGTGCGTCGTGGATCGTCAACACGTTCGATGAATATGCCGTCGAGACCGCGCTCCGGTTGCTGGAGAACGGCGCTGAAAATGCGCGGCTCCCCGGCTCCGAGATCGTCGTCGTGTCGCTAGGGCCCGACGATGCCGCCAAAGAAATCCGCACCACGCTCGCGATGGGCGCGGATCGCGCGATCCACGTCGTCACCAAGGACGAAGAGATCGACGCGCTCGTCGTCGTCAAGGTGCTCCAGGGCGTGATCGAGGCCGAGAAGCCCGACGTCGTCATCATGGGCAAACAGGCCGTCGACGGCGACGCCAACCAGGTCGGTCAGATGCTGGCCGGCAAGCTCGGCTGGCCGCAGGCGACGTTCGCGGCATCGATCGAAAAGACCGGCGACAAGTCGTTCCTCGTCGGCCGCGAGGTCGATGGCGGTGTCGAGTACAAGAGCGTCAACCTCCCCGCGGTGGTCACCGTCGATCTCCGGATCGTCGCGACACACTCGGTGAAGAATGGCGTCACGCCGGCGACGCACAACTACTCCGGCGAAGGCGCGCGCCTGCCGTCCCTCAAGGGGATCATGGCCGCGAAGAAGAAGCCGATGGACGTCAAGAAGCTCGGCGATTTCGGCGCGGAGCCGAAGGCTGTCATCAAGGAGCTGTCGGTGACGCTGCCGCCGCCACGCACGGCCGGTCAGTTCGTCCCCGATGTCCCCACCCTCGTGAAGAAGCTCGCCGACGAAGCGAAGGCTCTCTAGGAGACTGACCATGGGAAACGTCCTCGCAGTTTGTGAATTCCAAGGCGCTGCGCTGCGCTCCAGCGCGCTCTCCAACATCGCGTTCGCGCGCGAATCCGCCACCCACCACGGTGGCGAAGTGATCCTCCTCCTGATCGGTGCCGGCGCTGCCGGTGCCAGTGCGGCGGCCGCGAAGTACGCGACGAAGGTGATCACCGTCGATGACAGCGGCCTGGCGAACTACCTCGCCGAGACCTACGCACCGATCGTCGCGCGTGAAGCCACGGCCAACAACGCCACGGTCGTCACGGCCACGGCGACGTCGCTCGGCAAGGATCTGATCCCGCGCGTCGCGGCGCTGCTCGATGCCGGCATGGCGTCCGACATCGCGAAGACCACGGCGAAGGACACCTTCATTCGCCCGATCCTCGCCGGCAACGCATACTCGACAATCCAGATCAGCACGCCGATCATCTGCGTGACGCCGCGCCAGTCGGAGTTCGAGCCGGCCGCGGAGCTCGGCAGCGCGGGCACCGTGACGGCCTCGGCCGCGGGCGAACTGAACGCGTTCGGTGCGAAGTTCGAGCGGCTCGACGCGCAGAAGTCCGACCGGCCAGATCTCGGCGACGCGAAGGTCGTCGTCTCCGGTGGTCGCGGCATGAAGACTGGCGAGAACTTCAAGGTCCTCGAGGAGCTCGCCGATCTGCTCGGCGCCGCGATGGGCGCGTCGCGCGCGGCCACCGACGCCGGCATGGTCCCCGCCGACTGGCAGGTCGGTCAGACCGGCAAGATCGTCGCGCCGAACCTCTACTTCGCGGTCGCGATCTCGGGTGCCATCCAGCACCTCGCGGGCATGAAGGGCAGCAAGACGATCGTCGCGATCAACAAGAACAAGGACGAGCCGATCTTCCAGGTGGCCGACTACGGGCTGGTCGCCGAGTGGGAGAAGGCGGTCCCCGAGCTCATCGCCGAGATCAAGAAGCTCAAGGCGAGCCGCTAACATCCGCGGCTCCGAGGATGCGAGGGGTGCATCGCTGACCGCGCCCTCGCGCGGCTGGAGACCTGCGACCGACTACCAAAATGAAGCTGTAGTGCCCCTCTCCGGCCGGCACCGTGCGATCGTGACGGCTCGTGGTTGCTGCGGTTGCCCTCACGATCGCGCTCGTCGTGCTGGTGGCGGCCGTGGGGTGGCGTCCACACGGCGCGGGACCGACGTTCGGAGCGCTCGGCGCGATGGCCATCGCGATGCTCGGCGGGGCGGCGCTGCCGGGCGACGTCGTCGACGCGCTCGATGCGCAGTGGAAGGCGTACGTCACGTTGACGTCGATCATGGCGATGACGTCGGCGGCCGAGCGCATGGGCCTGCTCGAGCGGCTCGCCTCGCTGATCGAGCCGCGCACGCGCGGACCGGTGAAGCATGCGTTTCGCTGGACGTTCGTCGCCTCGGCGCTGGTCGCGGCCGTGCTGTCGAACGATGCGGCGATCCTGTTGATGACACCGACGGTGCTCGCACTGCTCCGCACCGTGTACCCGAAGCGGCATCCGAAGTTCGTCGTGCCGTTCGTCGTCGCGGTGTTCGCGAGCGCCGGCGTCGCACCGTTCGTGATCTCGAATCCGATGAACCTGATCTTCGCGGATCACGTCGGCATCGGCTTCAACACGTACTCGCTGACCATGATCCCGATCGCGATCGCGGGCTGGATCGTCGCGTACGCGGTACTCGCCTTCGTGTTTCGCGAGGCGCTGTCCGATCAGTCCCCGGCGCTCGGGGCGTGGCCCGCACAGCCGCCGTTGCAGCGCGGTGCGATCGGCGTGCTCGCGACCGTGCTGAGCGTGCTCGTCGCGTACCCCGTGATGTCGTACCTCGGCATCGAGCTGTGGCCGATCGCCGCGGTCGGTGGGGCGATCTGCGTCGCGGTCAGCCTGCAGGCCGGGCACTCGCTGCGGCAGCTCGCCGGTGGCATCGCGTGGCCGATCTTTCCATTCCTCGTCGGCGTGTTCGTGCTCGCGACCGCGCTCGATCGCGTGGGTGTCGTCGACTGGCTGACCACGCTGTACCAAAGCGACGCGCCGCTGGCGACGATCGGTGTGACCTCCGCGCTCGGCTCGGCGCTGCTCAACAACCACCCGATGTCGGTCCTCAACGCGCTCGCCCTCGATCGAATCGGCGGCGGCGATAGCCACGCGTTCGCGGCGCTGATCGGCGGCGACCTCGGCCCCCGCCTGCTGCCGATCGGCTCGCTCGCGTCGCTGCTCTGGTACGACCTGCTGCGCAAGCACGACGTCGCGGTGAGCGTGGCGATGTTCATCCGGGTCGGCGTGCTGCTGACGATCCCCACGCTCGCCGTCTCGATCGCGCTGCTCTGGGTGATCGAGAGACTGATGTGAGCGACTTCCGGTTCAGCGGCACCGAGCGTGTCACGATCGAGCTCGCCGGCACGTTCGATCCGGCGCGGGTCGCGCTGCCTGCCGGCCTCGCCCATGACGGCGGCCGGATCTCGCTGTTCGCGTTTCACGTCGAACAGCTCCGGATCGCGGTCGTCCCGCTCCTGTCATGGAGCTATCCCTAGGTGCTCTGGCGGATCGCGGTGCTCCGCGATGGTGTGCCGTGCTGGTGGGCGATCGCGTGCGATCTCGAAGCCCGCGGTCCGGCGTGGACGGCGCACCGCTACGTCCGCTACGAGGTCCGGCGCCATCGCGTCGTGGTCGACGAGACACGGGTGATCACACGTGGCCCGGCCGGCGAGCTCGCGATCGAGGTCTCGAACAAGGTCGCGCCCCCGCTCGAGCTCGAGCGCCGCGAGCTCCGCACCGGTCGCGACGCCGGGTGGGTGGTCCCCTGGGGCGATGAGGCCGGTCCCTCGCTCGTCCATCCCGTCAAGATCGAGCGGGACTCGTTGTCGCAACCGACCTCGGGTTCCCCGGTCAAATGGTCGGATCGAGCGGTCTTGCGTCGAGGTCGTGCGCATCGCTGCGGTGTTGCGCACAGGTAGGTCGTGCTACAAATGACCTCACCGGGAGCCAGTCACTAGGAGACATCATGGCATTTGCACAAGCTCAGAACCGCCGTCCGATCGAAGGTGCCGTCGCCACGCTCGGCGTCAGTGACCGCGTCACCTTCTTGCGTAAGACGTACGCACACCTCGGCATCGCGCTGCTCGCGTTCGCCGGCATCTGCGGCAGTCTCCTCAAGTTCGCGCCCGAGGTGAGCTGGAAGTTCGCCACCGTGTTTGGCGGCAGCATGTTCGGCATGCTCGGAATGATGGTGCTCATGATGGGCGCGTTGTTCGTCGCGAACTGGATGGTCCAGCACAACACCTCGCGCGGCGTCCAGTACGGCGGCCTCGCGCTCGGTATTGGCGCGTACGCCTTCCTGTTCCAGCCGCTGTTCTGGATCCTGATGCTGAAGTTCAGCCACTACACCGCGGACCAGGCCGCGATGATTCGCGCGGGTCACATGGTGCCGGTGATGAACGGCGCGGCGGTCGAGATCCTGACCCAGGCCATCGTCATCACGCTGGCGATCTTCGTCGGGCTGACGCTGACGGTGTTCATCTCGAAGAAGGACTTCTCCTTCATGCGTGGGATCCTGGCCGTCGGCTCGATGGCCGCGATCGGCATCATCATCGCGGCGATCATCTTCGGGTTCTCGCTCGGCGGGTTGTTCGCCGGCTTCATGATCTTCCTGATGGCGGGCTACATCCTCTACCAGACCAGCAGCGTGATGCGGGACTTCCCGCCCACCATGTACGTGGCCGCCGCCATGATGCTGTTCTCGACGGTGGTGACGCTGTTCTGGTACGTGCTGCGGCTCCTGATGAGCCTGCGCAGCGACTAGTCCCGAACCCACGATCGGGTAGTGACCGGGGATCCCCAGTGGGGTCCCCGTTGTCGTTTCGGCAGCCTCGCGAGATTTGCGGCTATACTCGGCGCTCGTGGTGGCGCCAGCTCCGATCTCGTCGACCGATATCGGTGCCGTGCGCAAGCTCGAGGATACCGTCGCGACGGTGGTCAAGGGCAAGCCGGAGGCGATCCGGGCGGCCGTCGTCGCGCTGCTCGCGCGCGGACATCTCCTGATCGAGGACATCCCTGGCGTCGGCAAGACCACGCTCGCACGCGCCCTCGCCGCCTCGCTCGGCGGCACGTTCCGCCGCATCCAGTTCACGTCGGATCTGCTGCCGTCCGACATCGTCGGCGTCTCGATCTACGACCAGAGCGGCAAGGTGTTCGAGCTCAAGCGCGGGCCGATCTTCGGGAACTTCATCCTCGCCGACGAGATCAACCGGACCACGCCGCGCACCCAGTCGGCACTCCTCGAGGCGATGAGCGAAGGCCACGTCTCCGTCGACGACACCACGCACACGCTCGAGTCGCCGTTCATGGTGATCGCCACGCAGAACCCGGCCGAGCACTACGGCACGTATCCACTGCCCGAGTCGCAGATGGATCGCTTCCTGCTGCGGATCTCGATCGGCTACCCGGCGAAGGCCGTCGAGCGCGAGCTGCTGCGCGATCGCACCGGCGGGGATCCGGTCGCGAAGCTGTCGCCGGTCATCGATCTCGAGACCGTGCGCACCCTCCAGGAGGGCGTCGAGACCATCCGCGTCGACGACGCACTCACCGACTACGCGAGGACCATCGTCGAGGAATCGGTGAGTGCGTCGTCGTGTCCACGCGCGGTGCACTCGCCTGGCACCGCGCGGCGCAGGCCGCTGCCCTCGCCGCGGGCCGCGACTTCGTGATTCCCGATGACATCAAGAGCCTCGCCGTGCCGTGCCTCGCGCACCGCGTGACGCTGTCGCAGGTCCACGATTCGCTCGGTCGCGCGCGCGTCGATGCGGAGCGCGTGATCACCGAGATCGTCAACCGGGTCGCCGTCCCGACCTGAACATGAGCTTCTGGTCTCGCCTCCGGCGACGACTGCGCCCACCGCGCCGGTTGCGGTTCACGCGCGAGGGCCGCGTCATCGTGTTGCTCTCCGTCGGCGTCGGGTTTGCCGCCATCAACACGGGCAACAACCTCCTCTACCTCCTGCTCGGCTGGTTGCTGAGCTTCATCATCGCGAGCGGCATCCTCTCGGAGATGACCCTCAAGAAGCTCTCCGTCGATCGACGACCACCGAGTCGGGTCTACGCGAACGAGCCGTTCTTGATGGAGGTCGTGATCGAGAACATGAAACCGAACCGGGCGTCGTTCTCGATCGAGGTCGAGGATGTGATGAACGGGACGCCGCTCGACAAGCGGTGCTACTTCCTCAAGATCCCCGCCGCGAAGTCGCAGCGCACGAGCTATCGGCACACCTTCGGCAAGCGCGGCCTCTACGAGCTGTCGGGGTACCGGCTCGCGACCAAGTTTCCCTTCGCCCTGTTTCGCAAGTCGCGCGACATCGACGCGCCACTCGAGGTCCTGGTCTATCCGGCGCGCGTCACCGTGCCCCGCCCCTCTCCGAAGTCGACGAGCACCGGCGATGCGATCGCGAATCGGCTCGGTCGCCGTGGCGAGTTCTTCGGGCTCCGCGAGCGCCGCACCGGTGATGATCGACGCGATGTCCACTGGCGCTCGTCGGCACGCACCGGCCGGTTGCTCGTGCGCGAGTACGAGGACGAGCTCGCACGCCGCGTGGTGATTGGTGTCGACAATGCGTTGCCAAAGCACGTGCGCGAAGCCGTCACCGACAACGCGCTGACGCCGGATCTCGAGACGCTGGTCACCGGCGTCGAGCGAGCGATCAGCGTCGCCGCGAGCTTGGCCGCGACCTACCTCGAGGTCGGCTGGACCGTCGAGCTGTGCGCGCGTGGGTTGCACGTGCCCGCGGGCGTCGGCCGGATGCACGAGGCGAAGCTGCTGCGTGCGCTCGCGCTGTTGCCGTACGCCGCCGAGGACGACGTGTTCGCGCCGATCCCGGCGCGCGTCGAGAGCGTGCTGGTGATCGCGAAGGCCGTGCCGTCGGACAATCGCCCGTCGGCGACCACGGTGATGGACGTATGAGGTTCGCGGTCGCCCACAAGGTGTCGACGTACCTCGTCGTCATGTTCTGCTACTTCGCGTTGATCGGCGGCGGCCAGCTGTCACCCGCGATCAGCTACGGCGGCATCGTCGCGTTCCTGATCTCGTGGTGGTGGGAAGCGCCGCGGATCAAGCTCGAGCGCTGGAGCTGGGTATGGACGGTGCTGTCGATCTTCGTGTTCGCGTACTGCCTGCTGTCGGCGGTCGTCACGCTCGACTTTCTCTACGTCGGCGCCGAGTTCTTGATCTGGTTGACGGTGGTCAAGGCGTTCAACCGCAAGGCCGCGCGCGATTGGCAGCAGATCTACCTGCTGTCGTTCCTGATGCTGGTCGCCGGCTCGGTGCTCAATCCCGATCTGACGTACGGCCTGTTCTTTTTCGGCTTCGTGATCACGGTCACGTGGGCCCTGACGCTGTTCCACCTGCGCCGCGAGATGGAGGACAACCTGCTCGTCAAGCACGCTGCGGATCGCGCGAGCGAGCGCGTCGAGGTCCGCCGGATCCTCGACTCGCGACGGATCGTGGGTGGTCGGTTCTTCCTCGGCACTGGCCTGCTGTCGTTCGGCGTCTTCATCGGTGCAGCGGTCGTGTTCCTCGCGCTTCCCCGCGTCGGCATCGGCTTCTTCCTCAAGAGCCGCGGCGGCCTGACGCTCGCCGGGTTCTCCGACGGAGTGAAGCTCGGCGGCCACGGCGTGATCAAGAAGGATTCGACCGTGGTGATGCGCGTCGAGATCGACAGCCGGTACGGCGCGCGCGACGCACCGGAGCTCCACTGGCGGGGCGTCGCGTTCGACAAGTACGAGAGCGGTCAGTGGTCGCGCAGCGAGACCGCCCCGCCGACCAATCAGACGCTCGAGCCAGGACAGACCACCGTCTCGCCGACCCGCGATCGCCGGGTGTTGCTGTGGGCCGGTCCCCAGCTCCCCGTCGTCGAGATCGAGCGCCTCGCCGCCAGCACGGTGAAGCAAGAGATCTGGCTCGAGCCGCTCGACTCCAACGTGCTGTTCGGTGCGTCGAACCCGCGGATCGTCGAGTACGCGCATGCGATGCGGCGGCGCAACGTGACCGAGAAGAACGACGAGGTCCGCCTCGATCACGGCACCACGCTGCACTACACCGTGTACTCGGATCTGCGATCGCCGAGCCCCGACGAGCTGCGCGGCGCCACCGGCAAGCTCCCCGACAACTTCCGCGTCTATCTGCAGCTGCCGAAGGAGATCACGCAGCGCACGCGCGATCTCGCGAAGCAGATCACCAAGGATGCGCCGACGACGTACGACAAGGCCATCGCGATCAAGCAGTGGCTCGCCGCCAACCTGACGTACACGCTCGAGCTCGAGGACTCGGATAACGAACAGATCGACTTCTTCTTGTTCGAGCGCAAGAAGGGTCACTGCGAGTACTTCGCGTCGGCGTTCGCGGTCCTCGCGCGCGCGGTCGACCTCCCGGTCCGGCAGGTCAACGGCTTCCTCGGCGGCGAGTGGAACGAGTATCAGAGCTACATCGCGGTGCGCGCCGGCGACGCACACTCGTGGGACGAGGTGTTCTTTCCTGGCGTCCGTGGCGACGGCGTGTGGGTGACCTTCGATCCGACCCCGCCCGGCAACTCCGACGATCTGCTGGGCCGCGGCGACGCCGGGTGGCGCGCGAAGATGTCGCGGTTCCTCGACACGCTGCGCTTCCAGTGGACCAAGTGGGTGATCGAGTACGACCTGGTCTCGCAGCTGTCGCTCTTCAAGTCGATCGGGCGGGCGCTCAAGACCGCGGCGACCTTCGTCAAGGATGGGGTGCTCTGGCTCAAGGATCTCGCCGTCGAGTACTGGCCGATCAGCACACCGCTCGGGTTCGGGTTGATCGCGCTGCTCGTGCGCCGTCGCCGCCGCAGGAAGGCGAAGCTTCCGCCCGAACTACGCGTGGCCAGGTCGAATCGCAAACGCACATCCGTCGCAGCGATCTACGACGGCGTCGCCAAGCAGCTCACCAAGGCCGGGTTCGCCCGCAGCGCCGGGACCACACCGCGCGAGCTGGCCGGCAAGCTGGCCGGACACCCCGCACAGCAGCCGGTCGCCGAGCTGATCGAGCTCTACTACGCCGCCGAGTGGGGTGGCCGGCGAGATCCCACCGTCGAGGACAAGGCCGAGGGGCTGGCTGCGCAGATCAAGCAGACCCTCAAAGACGTCGCGAAGGCCAAGAAGGCCAGCTAACCGCGTGGGGTTGCCAGAATGGCATCCGTGCGCTCGGTCGCAAGGCAACGGCTGGATTGTTGATGCACGTATCTGCGCGTGATATCGACGGATGTCGACGAGGCCACAGACCTCCCGCGACGGCCTTGCCCTTGCAAAACATGACGCCGCCCATGCTTCGTTCGTTGATTGCCTTCGGGCTGGTGAGTTTGGTCGGCGCGCACGCGCAGGCTGACGACGTGATCGGTGACACCGGAGCAACGCTCGGATGGCCCGAGGTCGACATCCGAGAGGGGTTCAGCCCCGACGGCGAGCTCCGCGAGCCCAAGGATGGCGAGGAGTTTCGCCAGCACCTCAACCTCGCTGCCTGCACGTGTAGCGCGCTCGGCGCCGCCGACGTCGATACCAAGCTGTACTACCAGCTCACCCTCACGCAGGCGACCAACCGGACCATCTCCTCCGAAGTTGTCGTCGGTACCGAGTGCGATCGGGACGAGACGTTCGCCATCAACTGTCACGTGGTCGCGAACGCCAATGCGCCAGGCGATATCGACGCGATCATCAATTCGCCCGGCGACACCTTCATCGAGGTTCCGCTGTTCGATCTGATCAATCCGAGGCCCGCTGATGCGATGGCGGCGTGCAATCAGCTCGATGGCGGCCTCGCGAATGTCTGGTTGGTCCTCGACTCGAACCAGGACGGCGATCGCGACGTGTTCAGCGTGCGGCCGCTCGATCTGTCGAACCTGATGAAGTACACGGACGTCAGCGGCTTCGACACCAAGCCGCCGCCCCTTCCCGACGATATCCGCGCAGCGGGGAGCGAGAACTCGATCGAGATCTCGTGGACGATCCCGACGTCGAACAACAGCGACCTCTACGCCTACCAAGCGCTGTGCGCGACCGTGGACGATGCCGCTGTCGGTGCCGGCGCGACGCCGCTGTACTCGACGACCGCCAGCATCTGT
>JBBQJJ010000280.1:0-11551 GCA_038325805.1 Haliangiales bacterium
CGGACCGCCCAGCTTCGCGCGGCCCGTCTGCAGCGAACGCTTACGGCTCGGAAACGCGGGGGAAACATCGGTGATGCCAAGCTCGATCATGCCGACAAGATCGATCATCCACGTCCACCACCGCGGTGATCGCGGCGTCGATGGCATCCTCCGGCTGATCGAGCTCGCCGGGCACGACGGCGCGATCGAGGAGATGCTGAACGCGATGTGCGCTCAGATCGCATCGATCACCGGCGTCGAGATCGTCAGCATCTACGTCACCGAGAACGATCGCCTGGTGATGCGCGGCAATGTCGGGTTTCCAGCGAGCGCGGTCGGCGCGACGTCGCTCGCGGTCGGCGAAGGCATCACCGGGCTGGTGGCCGAGTGCATGCGCCCGATCTCGGCGGCCCACGCGGCGACCGAGACCTCGTACAAGCACGTGCCCGGCCTTGGCGAGGAGCGCTATCCCGTGTTCGCCGGCGTGCCGTTGATCGGCGGCGGCGCGACGATCGGCGTGCTCGTGCTGCAGCGGAGCGATCGGCCGTTCGCCACCGATGAGGTCACGCTCGCCACCGCACTCGGTGCGCCGGTCACCCTCGCGATCGAACGCCGCCGTGCGTCCGCGTTGCGCTCGGCACGCCTCGATGGAACGCCGCACGTCGGCGGTGTGGTGCTCGGTCGCATCGCCGCGATCCCGACGGCGACCGCGTTCGAGCGCGTCGCTCGCGATCCCGACGATCCGCAGTTCGAGCGCGGCTTCGGACGCCTGCGCGACGATCTCGGTCGCGCGATGAAGAAGCTCGCCGAGGCCACCGATCCGGCGATCGGTGCCGCCCTCGACCGCTTCGCACTCGCGCTGTGCGATGCGCGGCTACGCGACCAGCTCGCAGCGGTGGCGGATCGACCGAGTGCCTTGCGCGTCGTCGCGAAGGAGTACGCGCGTGCGTCGCAGCGGCTCGAGAGCCGTGGGATGGAGACCATGCACGCGGAGCTCGAACTAGAGGAGCTCTGCGCCCTGCTCGGCGATGCGCGCACGCTGCGTCCCGGCGGCGTGTGGATCGCCGATCGCATCGGGGCCTACGCCGCCGTCGTCGCAGTAGGTCGCGGTGCCTCTGCGCTGGTCGCGAGCGACGCGATCACACCGACAGCCATCGCGATCGCGCGCGCAGCGCGGTTGCCGTGCGTGAGTGACGTCTCGGGTTTGTTCGCGTGGGTCCGACCAGAGGACTTGGTTGCCGTCGACGGTGATGCCGGGCACGTCCTCGTCCACCCCGCGCCGAGTGACATCGAGAGACTCCGACACGCGCGGTGATCCGCTCCCCATGGTCGAGCTGGACGTCGCCGTGACCCTCGATCCGCGCCGCCGCGAAGTGATCACTCGACCGCGCCCTGCCAGAACCACCGCCGGCGCTCGCGGTCGTAATACACCCACAAGCAGTCGCCGCGCCGGAGCTCCGCGAAGTGGTACTCGCGATGAAGCTCGCGCGCCCACCAGCCACCACTGATCACGTACGGCCCTACGATCCGCACCACCGCGCCTTGCTCGAGACCGGAGAGCAACCAGCCGTCGTCGCGCACCTGCCGTGCCTGCGGTGGCAGGGCACGCGGGCGTGTCAGCATCCGCCGGATCAGCGGGCGGATCAGCTTCTCTACCGGCGCGGCTTTCTCGACGTGAACGAGGCGCTCCCAGCCAAAGCTCGCTTCGGGGAGATGGCCGTCGCGCAGCACCGCGCGCACCACCGCATCGTCACCGAGCTCGGCACGCACGCGCGCGATCGCTTCATCGGCAGCGCGCAGATCGCGGCGCGGCTTCGACGCGAACAACGCGAGCTGCTCGCGGGTCGCGGCGATGTCGTCGGCCCAGACGCGGATCGCGTTGATCGGCGCCGTGGGCGGCATGCTGGTGAGCCGGAGATGGACGAGCCGGAGCAACGCACGCCCGTCGAGTGTGGGTGCGGCGGGCTTGATGCAATCGGAGCGCACCTCGATATCCTTGATCGTGCGCTTGAGCGAGAGCTCGACGTGCAGCGCGGTGACGGCGCGACCACGCTCGGCCAGCCGATCGAGCAGCCGATCGACCGGCGGCTTGAGGAAGAACATCAACCGCTCGACATCGTGCTCGTCGTCGTCGAGCAACATCCGTTCGTCGGGAGCCTCGGGTGGTGCCACCGGCACCAGCGGATCCCAGCGCTCCTGCGCCGCGAGCTGGTAGAGCCGATATGCGTCGCGACCGAATCGCTCGAGGATGCCGCCGCCCGGCAACCGCACCATCTCGCCGAGCGATGTCACGCCGAGCCGTGCGAGGGCATCGCGCAATTTGGGTTCGACGTCGAGTCGCGCGAGTGGCACGCGACTCGCTCGCTGTTGCTCCTCGACCGGTGATGCCAGAACGACCACGCCATCGCGGAGTGCGCGCGCGATCGCATACGTCGCGAACCGCGAGAACCCGACGACCACCGCACCGCGAAATCCGATCGCCTCGATCGCGCGCGAGATCGCCTCGGCCCATGCTTCACCGCGACGCGTGCCGGCATCAGGAAAGATTCGTTCGAGCCCATCGCCATCGAGCCACAGCGTGCCCGGCTCGCCGGGCTCCACGCGCGGCGATAACCGATGCAGCATCGCGCGCAGCTCGACGGTGGTGGCTTCGATCTGCTCCGGCGGCACCACGCGTGCTCGCACGCCGGCACATAATCCGAGTGCATGCGCGTAGCGCTGCCCGGTCAACACACCGGCGGAGCGCGCACGTTCGCAGGCCCACAACACCGTGCCCTGCGGCCGGTCTTCGTCGATCACGACGACCGGATGCGATCGCCACGCGGGTTCGCGTCGCCACACGATCTGTAGCGGTAGCGCGGGCAGATCGAGGCACGCGATCGTCACCTATACATTTGTTCAGGTCTCGATATCACCTGTCAATACACGGGTTCAGGACACCGTCCCGAGATCGTTCAATCCGGAGAGATCTGTTCTCAGAATCCCGCAGGTCCTCGCGCTCGCAGGGTCTTCTGGAAGCCCGGGCCTCGCCGCTTGTCCTTGAGCACGCGCAGCGTGAGCTCGAACCCGCTCTGCGATCGCACACGCAGCGCCTCGGCACGCAGCGACACCAGCGATCCGATCGAGCCCGACTCCGCCGTCTTCTCGGTGAGGCAGACGACCGCCGCATCGTGTGCCTGCGCGAGCGTGACCAGCCGACCTTGATGCGCGATCGGAATCTCCGCGAGGGCTCCGAGATCGATCACGATCAACCCGAACGCACCCGATCGCAGGAGCCGCTCGGCCGCGCGCGTAGAGGCCGACTGATCCGGTACGCGCACCACCACGAGTGCCGCGAGATCGACGCCGCTGTCCGCGACATCGGGCGGATAGAACGAGCCATCCGTGCCCATGATCCACGCGACCGGCTCGCCTTCGCGCTGCGCTTCGATCACCAGATCGATCGATGCCGTGAGCGTGGCCGCGGCGCCGCGTGCCGACAACTCGACGAGCCGACCACGCAGCGCGGGCAAGCCCCACCCGGGATGCGCGAGGACGTTGCGGTCCTCGAGCGGCGCGATCTTGACCGCGACCGAGCTCATCGAGCTCATCGAGCTTGCACGCGACAGGAACTCTTTCAGGTCGTCACTCACGGCTACGGTAGATCACTACCAAACCGCTCTGACAGCGCTGGCGTTCCTTACCGGATCTCGATCCGGAGTGTCTCGTCGCGACCGCGCCGAGTCAGCGCGATCTCGAGCGAAGTCGCGTCTCTGAGCTTCGTGTAGACCTCGAGCATCTTGTCGGGACCGTCGAGCGCGAAGCCGTTGATCTCGCGCACCAGATCGCCGTTGGAGAACCCGAGCTTCGCGAACACCGAGGTCGGCCGGATCGCGTAGAGCTTGAAGCCCTCAGTCTTGCCCATCGACAGCGCGGGCACCACCCGCGCGCCGCGCGCCATCGCCATCGGGTTCGCCAGGATCTGGTCGACCACGGTGCGCGGGATCGCGTAGTGGAAGTCGTCGACCTTGATGATCTGATCGACGATCGGATCGCTGGTCCCACCGAGCTGGGTGGCGAACGGATCGACCGGCGTGGGATCGGGAACTCGATCGCGCTCCGCACGCGCGGCGCCCCGCAGCGTCTCGTCGAGCGTCCAGCGCAGCACGACCGGCTCGCCCTCGCGGATCACGTCGATGTAGATCGAGGTCGCTTCGAGGTACCGCACGCCGGTGACCGCCTCACCGACATCGGTTTGCTTCTTGATCGCGCGGCCGTCGATCGCGGCGATCACGTCCGCGGTCTCGAGACCCAAGGCACGGCGCAGCCGTTCGTCGGTGACGCGCACGCCGATCGTCCCGGCCTCTTCCTTCACCACCTCCACGTGATCGCGCAGCTTCGTGACATCCGCCGCGGTCGCGGGCGTCTCGAACGGGATCAAGCCCACCTCCGAGCGATTCGGAGAGCGCGTCACCACCACGACGAGCGCGGTCAGCGCGAACACCATCGCCACACTTGCCGTCGCGATCGCGAGCCTGGGTAACCCTGACATGGCGTCGAGCATAACGTTTGCTCCTTCCGATCGGTATGAGTCATCACCCGCCTACCGTCGACACCTCCGAGGGTCCCGACTACGTCACCCTCATCATCGAATGGGATGCTCTCGCAGACAGCATCGAACGCGGCACGACCACTGCATCCAACGAGGTTATGACGACGAAAGACCAGGATTGGATGATCGACACCGCAGGCAAGGACTCGTTCCCCGCCAGCGATCCGCCCGCGTGGAGCTCGGGCCACGCTGCACCCTCGCAACACACCGTCGACGGCAACGGCGAGATCGAGAACAATGACGGAGATTCTTCGCCGATCATGGCGACGGCGCGGCGCTACCGCACGCCCATCTTGCTCGGTGTGCTCGGGTTGGTCGCCGTGGCCGGGGTGATCATCGGCATCCGGTACGCTCGAAACCGCTGACCTCGGCGCGCTGATACGATGGGATGGTGACGTTTGACGACGCCGTCCACGAGCTTTTCCGAGCTCCGCACGCTTCGTTCGTAACCGAGCGCAAGCGCCTCGCAGGCGAGCTCAAGACTGCCGGTGATAAGGCCGGCTCGACGAAGCTAGGCAAGATCAACCGTCCACCGATCTCCGCGTGGGCGGTCAATCAGCTGTGGTGGCAAGAGCGCGAGGCCTTCGAGAAATTGCTCGAGACCGCCGAGCGACTTCGCGATGGCGACCTCGGCGGAACGGCTGCTCATCGCGAAGCGTTGACCGCGCTGCGCACGAAGGCCTCCGCGATCTTGACCGCCGCCGACCACAGCGCGACCGAAGGGACGCTGCGCCGGATCCAGACCACGCTGTCGGCGATCGCGGCGACCGGTAACTTCGATCCGGATCCGCCCGGTGCACTGGCGGACGATCGCGATCCACCGGGCTTCGAAGCCGCGGGCATTCCGGGCCTCGCGGCGTCGGTGCCGAAGGCGAAGGACGACGACGAAGAGGAAGACAAGCCGAGCAAGCGCGGGCAATCCGACGACAAGCGCCGCGCCGACGCCGCGGCGGCTTCCGAAAAGGCCGAGGCTGCCGCGGAGCGCCGTCGCGCCGACGAGCTCAAGAACAAGAAGCTCGCGGAGCGCCATCGCCACGAGGCCGCGCTCGCCACGGCGAAGGGTGATGTCCAGCGCCGGCAGCGTGACGTCGATCGCTTGCGGTCGGCGGTCGAGGATGCCGAGGCGCAGCTCACGAAGTCCCAGGCCATCGTCGACGATCTCGAAAGCAAACTCGCAGAGATGGCCGACGACGACGTATGATCGTTGCCCTACAGGAGGGCAGCATGCGTTGGACTACGCCTTGGATCTTGGTGCTCGCCGCGTGTGGCGGCGGTAACGATGTCGATCCGCGGGTGATCCCCGGCGGTGGAATCGGCGATGGAGAGATCGACGGAGAGGTCAACGTCGCGGTGATCGACAACGACGAGGAACCGATCGTCGGTGCGCTCGTCCGTGTCGGTGACGTCGAGAAGGAGACCGACGCGCAGGGCTTCGCGACCTTCGAGGCCACGGGCAAGCAAACCGTCGCCGTGCTCGCTGACGACTTCCGCCCGACCGCGTGGGTCGGCGTCGACGGTGCGAACGTCACGATCCCGCTGACCTCGCTCGATGCCGCTTCCATCCCGCAGGCGACGCTGTCGGGATCGATCCCTGGATGGGATCAAGTCACGCCGCTCGCTGCAGGTCACGCGAAGGCAGCGTTCGTCATCTACTCGCAGAACGATCGACTCGGCGATGATGCGAACAACCTCGCGACGCCGAACAACGGCAACGTGTGCGGCGTGGTCGGGGACGTCTGCAACTGGCAGCTCACCGCGCGCGCCGGCGAGTCCGTCACCGTGGTCGCCGCGATCGTCGATATCGATCCCCAAGGCCCGGGCGGCGACGACGACCTCATCACGATCATGGGCTGGGCTTCGCACGACGGCATCACCGTCGAGGATGGCGTCAACCAACAGGGCCTCGAGTTGACGCAGGTCGAGGTCGGCAATCTCGACGACGTCAGTGTCGACTTCGGTGCGCCGCCCGCGGGGCTCACCGTCAACGCGGCGATCGTCGGCATCGAGCTGTCCGCCGACGAGGTGATCCAGCTACCGCTGTTCCTCGCCGGCGCCGCGGATGCCGTGCCGGTGCCGAAGCCGAGCGTGTTCGGTGCGAGCACGTATCGATTGACCGCGGTGTCGCAGACGTCCGCCGGCGACCAAGGTGCGCAGAGCATCTTGATCCAGCGGGGCGAGACCAATCCCGCACTCGTCGCGGGTGACTGGCTGGTTCCGCCAACCGGGGTGACTGCCGATCGGGCCGGCGCCGCCTGGGAGCCCGTCGCCGGCGCAAAGATCCATCAGGTGCAGTATCGCGACGCACTGAACGAGATCGTCCTCGAGCTCACCGTGCTCGACGACTCGACGGACGTGCTGATCCCATCGCTGCTCGAGCTGCCGGGTGGCGCCCTGACCGCCCGGATCTCGGGCATCGGCGCCGACCTCGATGTCACCGACTTCTCGCTCGACGAGGATCGGGACAAGCTCTTCGGCATCGCGGCCGAACCGACCGACGTTCCTTAACGTCTGCCGCGCGGCACGCCGTACGTCGCGGTGGCTTGCTGGATCTTGTTGTCGCGCACGAAGGTGACCTTGATCTCGGTGCCCGGCTTCGCCGTCTCGAGGACGATCATCAGATCGGCGACGTTCGAGATCTCGGCGGTGCCGAGCTGGATGATCCGGTCGCCTGCCTTGAGGCCGGCCTTCGCCGCGGGACCGTCGGGAACGACATCCTGCAGCGTCATCCCCTTCGGCGCGTTCGGATCATTCGCGTAGGCCGGCACCGTGCCGAGCGAGGCACCGCGCTTGCGCACGTCGCCGCCCATCGCCTGGTCGTTCGCCGACTTGACGTAGCTGAGGCTGCCGGGACGGTTCGCGACGGCGACCGCGGTGTCGGCGGTGATCGCCGCGACCTTGGCGCCGCCGATCGAGTTGATGAGATCGGCGTCATCCTTCGCCGTGTGGTACTCGCGATGGCTGCCCGTGAACATGAACAGCACGGGTGCGCCGGCGATGTAGAACGGCATGTGATCCGACGGGCCGTAGCCCGAGCCCGCGACGTGGCAGGCCACTTTGTGCGTGGCGCAGATCGGCTCGACGATCTCCTTCCACTCCTTCGCCGAGTCACCGCCGTTGACGAACAACTGGTTCATCTTCATGCGGCCGATCATGTCCATGTTGAGCATCGCGACGATCGGTTCCTTGGTCGGTGGATGCTTGACGTAGTGCTCGGAGCCGAGCGTGCCCATCTCCTCGGCCGAGAACGCGACGAAGTAGACATCGCGCTGCAATTCGTTCTTCTTCGCGCCGAGCGTCCGCGCGACCTCGAGGAGACCGGCGATGCCCGACGCGTTGTCATCGGCGCCGTTGTGAGGAGCGACGGTGCCGGGATCGAGCGCCGACGGCCCGCCCTGCCCGAGGTGATCGAGGTGCGCCCCGACGACGATGATGCCCGGCAGCTTGGTGGCCGCGCCGGCCTTCAAGACACCGACGATGTTCTGCGTCTTCGCACGCACGGGCTCGAGGGCGACGGTGAGCTTCGCGGTGTGGTTACCCTTGCGCAGTTCGCTACCCGCCTTGCGCGTGATCACGAGGATCGGGATGCCGGCCTGCTGCTCCGCCGCCGACAGCTTCGGTAGCGGCGCCTCGGTCTCGCCACCTTTCGCCCACGGGTCTTTCGGGGCCTTCTTGTCGTCGGCCGCCGGGTCGATCCGGGGCTCGGGCCCCGGACCCCTCTTGTCCGCGGGCTGCATCTTGTACTGCGCGGCGGTCAGATCCACGCCGTCGTCGATCGCGATCAAGCCGATCGCACCCTTCTGCTTCGCGACGAACGCCTTGTTGCGAAGGTCGCCGAGCCGTTGGAGGTCGCGCGCCTCGAGCTTCTTGTCGCTCGGCGCGAACCGGTGGACGAGCACGATCTTGCCGCGCACGTTCTTGCCCTTGTACTCGTCGATCTTGGTGATCTCGTCGGAGATACCCCAGCCGACCGCGACGATACCGCCGCTGATCGTGCCATTGCCCGACGTCGACATCGGCGCGAAGTCGTCGACCTCGATCACCTTGCCATCGAGCGTGAGGGCCGTGGCCGCGCCGCGCTTCACTTCCGTCGTGACCTCGAAGTCCTGGCGCCAGCCTTCAAGGCCGGCTTCGACGCCAACCTCCTTCAGCTTGTCCTGGACGAACTGCGATGCGTCGGCGAGGCCCTTGGTGCCGACGCCGCGACCTTCGCGCGCATCGTCGGCGAGGTACGTCACGATCTCGGAGAACCGAGCGGCGGCCGCTGTCTCCGGTGCCGGCTTCGCGATCGGGCCGTCGACCCAGTCGGCGAGGAACACGTTGGTGTCGTGCTCGCCGGCGACTCGATCGGGCGCGAGGCGATAGACGTCCGTGCCGTCCTTACCCTTGATCACGTCGCGGCGGTTCGACGAGAACGCGAGGGTCTTGCCGTCGGGTGAGAACACCGGGAAGCCGTCGAAGCCGCCGGTGAACGTGATCTGCTCGAGGTTCTTGCCGTCGATGTCGATCGCGAACAGATCGAATTCGCCGCTGCGCGGGTTCTGATAGTTCGACGAGAAGATGATCCGCTTGCCGTCGGGGAAGAAGAACGGCGCGAACTCGGCTCCCGGCATATAGGTGATCTGGCGCGCATCGCTACCGTCGGCGTTCGCGACGTAGAGATCCATCTGCGTAGGCTTGACCAGCTTCTGCGCGAGCAGCGCCTTGTAGTCCTCGAGCTCCTTGCCCGGTGCCGGACGCGACGACCGCCACACGATCTTGCTGCAGTCCGCCGAGAAGAACGCACCACCGTCGTAGCCCGGCAGGTTGGTCAGCTGCTTGACGTTGTTGCCGTCGGCATCCATCCGATACAGCTCGAGATCGCCGCTGCGATCCGACGTGAAGATGATCGAGCCGTCCTTCGCGCACACCGTTGCCTCGGCGTCGTAGCCTGGTGTCTTCGGCGTCAGGTTCTGGAGGTTCGAGCCGTCGGCGTTCGCCTTGTAGATGTCGTACTCGAACAAACCCCACATATAGCCCTTCGAGTTGTCGGGCGGCGTCGGACAGGTCGGGCCAGCCTCGTGCGTCGAGCCGTAGACGATCTCCTTGTCGCCCTTCAAGAAGTACGCGCAGGTGGTGCGGCCCTTGCCTGACGAGACGAGCGTCGGTGTTCCACCCTCCTTCGACAAGATCTCGATCTGATCGCAGGCGTATGGCTTGTGATTGCTCTGCAGGATCAAGCGGTCGCCGCCAAACGCCCAGTACGCCTCGGCGTTGTCGCCGCCGAAGGTCAACTGGCGGACGTTCTTGAGGTGGGCCTCGTTCGGCAGGGCGAGATCCTTGACCGGCTCCGTCGGCCCGGTCGTGATCGTCGGCTTGGCAGCGTCGGGCGGACAGCAGCTCGCGATGACGACGAATACAGCGGCGCGCTTCATGATCGGCGAGCCTATCCGAAGGCGGTGCGCGCGGGCATGGGATGTCAGCGAGATTGGCTATAGTCCGTCCGTGCAGTCGGTCGCAGAAGCCCTTCGCGCAGTGATCGCGAAGGTGCCGCGCTTGCCCGTCGAGACGGTGCCCTTGGCGGAGGCACGCGGGCGGGTGCTTGCCGCCGACGTCGTCGCAGCACGCGCCCTGCCCGGCTTCGACAACTCCGCGATGGACGGCTATGCGGCACGCAGCGGCGAGCTCCCCGCTTCGTTGCCGCTCGCCGGAGTCAGCGCGGCCGGCGCGGCCTACGCCGGGGCGGTCCCGGAGCGCTCGACGATCCGGATCTACACCGGCGCGGTGATGCCCTCGGAGCTGGATACGGTGGTGATCCAGGAGAATGTCACCATCGACGGTGATCGCATCGCGCTCCCCGCCTCGGCTCCCGGCCACAACGTGCGTCGAGCCGGTGAAGACTTCGCGATCGGCGAGCGCGTGGTGTCGGTGGGCACGCGCCTGACATCCTGGGAGCTCGGCGTCCTCGCGGCGCTCGGGATCTCGGAGATCGCCGTGTCGCGTGCGCCGCGCGTCGCGGTGATCGCCACCGGGGACGAGCTCGTCGAGGTCGGCACGTCACCAAGCCCCGGCCAGCTCGTCGCGTCGTCGACCTACGCGCTGTGTGCGCTCCTCGAGGAGCTCGGCTGCACCGCGGTCTCGCTCGGCATCGTTCGCGACGAGGTCGCGCCGCTCGCGGAGCTGTTGAGCTCGCTCGATCACGACGCCGTGATCACCACCGGGGGTGTCTCTGTCGGAGATCGCGATCACGTCAAGGCCGCCTTCGACGCCGCCGGCATCACCCTCGAGGTCAGCAAGATCGCGATGAAGCCGGGCAAGCCGTTCTCCTTCGGCCGCAAGGGCGACCTCGCCATCTTCGGGCTGCCCGGCAACCCGGTGTCGACGCTCGTCGGCTTCGAGCTGTTCGTCCGCCCCGCGCTGCTCGCGATGCAGGGCGCGTCGACGATCCATCGCCCTCGCGTACCCGTGCGACTCCCGCGCGGATACAGCAAGCCCGCCGGCCGCGCGCACTATCTGCGGGCTCGCCTCGCCCGTGACGGCGAGAGCCTGGTCGCGCACGTCCACCCCAAACAAGGTTCGGCGATGCTGTCGTCGACGATCGGGTGTACTGCTCTGGTAGAAATCGCCGCCGAGCTGACCGATGTTCCGGCCGGCGCACTCGCACCCGCGATCCTCCTCGAGGCCACATGACCAAGATCACCGTCGAGCTCGCCGATCGCGTCGATAAAGCACTCGCCCGCGCCTACCCCAAAGCCGGTCGCCGCCAGCTCTCCGAGCTGTTCGACGAGGGCTGCGTCAAGGTTGCCGGGAAGAAGGCGAAGAAGGGCGAGCGCGTGGTCGCCGGTGACATCATCGAGCTGTCGCGCGAGCCGGTCTCCGGTGATGCGCTGCACCCGCTGCCCGATCCCTCGATCGAGATCGCGGTCCTCGTCGAGCGTAGCGACCTCGTCGCGATCGCGAAGTCCGCCGGCATGCCCTCGCAACCGCTGCGCGCCGGCGAGCTCG
>JBBQJJ010000281.1:0-11547 GCA_038325805.1 Haliangiales bacterium
GCCTCGCCGAGGATCGCGGGGCCGTTCTCCTTGAGGTGCTTGTCGGCCTGCTTCTGCAGCGACGCTGCCTTTTTCGGATTCGTCGCCGCGCCGTGCTGCAGCACGATCAGCTCGCCCCACGGATGCTCCTGGGTCTGCAGCCAGTCGGCGAGGACGAGATATGCGGGATCGTCGACGAGCGGCTTCACGTTCGACAGGTGCCGCTTGAGCTCCTTCTTGTCGAGCTCCGGACCCTTCGCGACCTCGCCGCCGGTCTGGACGTAGCCTTCCTTGAGCTTGTCCTTGACCATCTTGTCGAGGGTCGCCTGATCGCCCGCCTTGAGCTTGGTCTGGCCGTTCGCTCCAGTCTTGCCGTGCCTGGTGAACACGTTGGCTCCGTCGAGCCAGACTTCCCAGAACTTCCCTTCATCCCCGTTCTCGAACATGCGCTTCGACATGGTTCGAGAGAGTAATAGAAGTCAGGGCTCGGGGCCGAACCTGACGGTCTCGATCACCATCTCGAGCAAGTTGTCGCGAACCAGCGCGACGTAGAGCAGCGCGACCACCGCGAAGCAGCAGATCGCGACGTGGAGCAGCGCGCGCCCGCGAACCTCGCGCTTGCGCGCACGGAGTGTATCGAGCGTCACTCCCGATAGCCACGCGACCACCATGCCTCCGACCGACAGGATGATCACCGCCGGCGCGATCAGCTGATGGGTGGTGAGGGCGACGCCGACCATCACCGCGGCGACCGGCGCGAGGAACATCACCTCGATCGGTGGCCGCAGCGACGGGCGGTGATAGCCACCGCGACGCATGGCCTCGACGAACGACGCGATCAGCGCGAGCAGCCCGAGGATCGCGACCACCCACGCGCGGGTGTACCAGCGATCGATCCGTCTCCCGCGATCCGCGAGCTTCAACAGATCGTCCCGCACGATCCGATCGGCTTCCTCCGCCGCAGGCAAGCTCGTCGCGAGCTCCTGGGCGAGATCCCAGGCGTGCGCATCGAGGGCGTTGCCGGCGCCGCCGCGGAGCGCGAGTTGGCCCTGCGGCGAGCTCGGCCACCGCTTCGCGACCTCGGCATAGCGGGCCTGCGCCTCGGCGAGTCGGCCGGTGCGCCGCAGCCACTCGGCGAGCCAGATCCCCGCATCCGGTGCGCCGGGCCACGCGGCCGCGATCAGCGCGGCGGCGCGACGCTCGATCTCCTCGGGCGGTAGCGCATCTGCGTCGGCGACCAGCCTCGCGAGCTCGGCGGCGCTCGCGGCGAACTCGTTGTGGCTCCCGAGCTGTCCGCGCAGCGCGGCGATCTTGCGCTCCGCCGAGGTCACGATCCGCGCGTTCGGCATCTCGCGTGCGATCCGCTCGTAGAGAGCGACCGCACGCTTCGGATCGGCGAGCGTGTCCTCACACGCACGGGCCGCACGGAACAGCACGTTCGCGACCTCGCGCGAATCGGGTGCAGGCGGCAAGCCCTCGACGACAACCATGGCGTTCTCGACGGTGGCGCGGTCGTTCGAGCCGAGCTTGATGATCAGCTCGGGATCGGGCTGCGCCCGTGCAGACGCACTCGCGCACACGAGGGTCGCGATCAGCGCGACCCGCAGCACCCTCTCAACGTGTCGCTGGACGCCGCGAGCCGAGCACGAAGGTCCTGCCGATGATCGCGAGCACGATGCCGGCGAACCCATTGTTCGCGTTGCTGGGCGACCTGTCATGCCGCCGGGGCAAGTCGGGTCGCCATCAGGCGTCCTCGCCACCACCGCTGCCTTCGCCGCGGTGGATACCGAGCGCGCGCAGCTTCTTGTGGAGGTTCGTGCGTTCGATGCCGAGCGCCTGCGCCGTCCTCGAGATGTTCCACTCGTACTCGGCGAGCTTGATCCGGATGAACTCCGACTCGGCTTCCTCGCGGAACTCGCGCAGCGATTTGTTCGCGTAGCGAGCGAGATCGAGCGACGTGCCCGGCTTCTCGTGGATCGGTCGAGATCCCGCGGGACGCGGCCCACCGAGGTACGGCGGCAGATCCTTCTCGCGGATCACTTCGTCGGACATGATCACGAGCCGCTCGACGACGTTGCGCAGCTCGCGCACGTTGCCCGGCCACTCGTAGTGCTTGAGGCGCTCGAGCACCGCTTCGTCGACGGGCTTGTAGCCGAGGCCATTCTCGTCGCAGCACTCGCGCACGAACGACTCGACGAGCAGCGGGATGTCATCCGCGCGCTCCTTGAGATCGGGCGAGCGGATCGGCACGACGTTGAGCCGGAAGTAGAGATCCTCGCGGAACTGGCCATCCTTGACCATCTGCTCGAGGTCTCGATTGGTCGCGGCGACCACGCGGCAATCGGTGCGCAGCGACTTCTCGCCACCGACGCGCGTGAACTCGCCGGTCTGCAGCACGCGCAGCACCTTGGCCTGGGCGGTGTGGGCCATGTCGCCGATCTCGTCGAGGAAGATCGTGCCGCCGTCGGCGACCTCGAACAGCCCGCGCTTCTTCGCGATCGCACCGGTGAACGCACCGCGCTCGTGACCGAACAGCTCGCTCTCGATCAGCTCCGGCGGGATCGCGGCGCAGTTGACCTTGACGAACGCGCCCGAGGACACCGACGAGTTGCGGTGGATCGCGCGTGCGATCAGCTCCTTGCCGGTACCGGACTCGCCGGTGATCAGCACGCGCGACCGCGTGGGTGCGACCTTCGCGATCTGGCGACGCAGATCCTGCATCGTCGCGGTGTTGCCGAGGAGCTCCCAGCGTGCGTCGACCGCGCGACGCAGATCGTGCACCTCGCGCCACATCCGCCGTCGCTCCAGCGCGTTGCGCGCGGTCACCATCACGCGGTTGCGATCGAGCGGCTTCTCCATGAAGTCGAACGCACCGAGCCGCGTGGCAGCGACCGCATCCTCGATCGTCGCGTGGCCGGAGATCATCACCACCGGAATCTCCGACGTCCGCGACGACATGCCGTCCTCGCCGCGGCTCTTCAGCGTGCGCAGCAGGTCGAGGCCGTTGTCATCGCCGAGCTTGACGTCGAGCAGGATCAGGTCGACGGCCTCGCGTGCGAGCACGGCTTCGGCTTCCACGATCGAGCCCGCCTCGTGGACGGGGTGGCCTTCGCCTTCGAGCACCATCCGCAGCGTGCGACGGATGTTCTTCTCGTCGTCGACGATCAGGATCGGATCGGCGGTCGGCGCGCGATCGGCGGGTTCGTCGGTCATGACTTGCTCTCTTTCGTATCGTCTTCCGCGGCGGCGTGCAGGTCATCGGCATCGCGATCGGACCTCGCCGGCTTCGATTCTGGGTCGGTGGCGGGCTTGTCGGCCGTTGCCTTTTCGTACTTGCGCTCGAGCTTCTCGCGGTTCTTGCGGTTCCAGTAGAAGACCAGCGCGAGCACGATCAGGCCGAGTCCTACGAGGATCGGCCGACGATCCGGTTCGCGTGAGTCCTGGGGAATCTGCATCGGTGGCAGCGAGGGACGTTCGCCACTCTCGACGAGCGACGGCCCGGAGGCGCTGCCGGCGGCAGGGACAGGTGCCGGCTTCGCGGCCGCATCGATCGTGGCGGCGTGGATCGCGAGCGGCACCCGCGCCGCGACGGGGATCTCGGGATCGAGCGAGGCGAGGGCGGTCTTGCAAGCCGTCACCACGTCGGCGGATGCATCACCGGCGAGCACGCACTCGCCCATCACGGCGACGAGCTGTTGGGCATCTGCAGCGACCACGATGCGACTGTCGGTGACGACGCCGGTCGTGGTGTCGATCCATCGGCGCGAGGCTATGAGTTGCTGGGCCTCGGAAGTGCGCGCATCGGACTCTGACTTCGCCGCGCTTCCCGCGCGCTGCATCGAGGCGTCGACCTCGATCAGCTCCGCGGTCGCGGCGCGATCGCGCTCCTCGGTCTTCGCATTGCTGCTCAGCTTGGTGACGAACAGCGAGCCGCCTGCTGCCGGGCGATAGACCGAGGTGGTGACCACGCTGGGGAGCCCGCCGAAATGCGACAGCGGCCCGACCTTCTGCGCCAGCGACACGGCGGCAGCCTGATCGCCCGACCATCCTGCGGGCGGCTTCACCGGGGCGGCGTGCGCGACGCCACCGAGCGCGAGTAACAACAAAGCGAGCTTCACTTGATCGCTCCCAGCATCGTGTTGCACGGCGCATCGCAGCTCGCCGGATCGCGCGTGTTCGCCACGCATGCGAGCCCGGCGACCTTGCCGTCTCCGACCTGCGCGCGAAGTCGGCCCTTGTAGGGAGGGCGCTCGATCGCGAGCTCGAACACGCCGTCGCTCACCGCGGAATCACCGACGGTGAACCGCTCGGCAGTCAGGCCTTCGACGATCTCTTTCGCCAGTGTATCGGCACCACCGCCGCCGCCGCGCAGTCCGAACCACAGCGCGTAGCAGCCTGTGGTGGGCTCGCCCCAGGCGTCGATCTGATCGATCGTGATGCCGGGTGCAGCCGCTGCCGTCTTCGCAGCCGTGGCCGCGGCGGGCAGCCGTTGCCAACCACTGGGTGGCGCGACCGGCGCGACCGGATCAGGCTGCGCCGTGGCAGAGCCACACGCGACCAGCGCACCGAGCGCGATCAGCCGGAGGTCAGCCATACCTTCTGACCAGCCTCGACCCCGAGCCGCTTGCACGCGTCCGCCGAGATCGCGACGGTGTTCTCGAACAGCGCGGCCTTGGTGCTCACCGCACGGAACCGCGGCTTCGCGCCGGGAAGCTCGACCGCGACCATCGACCAGTTCCCGCTCTCGGGATCGATCACGCGACACGGCAGCTCGCGAGCGTTGGCCACCACGGAGATCTTGTCGGTGGGCGCGCAGAAGTGTGGGCCACCGTCGAACGGATCGATCTCGTGCGCGTACTCGAAGCCGATCCGCTTGAGCATCGCTTCGACACCCTTGGTGTCTGGACCGACTTGCCCGATCTCGCTGCGAACGTCGTCGGAGAACAGCTCGGTGTGGATCGGATCGTCGGGGAACAACGCGTGGATGAACTCCTTGTTGTCGCGCGACAGCAGATCCGCTTCCTGATAGGTCAGGCCGGTGAACTTCTTGCCGAGCGCCTTCCACAGCTTCGACGTGCCATCGGGCTCGAGGGGTGGCAGCAGCTCCGACAACACCGTGTCGCGAAACCATGCCCGGTGCATGCCCATGAACAAGAAGCGCACGAACGACAGCGCCTTGCCGAGTGACTCACCGCCGGGCGACGACGACGAGCGCCGATACTCGGGCAGCAGGATCAATCCACCGATCTCGGTCGGCCCGTTGTAGTTGTAGCCCATGCGCAACGTCTGATGGACCATGTGCTTGTCGAGCGTGACGCTGTAGCGCTCGTCATCCTCGACGCGAAAGAAGATGTGCGGCGCACGCTTGGTGCCGTGCTGCGCGTAGATGATCGATGTGCCGATGATCTTCTTCGTGGCCAGATCTTCGAGCACGAACAGGAACTCGCGCTCGCTGGGGGGCAGCTCTTCGCTGAACGACTTCTCGGAGCGGTCGAGGATCACCTCGATGTGTGTGCGCTCGGCCGGCAGATTGACCGTATCGAGGTGCTCGGCAACCGCCAGCACCTGATCGACATCGTCGCGATACGATTGACGAATCCGAAAGGTCACGCGAAGGCGACCCTACCATACTAGCGAATCGTGACGAGCGGGACACCCGCGAACTGCGCCGTTAGGTCGCGCGCCGCGACCCGCGAGGTCGCGAGCAACTCGATCGCCGCGAGGTGCGGGAACAGGCCGGGCAACGCCGCGACCAGGCCATCGAGCTCGTCGGCGAGCGGGCCGGGCGCGAGCACGACCCGTGCGAGGTTTGGAGCCGAGGGTGCGAACGCCCCGAACGTCTCGAGCGATGGCTTGATCACGCCGGTGAGGGTTGCAGCGCGAACGTAGGCGAGGGTTGTGATCGGGAGCACCGCTTCGATCCAGGCGAGCTCGTCGAGCGTCGCGGGTTGATCGACCTCGAGGGTGACCAGGTTCGGGAGCGCGGCGACGAAGTGCGCGTACTCGATCGCGGGCACGCGCCCGACGAGCACGGTCTCCACCGACGCGAGCTCGCGATGGCCCCGCGCGGCCGCCCACGCGCGCAGCGGGGTGGTGGGATAGCCGACGCGGATCTGCGCGAGCATGCCGCCCGCGAACACGGTGCCGTCGCGGACGATCAGCGACGCGAGCGCGCCCCCGAGCCAGTGATCCCACCACGCATCGAGCAGCTTGCCGACGCGCTTGGTCCGCGGATCGCGTGCGGGTTCGGCCGCGGCCTCCTGTTCGATCGCGCGTTGCAGCGTGATCAGCTCGCCGCGCGGATCACCGATCGCGACCAGCGCATCCGCGAGCACGCCGCGTGCAGCGGGTTGGGTCCAGAGAGCGTCGCGCTCGGCCGTCCGGGCGGCGAGCGCGGTGATCGCCGCCGCGATCGCTGGATCGTCGACGTTCGACAGCTGCCCGAGCGCCGCGTGGACGCGTGCGACGAGCGCGCGCTGCTCGCGAAACCCCGGCGCAGGATCGGCGAGGAACGCCGCGAGCTGCGGCACGACGCGGGGATCGCCGAGCGCGACCAGGCGATCCGCGATCGCGCCGTAGACGAGGTCGAACTCCGGCGAGCGCACGAGCACCTCGTGGCTGGTGAGCCAGTCCGCCAGGGTGGCGCTGATCCGCGGATCGTCGGGCCACGTCAGGATCGCGAGCAAGCGCTCGAGCCAGTTGCGGTGCTGAGGCAGCGCAGGCCCGGCTGCGAGTGCTTTCACCAGCTCGCTCGACGACCAGCGCTCGGCGAGCGCGGCCCACGTGCCCTCGCTCCCGCGCAGCTTGACCGTAACGTGCGCCACGAGCGTCGACACGTGCGCGGGGTTGTAGGGCAGCGCGCGCGCGCACCACGTTTGCTGCAGCTCATGTTCCGGTAGTGGCACGTACAGTTGCTGGCCTACGTGATCGATCAACTGCGCCAGTTGCGGTTGTCGAGTCGTGCGCCAGCCCGCGAGGGCGAGCTCCAGCGCGGCTGACCAGTTCTCGTCGGAGATCGCGGTCACGAGGCTCTGCATGCCCCTGACTACCACCTCGAGTTTGTGCGGCGAGCTTGCGAGCTGCGTGAATCTTCACGATCGCGTATCGTCCTGCGAAACCGAAGGGGCTTGGATGCGTAGATTCGTGGTGCTGGGGCTGCTGGCGGCGATCGGGGTGAGCGTCGCCGTGGCGGATGATTATGACTTCGAGGATTTCGCGCGGCGGACCGGTTGCGAGAGCGTGATCTTCAATGACCGCCGGCGCGAGTGCAGCTCGATCCAGGCGAACGTCGACCGCTACTGCAAGCAGGAGAAATACGACTGCAGCATCGGCGACTTCAAGAAGACGCTGGGCGAGTTCAACGACACCAAGAATCGCTCGACCTACAACGACGAGGAGAAGAAGGCGAAGGACGAGAAGCTCGACAAGCTGCGTCGCGAACTCGACACGCGCAAGACCGAGGCGGCGCGGGGACTCCCGATCGCCGAGCAGTGCGTGCGATCGCGCCTGGACATCTTCGATCACTTCCGCCGCACCAGCGACATGACTGCGACGGCGGGCAGGGAGCAGATGAACCTGCGCGCGAAGCTGCTCGACAGGCTGCGCGAGACAGAGAAGCGCCGCGACGACGCGAAGAACAAGCGCGATTCGACGCCGAACGACGAGAACCTCAAGCGTGACTACGACAAGGCCGTCGAGGAGTTCCGCAAGGTCGAGCAGGAGCTCGGCGAGTTCAACCGCAAGAACGGCAAGGACATCGAGCGCAACTATACGCGGCTCGTCGAGCACTACTACAAGGGGAACGAGGAGCACAAGACCGAACGCGAGAGCCAGGAGAAGCGCCGCGACAACTGCAAGGAGATCAGCTCGACGAGCTACTGATCACGGCAGCAGACTGGCGATCACGGAGGGCACGGCGCGGTGCCCTCGGTCGCCTCGAACAGCCACGGTACCAATCCCTTCGGCAGCTGCTCGTCGGCGAGCGCCCAGCAGTTTGGGGACAGTCTTGACTTGCGGTACTTGTGGTCCGCAAGTCCTCGATGTCCCTCGCAAGCAACGGGGACAGTGTTGAGTTGTGCGCTGCGATACGAGCCAGGTTGACTAGCGCGCAAGTCAACACTGTCCCCAACGCGATCGAATGATTGCGCGGAGCTAGCGAGCGCAAGTATCGCAAGTCAAGACAGTCCCCGTTACGGCAACACGCTTGCGATGACCTGCGGCAGCGACCGCATGCTCTCGGTGGCATCGAGCATCCAGGGCACCAACCCCTTCGGCAGCTGTTCTGCGGCGAGTGCCCAGCCGGGCAGGATCCGGATCTTCATCTTGCGAGACTTCTCGCGCCGAGCGTTCTCTTCGTCGATCCACGTCAGGATCTCGGGCAGCGACTCGACGGTGACCTTCTTGATGTCGTGCATCAGCAGCACGGCGCGGCCACCGGCCCGCGTCAGCTCCTTGGTCACGTAGTTGACCGTCTTCTCCTTGTTGCCGTGCTTCCACTCCTGCGGATCGAGGTCCCAGTGGAAGTGCTTGACCTTGCGGTCGGCGAGCATCTGGTCGACGCGCTCGCAGCGCACGCCGAACGGTAGCCGCAGCCACGCGAGCTCGACATGGGTGACGCGCTCGATGGTCTCCTTGCCCTTGTCGAGATCCTCGATCGCCTTGTCCTCTTTGGCGCGGCACAGGTCCTTGTGCCGCTGCGTGTGATTCGCGATCACGTGACCCTCGGCGAGCATCCGATCGAGGATCTTCGGGATCCGCTTGTCGCGACTCTCCACCATCTCACCGACCAGGAAGAAGATCGCCTTGAGGTGGTGCTCCTTGAGGATGTCGAGCACCTGCGGCGTGGTGATCGGGTTGGGACCGTCATCGAACGTCAGCACGAGCTCGATCTCGCCGCTTGCCGATTCACCGGCCGCCGGCGTGGGCCAGCCCTTGGCCGCCGCGTCGCCGGCGAGGGCGAAGGCGAGTAGGGACGAAGCGATCAGACGGCGCACCATTCACGGTCTAACACGCGAACGCTCGAAGAGATTCTTTCTGGCGTAGAGTGACTTGATGTCGCGCATCCACGATCGCGAGCCACCGCGCCTTGTTCTCGCGAACCAACCGACCAGGTTTCACGAGCTGCGGTTCCGGGCCGGTGACGCTCGCTTTTGGCTCAAGCGCGACGACCATACCGGCAGCGAGCTGATGGGCAACAAGGTCCGCAAGCTCGAATACTTGATGGCCGAGGCCGTCGCCGAGAAGGCGACCCACGTGATCACCTGCGGCGGCGAGCAGAGCAATCACGCACGCGCCACCGCGTTCGCCGCCCGCCAGCTCGGCATCGAGTCCGTGCTGATTCTTCGCACCGATGATCCGGCCAAGCCGCCTGCCTACACGGGTAACATCCTCCTCGACGGGCTCGTCGGGGCCGAGCTCCAGTGGATCTCGCGGCCGGCGTGGAAGCAGCGCAACCAGCTGCTCGCGGAGCAGGCGGCACGGATCCGCGCGGCAGGTGGCACGCCGTACATCATCCCGGAGGGGGGCTCGAATGCGCTCGGGAGCTGGGGCTACATCCGCGCGATGTACGAGCTCGCGGAGGATCTGAAGGACATCGCCTCGCCGGCGAGCCCGGTCACCGTGGTCTACGCGGCCGGCTCCGGCGGTACCGGTGCGGGGCTGATCACCGGCGCGAAGTTATTGAAGCTCGCCGATCGCGGTATCCGTGTCGCCGGCGTCAACGTCTGCGACGATCGCGCGTACTTCGTCGACGTGATCGGCCGGATCTGCGGCGAGATGGAGTCGCGCTGGAAGCTCGGCGCGAGCGTCACGCCGGAGGACATCGAGCTGATCGACGGTCACGTCGGGCTCGGCTACGCGAAGAGCCGCCCCGAGGAGCTCGCCACGATCCGCGACCTCTGCCGCTCCGATGGTGTGGTGCTCGATCCGGTCTACACGGGCAAGGCGTTCCACGGCGTGATCACCGAGCTGAACAAGGACCCGACGCGCTTCGGGTCCACGGTCGCGTTCATCCACACCGGCGGGATGTTTGGCCTGTTCCCGTCGTACGAGCTGTTCGCGCCGCTGCTCTAGAAAACCGAACCGCTACCGCTCGTTCGTCATTGCTGCCTGCCGAAATCGTTGAACGCGCAGCTGGTCGCGGAGAACGTGCATCCGTGCGCGGTCTCGTCGACGCGAACGTTTCGCCAAGGATCATGCAGGCGGGGTCTCGACGGTCGGTCGGGCGAGCGCGTGCGTGACCACTCTTTGGCGAAGGTTGGCGTGTCTTCGCGTCTGAACAGGCGTTGGTTCTACGCGTGATCGATATCTTCCCCGCAGACCCCTAGAATCGGCCAACGAGCGACACGCCGGCACCGTGAGGCATGGCCGTCGGTGTCAGGACCGCGCCGTGCTGCGTGTTGTACCGGTGCGCCGCTTGGCGGGAATCCCGCACGTCGTAGGCGATGCCGCCGATGTACGCGATCGCGGCGAGCGAGACCAGCGTCAGCCCACCGCCGGTGGTGGTCGGACAGTTCTCGGCCGGCTCCGAGATGCACGGTGCATCCTCCGTCATCGAGAAGCCCCACAGCGCCAGCGCTCCGGCGGCAGCGCGAAGGCCCATACCGAACGTCAGCCACTGCTGCGAGTAGAGATGACCGAGCGATGGTGTGATCACCGACGAGGCGAGCCCAACGATCAGCAACGGCTTGTTGTACTCGTCGAACTCGCCGTGGAACAGGACCGCGGACACCACCAGCGTCGACGACACGGCCGTGCCTGTCGCGGCCAGCCCGAACGACACGGTCTCGCTCTTCTCGGCGCGCGCCGGCGAGGCTAGCGCCAGGACTCCGAGGACGACGACTGCGCGCATCAATTGGCGGAGAGCAACGGGTCGATGATCGCGGTGAGTCGCTCCGTCGACAACGCACCGACGTGCGCGTGCGACTGATGACCGGTGCGATCGAAGACGAACGTGGTCGGCAACGAGCCGGGGTAGTCGTACGAGGTCAGGATGTCGGAGGTGGCGCGCACCACCGGGAACGTCATCTCGTTGTCCGATTGAAAGTTGAGCAGCGTGCCGCTATCCGGGTTGTCGCTCGCGAGGACGCCGAGGACGACGAGGCCGCGATCCTTGTAGCGTGCGTAGACGCGCGACAGATCTGGGATCTCCTTGAGGCACGGCTTGCACCAGGTCGCCCAGAAGTTGATGACGACAACCTTGCCGGTCAGCGACGCCTTCGAATATGCGGTGCCGTTGGTATCGACGTAGGAGACGTCGGGCAAGCACTGCTCACCCTTCTTGCACGCGGCTGCCGCGGTCTTGGTGCCGATCGTCGGCGTGTTCGACCCCGAGAGCTGGACGAACAAGAAGATGCCGATGCCGGCGAGCCCCGCGAGGAGCAGGCCGATCAGCGCTTTACTGTTTCCTGTGGATTGGGTCATCGGAATCTTAGGAGCGAGGGCTCGAGGTCCCCGGGTGGTTCGAGCCCCAGAAGCTCGAGGCATGTTGCGGTGACGTTGGCGATGCCGGCGGTGACCGCCCGGTCGGGGTCGATCTCGTAACGATCACCACGGGTCGGGTCGTGGATC
>JBBQJJ010000282.1:0-11500 GCA_038325805.1 Haliangiales bacterium
CATCGGCGCGCCGGTACGCGTCTTGTGCGCGATGCCGTCCTCGCCGGCCATCAGCTTCGCGATCCCGAAATCGAGCAGCTTCGGAAACACCGCGCCGTCGGTGTCGGTCCCGAGGAACACGTTCTCCGCCTTGAGATCCCGGTGGGCGATGCCCTTCGTGTGAGCAGCATCGAGCGCCCGCGCGATCGCGCGCAGGATCGGCAGTGCGTCGGTGACCGAGAGTGGCCCGGCCTCGAGCAACTTGTCGAGCGGCTGGCCGTCGACATACTCCATCACGTAGTAGCAGCGGCGATCCTCGAGTTGCCCGAACGAGAAGATGTCGATGATGTTGTGATGGCGGATCTGGTTGACCGCCTTCGCCTCCGCGATGAACCGCGACACCATCTCGCGATCGGCTGAGAACCGCGTCGACAGCACCTTGATCGCGACCACCTTGCCGATCAGCGGATGGACCGCCTTGAACACCGCGCCGAACCCTCCCTGCCCCAGCTTCCCCTCGACGCGATACTCCCCGACGATCGTGCCGACCGGCAGATCGGGGTCGAGATCAGACCCCGGACTGGGTGCGGTGGTAGCGGAGGTCTCGTCCATCCGACCGTCGAGTGTACGATCAGAAGGCGCCCCGCGCGGTCTTAGAACCGGCGCATCGCCGACACGCCCGCGGTACCTCGCCCCGCAACCGGAGTCAGCTCGAACTTCTCGATCCGTGCAGGGCCCGGCTGATCGAACAGCAACAACCCGACGCCGACGGCGCCGGCGACGAGGGCGCTCGCACCGAACACGATCGCCGACGTCTTGAGATCATCTCGACGACGAACCTGCCCGTCGTAGTCGTCGGCGAGCGCCGGCGAGGCATTGCCGCCCGCGATCCGATCGCGGGCCTCGATCGCGTTGCCGTCCGCGACCACCGCGGCGATCCCCGCGATCGTCGCCATCACGGTCAGCGCGCCCGCACCACCGAGCACCCACGGCGCCGCGCGCCGCCGACCGGTCTTCTCGAGAGGCGCCGCGAGCGTCAGCTCCTGACCACGGGTCACGCTGATCTCGCGGCCGAACGCGACGCGACCGCGGCGCAGCACGGTGATCACGTGCTTGCCGGTGGCGAGCTCCAGCATGGTGGTGGCCGAGGGACGGCCGTCGACGGAGATCCGCGCACCGGCCTCGGTGGCGATCGTGAGCTTGGCCGGCTTCGGGATCAGCTCGACCTCGACGAGCGCGGTCGCGCCCTGCACGGCTCGCTGCGTCTTCTCGAGCGGAAAGTAGCCATCGGCCGTCACCGAGATCACGTGATCGCCGGGCGGGACATCGAGCAACGCGAACGGCTCGACCTGGTTGCCGTCGAGCTTCGTGATCACGCCGACCAGCGCACCACCGGTGCCTTCGCCGATCTCGCGCAGGGCACTGGCATCCGGCGAGGTCTGATCCTGCTTCGCGACGTTGACGCCGATCCGCGTGCGTTCCCCGATCGCGTCCGCCTTGATGCTGGCGCCACCCAGCTTCTCGAGCTCGCGCGCCATCTCGCCGAGGTTGTCGGACGCATCGCCGACGCGACCACCGGTCTTCACCTTGGCGAGGTAGGCCTTGTAGAGCTCGACCGCGCGGCGCACGTGTTTCGGATCGGCGTCGACGCGATACAGCCGGCGATATGCCTGCGCGGCCGAGAACGCGATCTCGGGCATCGGCATCTCCTTGTACGCCTCGTCGAAGTTCGCGGCGGCGGCTGCGAAGTTCTGCGCGGCATACGCCTTCGCACCGGCCTCGAAGTGCTTCTTCGCGGTCTTCTCGTCGGCCGAGGCGAGGCCGCACAACAACCCGATGATGACGAGGCTCTTCACTGTCCACGCTCCTGGGCGGTGCGGCAGCCACCGAGCTGACGCGAGCTGCACTGTGCGAACGTGAGGACCGATTGGGTGCCGGTGGTGCCTACGGTCGCGACCACGTCGTCGAGGCCGTCGCCGGTGACGTCGCCGACGCGAATCGACCGCATGCCGGTCGCATGCGCCCGGAGCTCGTCGACGGTGTAGTCGCCGGACTTGCGCACGCGGTACAGGCTGGTCTGCGTGCCGGTGCGGCAGAGCACGACGAGATCGATCCCGCCGGTCGCGCTGATCACGCCGGGCGCCGCGTCGATGCACGTGGTCACCAAAGGATCGGCAGCGACGATGATCGCGGTGAGGTCATCGCAGCGCTCGGGAATCCCTGCCGCCGACATCGCGCAGACGCGGACTTCCCCGTCGTCGTCCGATCGAAACGAGGCGATCAGCTCGCGCGCGCCATCGCCATCGAGATCCGCGGCGTGGAGCGAGCGAATGACGACACCTGCGGGCAAGTCGGCGACGAGCAGCGGTGCTTCGGTGATCTGGAAGCTCGCGGGATCGATCACGGTCGCGTGCGGTGCATCGCGATCGACGGCGAGCACCAGGTCGCGATCGGCTCCCGGCCACGCGAACAGCTCGCTGCGAAACCCGGGGAGGATCGCGTCGGCGCCTTCACTCGGCGTGTTGTCGAGGCCGACCGGCGTGCCGGCGACACGCCACGCCCGCGCGAGGTTGGCGCCGAGACCGAACGCGATCAGATCGCGATGTAGTGCGGGTGGCTCGTCGACGAAATCGCCGACGACGACGCCGTACATGAAGGTATCGTCGCGGCGCGCCTCGCTGCGCGGATCGAAGAACGACAGCATCGTGCGCTGCGGGCTCCCGTGGAGCAGCGACAGCAGCGAGTTGCCGTCGGCGCCGGCGCCCGGCTGGATCACCGCGAGGTCCTCGGCGATGCCGAGCGTGTCGACCGAATCGGGGAACTGCAGCACGGACACCGCGCCGACGCCGGAGAACGTCGCCACCTGGATCGGGGCGAGCGGCCGATCGGCGGTGCCGTACGCGACCAGCATGGCGTGGTGATCGCCGACCTTCTCGGTGTACGCGATGTCGCGCACGCCGTTGCCGTCGACATCGGCGAGCGTCAGCGAGGTGATCGTGCTCGCGGTGTCGATGCGGAACAGCTGCAGGCCGGAGGGGAATCGGAACAGCACGTCGAGGTCGTCTTGATCGGACGTCGCGAGCACCGCGTCGAGATCGCCGTCGTTGTCGAGATCTCCCGTCGCGACGAAGCCGAGCGTGCGGCCCGTCGAGCTGTAGATCTCGGTCATCACCGGTGCTGGAACGAACGGGATCGGCGCGGGGATGTTGCCGTAGACGCCGCTCGTCATCACCAGCGCATCGCGCCCGACTCCGTCGATCCGAGGCAGCAGCTCGATGCGCCCGATCGCGATCGCGTTCGCCGGTGCCTCGGGCATGGGAGGAAGTGGCGCACCGTCGGCGCCGGCGGTCGCGAGCACGCAGTGACCGTTCGATGCGCCGCCGTCCCACTGCCGCAGCCCTTGCGCGCCACCGTCGGAGTTGACGAGGCCGGGACACGGATCGTTGTCGGTATCGAGGTCCGCGAGGATCGGCTTGGTGCCACGCGGCGCGGCCCCGACCGGGGTGATGTCATCGAAGGTGTAGCCGGCGAGGAGGTTGCCGTGGATCGAGGTCACGCACACCGCACCGCTGGTGGTCAGGAACGACACCACGAGCTCGTTGGCAAACGCGCCCTCCGGCGTGACGCGGTAGATGTCGAAGGACGGCAGATCGATGTCGGTCTTTGCCAGGGTACCGAGCCGGCCTTCACACGGCTTGCCAAACGAGAGGACCGGAGGATCGCCGATGAACGCGACGACCACGAGCTGGAGCGCTCCGTCGATCGAGATCAGGCCACCGAGCTCGAGCGTGCTCGGCTGGAACAGCCGCACGAAGTCGAGCGGCTCGCCGGAGTCCGCGAACAGCGGCGATTCGATCGCCACGGGTGACAGCGAACCGAAGCGCGAGGTCAGCTCGACGATGCCGTCGGGGGTGACGAGTGTGACGTCGATCGTGCCGTCGCCGTCGAGATCGCCGAATGCGGCTGCCCCCGATTGCGCCGGCGTCACGAACGACGAGGTCGCGGTCAGCGCGCCTGCCGCGTCGCCGTTGCGGATGATGACCGACGTCTTCGAGACGCCGATGACGTCGCCGGCTCCGTCGCGATCGAGATCGGTGATCCGGAAGTCCTCGGCCTGGAACTGCACCGGTGCGCTCGGTTCGGCGAGCTCGCCACCGGGCGCATGACAGAAGCCATCGTTGCCGCACGCGTAGGTCGCGGACGGGCAATCGTCCTTGGCATCGCACGTCACCGCGCAGCGCACGCAGCTCGCGACCTCGCTGTCGCAGTCCTCGCCGGGCTCGAGCAGCCCGTTGCCGCACACGCTGCGCGTGATGTCGGTGAAGTCGGTGCAGGCACCGAGGAGCAGGAGAAGGATGGCTGGCTTGATCATTTCTTCCCGAAAGGGTTAGCGATGATGTCGTCGCGCGTCGGCTTGTTGCCGCCGCTGATGAACCCGGGCTTCTTCTTCAACTTGATCTCGATCGCTTGATCCCGATCGGGCGTGACCGTCCTCGACTCGAGCTTGTAGCCGTCGGCCTTGAACACCAGCACGAGCGCCGACGTGTCGCGCGGCAGTTGGACCGGACCCGGTGCGACGCCGACGGTCATGCCCGCGACCAGCACCTCGGTCCCGTCGGGCACGCCAGTGACGTCGACGATCACCATCTGCGGTTCGGGTGCTTTCGTCGGTGGCGTGACGACAGGCGTGGGGATCTCGACCGGGGTGGTCGGTCGTGCCATCGGCTCGATCACCGGTGGCGGCTCGGCGGCCCACGGCTGGAGGATCGCGAGGGCGATCGCGACGCCGACGATCGCGATCCCCGCGATCGTCACGAGCTTCCCGATCGAGCGCGCGGGCGTGGGCGCGTTGCTCGCGCGTGGCTGTCCCCACGACGGCGGCTTCACGGTGCGGGCTGCCGCGGTGTGCAGCGGTCCGGTCTCCGAGATCGTTGGTGCGTCCCACGCGTCGGCGACGATCGTGATACCAGCGTCGGCCGCGGCTTGCTCGAACACCGCGATCGCTTCGCGGAGATTGGGTGGGCGATCCGCGGGATCCTTCGCGATCAGCCAGCCGATCGCGTCGTCGATCCGACGCGGCAACTCCGGCGCGATCACCGTCGGCGGTTCCGGATGCGCGGTGATCTGCCGCATCAGGATCGACATCGCATCCTCGGCGTCGTGGGGGTACTTGCCGGTCAGCAGCAGGTACGCGAGCACGCCGAACGCGTAGAAGTCGGTGCGGTGATCGACATCGCGGCCGCGGCACTGCTCGGGCGACATGTAAAACGGCGTGCCCACCGGTGTGCCGGTTCGAGTCTTGTGCTTGAGGCCATCGTCATCGGGTGCCAGCAGCTTCGCGATGCCGAAGTCGAGCAACTTCGGAAACACGCCTCCGCCATCAGCCGCGAGGAAGACATTTTCGGCCTTGAGATCGCGATGGGCGATGCCCTTCGCGTGGGCGGCATCGAGCGCCCGCGCGATGCCCTTCAAGATCGGCAGCGCCTCGGCGAGGGGCAGCTTGCCCTCGCGCGTGATCCGCGCGTCGAGCGTCTCGCCGTCGAGGTACTCCATCACGTAGTAGCTGCGGCCGTCGGGCAACTGCCCGAACGAGAAGATGTCGATGATGTGGCGGTGGCGGATCTGATTGACCGCCTTCGCCTCGGCGACGAACCGCGAGACCATCTCGGGATCGACCGAGAACCTCCGCGCGAGGACCTTGATCGCGACCAGCTTGCCGATCAGAGGATGCGCGGCGCGAAACACCGTCCCGAACGCGCCCTCACCAAGCAGGCCATCGACGACATACTCGCCAACCTGCTGACCTGACTCGAGGTCTGGGTCGGTGGGCGAGGTCCTGTTCGAGGTGGGTTCCGACACGGCCGTCTTGTTCCCCCACGGTTGCAAGAGCTTCGCCGCGCTCCCGTGTGGAGGAAGCCGACGTTCAACGACGCATTTCCCCTCATGGTGGTTAATCGACGTGGCCGTCCGGTGACATGTGAAAGCGGCGGATGTAGGTGCGTGGCCTAGAAGGAGCCGACCAGTGCGAGTCCTGGGGCGGCCTTGATCGCGGTCGGGGACTTGATCATCGTCGGCGAGACAGTCGCGCTGATCCCCGGCTTCGCGCGAAATCGATAGTCCGGCGCCATGTCGTTGGTGAGCCGGGTGCCGAGCGCAAATCCACCCCACAGCCCGGCGAGCGTGAGACTGGCGGCGATCCGAGCTTGTTGATCTCCGTCGCCGTTGTCGTCGAGAACGAGGATCGATGTCCCGACCCCGGCGAGCGCACCGAGGAACGCCGACAGCCCGACCAGCCGCGCACGCGACAGCGACCAATCGAGCTTGCCCGCGAAGCCGGCGCCCGCGGCGATGCTGGCGTCGAGACCGAGCGCGGTGATGGTCAAGAACGCATCGCCGCTGAGGTCGTCCGGCTGCGCGATCACGAACCCGAGCATCGTCGACACCACGCCCATCGCTCCGATCGTCGACGTCACCGAGACCTGAGCACGGGTCGGCCGGATCCGATTGGCGAGGATCAGGCCTGCGGCCGCCCCACCCCACGCGGCGCCGAGCACCACCAGCTGCGGCTTCTCGGTGGAGCCTCCGTCGAACAGCCCGAGCGGTTGGCCGAGGAGCAGCGAGTTACCGACCCCGAGGCTCAACCCGAGCCCGTACGCGTCGGCCATACCGCCCGTCATGGTGCGTCCGCGGCTCGCGTAGATCGAGCCGACCAAGCCGCCGGCGGTCGCGCCCATCACGATCAGCGTGCTCGCCTTGACGTCATCGGTATCCGAGAGATCGACGAGGACCACGCCGGTGTAGAGCGACGCGATCGTGCTGGTGATGATGAAGTTGGTGCGTCCGCCATCAGCTTGGTCATCCTCGGAGACACCGACCTGCGTGGGTTCCGCCCCGAAGCTCAGTCGCCCACCTCGACGCGCGAGATCGGCCGCGAGGCGCCCGAGTTGGTTGGCTGCGCCACGAAGCTCGGGGTCGATGGCGCGTGCCGCGACCGCGCGAAATTCGACGGCCGCCGTGGAGAAGTCACCACGCGTCATCACATCAAATGCCGCGTCAAACGCCGGGCGTGCGGGGTCAGGGGCCACGACAGCGGTCACGCCGGGTGGCTCGAGGTCCTCCGCCCTCGCAGAGCTGGTCAACGCAAGCAGAGCTGCGGTCGTGATCAAGGCGTTGCGCATGGGCTTGTCGGACCAGCAAACCGCGGACCGCGGGCGAACGGTGCGGCGAGCAGCGCGTCCTGCGCGGGATTGGACACAGGGGGGGGCCACGCAACTGTCGGCATGCACACGCTGCCGGAGCGCCTTGCCTACTGCTGCTTCTTCTTCGTCGCGGTTGCCAGCTTGTTCGCGGCTTTCGCGGCCGCGGCCAGTGCGGCCTCGCGCTTCTTGCGACCGAGCAACTTGCCGGCGTAGATCCGGGCGTTCGCGAGCCGCGGCGCATCGAGGAGCGCGTTCTCGGTCGCGGGCGTCAGGCGAGCCATGCCGAGCATCAGGCGCTCGAGCTTGAGGGACAGCTGCTTGCTGTTGGCGATCGCCCGCGCGCCGCGATCGCTGTCGTAGGCGACGTCGAGCCAGGTCAACCGCTTCGCGCCGGGCCACGCAGCGATCTCCTCCACCGCCTCGGTCCCGAGCGCGTTGCTACCGAGCTTGAGCACGGTGACGCGCGGCAGCGCCTCGAGCAACGGGGCGATGTCTGGTCCGGCGAGCCCGTTGCCCCGCAGATCCAGATACGTCATCTGTCCGAATCTCGGACGAAGCAGCGCGAGCGCATCGCTGCCGATCTCGTTGCCTGGAATTCGCAGATATCGAAGCTTCGGAAACGCCGCGATCACGCTGCCAAGCGACGGCCCCAGGTGCCCCGCCGCCAGGTCGAAGCGCACGAGCTTGGGAGCTTTCAGCTTCGCGAGCGGATCGATCGCGTTCTTGTTGAAGCTGCACCCCGTGAGCTTGATCGCCTCGAGGTGCGGCCAAGGATGGGCGACCAGCGCGGCGATGTCCTCGGGAGCGAACGACAGGCTGGAGAGCTCGAGGGACCTCACCTCGGGCGTGATCAGGTGGTGCCATCCGGCGAGGCGCTTGCTGTCGCCGTGGAGCGTGAGGTCGCGCGCGCGTGCGAGCAGCGGCGACCCTGCGAGTGGCGACAGATCGCGATCGGAGTTGTTGCGCCACACCTCGATCCCGACGCCCATCAACAGAGGGGCCGCGTCGAGGATCTTCCTCGCGTTGGCCGCGAGCGCAGGCGGCGTACCCGCGACGTGGCCGACGACACCGCGATGCATCGCCCAGCCGACAGGGAGGTTCAACCCGTCGACGCCGGTCAGCCACGTCTCCCCGTGCTGGTCGGTCAGCTCGTTGATCTGCGCGTTCAGCTCCTTGGCCTCGCGCTCGTCGTCGGCATCCTCGAGGGAGACTTGCAGACGAAACAACTCGGCTCTCGGATCCTCGCGCTCGAGCAGCCAGTCCAGGTAGACCTGCCAGGCGTCGCGATCATCGAGATCCGCGGCTACCGCGCGAAGTAACTCGGCCTCCGTCGTCACGCGAGCACGGTACGCCGAAACGACAAACGGCGCCGCGGTTGACGCGACGCCGTGGCGATCGTTGGGTCGAAGTTACTCGACCGCTTCGGTCGCCGAGCCCGCGTCCATCAGGTCGGGGGCCGCAGTGGCGCTGCCGTCCATCCCGTAGTCATCATCGTCCTCGTCATCCGCCTGGACGTCGACCGTCAGGCGCTTGTACGCGCCGAGCCCCGTTCCGGCGGGGATCAAGCGGCCCATGATCACGTTCTCCTTGAGACCGCGGAGGTAGTCGACACGACCGTTGATCGACGCTTCCGTGAGGACCTTGGTGGTCTCCTGGAAACTGGAGGCGGAAATGAAACTCTCGGTCGATAGCGACGCCTTCGTGATTCCGAGCAGCAACGCGTCACCCTTCGCCGGCTGTCCACCGGCCATGATGATGCGCTCGTTCTCTTCCTCGAAGATGTGCTTCTCGACGTGCTCCTCGATCAGGAAGTTCGTGTCGCCCGCATCCGAGACGCTCACGCGACGCAGCATCTGGCGAACGATCACCTCGATGTGCTTGTCGTTGATGCGAACGCCCTGGAGTCGGTAGACCTCCTGGATCTCGTCGACGAGGTACTTCGCGAGCGCGCTCTCGCCGAGCACCTTGAGGATGTCGTGCGGGTTCGCCGGACCGTCCATCAGGGCCTCGCCCGCGCGAACCCGATCGCCCTCGCGGACAGACAGGTGCTTGCCCTTCGGGATCAGGTACTCGCTCGGGTCTCCGAACTCGGGAACCACGAGCACCTTGCGCTTGCCCTTGGTGTCCTTGCCGAAGTGCACGACGCCGTCGATCTCGCAGATGACTGCGTGATCCTTCGGCTTGCGCGCTTCGAACAGCTCGGCAACACGCGGCAGACCACCGGTGATGTCCTTCGTCTTCGTGGTCTCGCGAGAGACCTTGGCGATCACTTCGCCGGCATGGATCGGATCCTTGTCGTTGACGTAGATGTTCGATCCGACCGGGAGGAAGTACCGAGCATCCGAGTCGGTGCCCGGGATCTTGACCGGCACGCCATCGGGACCCGGCGCATCCTTGATCGTGATGCGTGGCCGGCTGTCCGCGTCTTTCGACTCGATGATCGTCTTCCGCGACAGACCGGTCACTTCGTCGAGTGAGTCGGTCATGGTCACGCCGTCGATCACGTCGCCGTAGTGCACGAAGCCCGAGACTTCGGTGACGATCGGCATCGAGAACGGGTCCCACTCGGCCATCACCTGACCGGCCTTGACGCGCGTGCCGTCTTCGACCGAGAGGTGCGCACCGTACTGGAGGCCGTAGCGCTCGCGCTCGCGACCGATGTCGTCGACCAGCACGAGCTCGCTCTGGCGATTCATCACGACCCAGTGGTTCTTGTGCTTGACCGTATGGACGTTGTTGAGCTTGACGGTGCCCTCGTTGCGGGCCTCGAGGCTCGACTGCTCCGTGCGGATCTGACCAACGCCACCGATGTGGAACGTGCGCATCGTCAGCTGCGTGCCGGGCTCACCGATCGACTGCGCGGCGATCACGCCGACAGCTTCACCGATGTTGACCATGTGACCGCGCGCGAGGTCGCGGCCGTAGCACAGCGAGCAGATACCGCGGCGGGTCTCGCAGGCGAGCACCGAGCGGATCTTGACGCGGTCGATCCCGGCGTTGTCGACGGTCTTGACGTCGGCTTCGTCGATCTCCTTGTTCTGCGCGACCAGGACTTCGCCCGTGTACGGGTCGACGACGTCTTCGAGGACGACGCGACCGAGGATCCGGTCACCGAGGCGCTCGATGATCTCGCCACCTTCGATCAGCGGCATCATCTCGACGCCCTGGCGGGTGCCGCAGTCGAACTCGCTGATGATGGTGTCCTGCGAGACGTCGACGAGACGGCGCGTCAGGTAACCCGAGTTCGCCGTCTTCAACGCCGTGTCCGCGAGGCCCTTACGAGCGCCGTGAGTCGAGATGAAGTACTGGTGAACCGACAGACCCTCACGGAAGTTCGTGGTGATCGGGGTCTCGATGATCTCGCCGGACGGCTTGGCCATCAGGCCACGCATCCCGGCGAGCTGCCGCATCTGCTGCTGCGAGCCGCGAGCGCCCGAGTCAGCCATGATGAAGATCGAGTTGAAGGACGGGGCCTTCTTCATCGGCAAGATGCCTTCGGGATCCTTGAACTCGTCCGTCGAGATCTCCTTCATCATGTCTTTGGCGATCGCTTCTGCGACCTGCGCCCAGATGTCGACGACCTTGTTGTAGCGCTCGCCGTCGGTGATCAGACCTTCGGTGTACTGCTCCTCGATCTCGCCGACTTCCTTCTGGGCTTCACCCAGCAGGACTTCCTTCGACGGCGGGATGACCATGTCGTCGAGGCAGATCGAGATGCCCGCCTTGGTGGCGTACTTGTACCCGGTGGTCCGCAGGGCATCCGCGAGGAGCACCGTGGCCTTCTGGCCGGCCTCGCGATAGACGAGATCGATCAGCTCGGCGAGCTGCTTCTTGCCCATCACGCGGTTGATCGCGTCGAACGAGATGCCTTCCGGGCAGATGTCGAACAGCATCGAGCGGCCGACGGTGGTCTGCACGAGCTCGCGGCCCGGCGTGCCATCCGCCTTCGGCATCCGGACCTTGATCGACGCCTGGAGGTGGACCTCGCCGTGGTCGTACGCCATGCGCACTTCGTCGATCGAGCCGAACACGCCGCGCGTGGGCCGACCCTTCTTGTCCTCCCTGTACTCGCCCTTCGCGAACGGACGCTCGCGGGTGAGGTTGTAGAGGCCGAGGACGATGTCCTGCGACGGCACGATGATCGGCTTGCCGTTCGCGGGGCTGAGGATGTTGTTGGTCGACATCATCAGCACGCGCGCCTCGAGCTGTGCCTCGAGGCTGAGCGGCACGTGGACGGCCATCTGGTCGCCGTCGAAGTCGGCATTGAATGCCGAGCAGACGAGCGGGTGCAGCTGGATCGCCTTACCCTCGATCAGCACCGG
>JBBQJJ010000283.1:0-11478 GCA_038325805.1 Haliangiales bacterium
CCGGCCGGCCGAGCACCTCGTCGATGGCCTCGTAGACCTCGCCCATGCCTCCCACACCGAGGGTGCCGGTCACCTTGTAGCGGCCGAACGCCTCTGCAGTCACAGCGTCAGGCTACCGCAGGACCATGCGGGTCTGTGACGACAAACCCGGGTTGTCGGCCAGGCCCCGTAGGAGGAGGTACCGCCAGGTCAGCGCGCTGGTCGAGCAGGTCCGCTAGTGTCTCCTGGATGGCCGAAGCGTCGGTGGAGCTCGAACCGGGAACCATCCTGGTTGACAAGTACCGGGTCGAGCGCGTGCTCGGCAAAGGCGGCATGGGTGTGGTGGTGTTGGTCAGTCACCTCGAGCTCGAGGATAAGTTCGCGGTCAAGATCCTGACCGGTCAGCTCGACGCCGATGCACAGCTCCGCTTTCTCCGCGAGGCGCGCGCGGCGGCACAGATCAAGAGCGAGCACGTGGCGCGGGTCGTCGACGTCGGCACGTTGCCCGAAGGCGTGCCGTACATGGTGATGGAGTTCCTCGAGGGCACGGACCTCGCCGGGCTGATCGAACAGCGCGGTGCGCGCCCGATCCCCGAAGCGGTCGAGCTGGTGCTGCAGGCCTGCATCGGGCTCACCGAGGCGCACGCGCGAGGCTTCGTGCATCGCGATCTCAAGCCGGCGAATCTGTTCTTGCAGACGACCAGCGACGGTCGCCGCGTGGTCAAGCTGCTCGACTTCGGGATCTCGAAGGCGACGCACGACGTCTCGTTGACCAGCACGCGTGCGGTGCTCGGCACGCCAGCGTACATGGCGCCGGAGCAGTGGCGCAGCGCGAAGGAAGCCGACGTCCGCTCCGATATCTGGTCCCTCGGCGTCGTGCTGCACGAGCTGCTGTCGGGGCAACGGCCGTTCTTGGGCGACTCGGTGCCGGATATGTGCTCGGCGGTGCTCGCCGAAGATCCGCCACCGTTGACGATCGGCACCCCGGCGCTCGAGAAGCTCGTCGCGAAGTGCCTCGAGAAGGAGCCCGAGGATCGCTACCAGCGGATCCCGGAGCTCGCGCGCGACCTCGCGCTGTTCGCGGCCGATCCCGCGACAGCGAACGCGCTCGTCGATCGCATGGATCGGGTGGCGGGTCGGCCGTCCTCCCCGAGTCTCCCTCGTGCGGCCACGGCGCCGACGGCGGTCGATCGACCTGCGAAGCAGGTTGCCGCCATCGCGCCGCCCATCGCGCCCACCCCGAGGCGCACGAAGACGCTCGCCCTCGCCGTCGGTGCGGTGATGGCAGCCGGAGCCACGTACGCGCTGACGCGGTCCAACGACTCGGGGCAAGCGAGCCCTGCCAAGTCGTCGGCGGTCCCGCAGCGTGGCGGCACGTTGCGCGTCGGCATGAATCGCGCCGACGAGACCAAGCTCGCGCTCTATGCCGGTCAGCCCACGCGGACGCAAGCAGCGCTGCGGATGGTGATGGAACGCATGGTCGTGCTCGACGGCAGCGGCAAGCTCCAGCCCTCGGTCCTCGCCGGAGTCGAGTCGCGCGACGACCACAAGACGCTCGTCCTGACGCTGCGTCCCGACGTCAGGTTTCATGGAACGCCGTGCATGCCGGAAGCGGATGCGACTGCCACTGATCTCGAGTTCTCGATCAAGGAAGCGATCGCACAGCGCCAGCTCGACTTCGATGTCGCGTCGACGAAGGCGACCGGGCTCGAGCTCGTGATCTCACTTCGCTCACCGGTGGTCACGTACGCGCACGCGCTGTCCCACGTCTGGTTGATTCCGGCGAAGCTCGAGGGCTGCGAGCGCGATCGCAAGGACCTCCAGCATCCGGTCGGGACCGGGCCGTTTCGCTGGGCTCCGTCGCCGGTCGCGAGCACGTTGTCGCTCGCGAGGTGGGAGCACTACTGGCGTCGCGATGCGCGCAACGAACCGCTGCCGTATCTCGATCGCGTCGAGCTCGTGCAGGTCACCGAGGCGAACGTCGCGCTCGCAGCGCTCCGCGAGGACGTGCAGTCGCCGCGCGCGCTCCACGCGTTCATTCCGCACGAGGAGCTGCGCTCGAAGCTGGTCGACAGCTCGGGGATCACGCCGACGCTGATGGGGGAAGCGGCCGGGCTCGCGCTCGGGACGCGCACCAACCAACCCGATGTCGGACTGTGGCTGCTCGAGCCGGTCAAGGAGGCTGGCCCGCTGCGTTCTCATGTCGAGCTTCGTCGTGCGATCGCGCTGGCGATCGATCGCGAGGCAGCCACCAGCAAAGGATTCACCGGTGCGTCGTCGCCGGTTCACGCCCATGGTCGCTTCCTCCAGCCCGGCACCCTCGGGTTCGAGGACGGTGCGGTCGCGTCGTTGACGAAGGATCACGAGACGGCGAGACGGCTCGTCGCCGAGGTCGTCGAGCAGACCGGTAGGCCGATTCCCCCACTCAGGATCGGTCACTCACACGACAAGAAGGCGGCCGAGGCCGTCGCCGCTTCGCTCCGAGAGATCGGCTTGACGATCACGCTCGCCTCGGTCGAGATGCGCGAGCAGAGCAACGTGCTCGACAGCGACAAGGTCGACGCGATGTTGATCAGCCGGTGGACGAAGGTGCTCGGCAACGAGCTGATCGCGATCAGCGCCTTCGACCAGCAGCGGTCTCCCGAGATCCGTCGCCTGCTGCGCGAGCTCGCCGGCAGGTCCTCACGCTCGCAGCGCGCGAAGGCCTATCAGGACATCGAGGCGACGCTGCTCGTCGAGCTGCCTTCGATCCCGATCGCGACGCTCGATCCGAAGCGCCTCACGTTCGCGGCGATCGTGCGTCCCGAGGTCGAGGGTCTCGTCGTTCGCACGACGGGGGTTCGTTCCCCACGACGACGAGCTCACCTTCGCCGAGACCTGGCTGCGCGCCGAGTAAGCGGTTGTGCTACCGCGCCCCGCGGGGTAGGGTCCGCCGCACTACCAACACGGGGGAGCTCCATTCACGTGGGCTGAGAGGTGTCGTGAGGCACGACCCCAATACCTGATCCGGGTAATGCCGGCGGAGGGAGACCCATGAGCGACTCGAACGGCAACGGCAACGGCAACGGCAAGCGTCCACTACCTCAGGTGAAGGTCGATCCAGTCGCGGATCTGCCGTCGATCGGTCCCTTTCCTTCGTCGGAGAAGATCTACGTCGAGACCGACGGCCTCCAGATCCCCCAGCGCCGGATCGCGCTGTCGAACGGCGAGTCGTTCGATGTCTACGACACCTCGGGTCCGCAGGGCGTCGACCCGCACCAGGGGCTTCCGAAACTCCGCCGCGCGTGGATCGAAGCGCGCCTCAAAGACGACACCGGCAACCGCTCGCAGATGCACTACGCGAGGCGCGGCCTGATCACGCAGGAGATGAAGTACATCGCGATCCGCGAGAACATGTCTCCCGAGTTCGTCCGCGATGAGGTCGCCCGCGGTCGCGCGATCATCCCGTCCAACATCAATCACCCCGAGAGCGAGCCGATGATCATCGGTCGCAACTTCCTGGTGAAGATCAACGCGAACATCGGCAACAGCGCGGTGACCTCCTCGATCGGCGAGGAAGTCGACAAGCTGCGCTGGGCGGTCAAGTGGGGCGCCGACACGGTGATGGATCTGTCGACGGGCAAGGACATCCACACCACGCGCGAGTGGATCATCCGCAACTCGCCGGTGCCGATCTGCACCGTGCCGATCTACCAGTGTCTCGAGAAGGTGGGCGGCGACCCCGAGAAGCTCACCATCGATCTGTTCATCGACACGCTGATCGAACAGGCCGAGCAGGGTGTCGACTACTTCACGATCCACGCGGGCGTGCTGATGAAGTACATCCCGCTGACCGCGAAACGGGTCACCGGCATCGTCAGCCGCGGCGGCTCGATCATGGCCAAGTGGTGCCTATCGCACCACAAGGAGAACTTCCTCTACACCGAGTTCGAGCGGATCTGCGAGGTGATGAAGAAGTACGACGTCGCGTTCTCGCTTGGTGATGGGCTACGCCCGGGCTCGACGGCGGACGCCAACGATCGCGCGCAGCTCGGCGAGCTCGAGACGCTGGGCGAGCTGACCGAGATCGCGTGGAAGCACGACGTGCAGACGATGATCGAAGGGCCTGGCCACGTCGCCATGCACAAGATCAAAGAGAACATGGACCTCCAGCTCTCGCTGTGCAAAGAGGCGCCGTTCTACACGCTCGGGCCTCTGGTGACGGACATCGCCCCCGGCTACGACCACATCACGAGCGCGATCGGCGCCGCGATGATCGGCTGGTTCGGCACCGCGATGCTCTGCTACGTCACGCCGAAGGAGCACCTCGGGCTGCCCGATCGCGACGACGTCAAGGCGGGCGTGATCGCGTACAAGATCGCGGCGCACGCGGCAGATCTCGCGAAGGGGCATCCCGGCGCGCACCTCCGCGACGACGCGCTCTCCAAGGCGCGCTTCGAGTTCCGCTGGCAGGATCAGTTCAACCTGTCCCTCGATCCGGACACCGCGCAGCAGTTCCACGACGAGACCCTGCCGGCGCCAGCGGCGAAGGGCGCGCACTTCTGCTCGATGTGCGGGCCGAAGTTCTGCTCGATGAAGATCACCGAAGAGGTGCGCGCGATGGCGGAGTCGGGGATGGCGGCGAAGTCGTCCGAGTTCAAGGACGGCGGCAAGACGCTGTACGCCGGCAGCGACGACCATCATTCGTAGAGCGGCGGCATCGCTCGAGGCCAATGCCAGGCGATCCCGGCCAGAAAATGTGAAGTAAAAATCCGGTTCACTGGCGCGCAACTAACTGTGATCGCAAGAGAATCACAGTTCGTGCACATACATGCACCGACAGCTCGAAGAAAACCCCGCGCGAATCGGCACTTGGCTAGTTAGAATCGCCTTGGTACGTAGGGCGCGAAAACGGTGACGGTCCACTCGAAGCGAACGCTCAAGATCGAAAAGCTCGCGCGGATCTATGACGAAGAGATCGCGCCGGTGTGGGGCACTCGTTTCGGAAAAATGCTCCTGCGCAACCTCGCGTTGCCGGAGCGCGGGCAGGTGCTCGACATCTCGTGCGGCACCGGCTACCCGACGATCGAGATCCTGCGGCGCATGCGCGAGGGGTCGCGGCTGATCGCGATCGATGCGTCGAGCGCGATGCTCGATGTCGCGCGTCGCAAGGTCAACGAGCTCGGACCGCTCGGCAAGAAGGGCATCTTCTTTCGCACCGAGAGCGCGGTGCCGAAGCTGTCGTTCGCGGATGACGTCTACGACCTCGTGGTCTGCAACCTCGGCCTCAACGAGATGCCGAGCCTCGAGGTCGCCCTGCGAGACTTCGCGCGCGTCTGCAAGATGGGCGGCGAGGTGCGCTGCACGCTGCCGCTCGCGGGCACGTTCCAGGAGTTCCACGATCTGTTCCGCGAGGTGCTGATCAAGCACGACAAGCACGAGGCGCTCGACCGGCTAGAACGCTACATCGCGCGCTATCCGACGGTCGATCACGTCGAGCGCTGCATGAAGACGGCGTCGCTCGGCGGCGGCATGGAGATCGAAGAGTTCACGCTGCTGTTCAAGAGCTCGCGCGAGTTCTTCTTCGCACCGGTGATGGAGTACGGGCCGCTCGCCGAGTGGAAAGAGATCGCGGGCGCCGGCCAGGAGATGCAGGACGTGTTCTGGTACATCAAGGAAGCGATCGACGCTTACTTCGATGGCCGGCCGTTCTCTGTCACCGTCAAGGCGGGCTGCCTGATCGGTCGCAAGGTCGAACGCGTCGAGATGCAGACGCAGCCAGAGATGCCCGAGATCGTCGAGATCGGCGATGACTACGAGGACATCACCGACGACGAGATCGATACCGGCTTGCCGTTGCCGCCACACAAGATCGCAGCGGGCTCGGTGCGGTTGGACGATCCCGAGGATCTGGAGGTCGAGGAAGTCGCCGACGACGGCAGCTTCGAGATCCAGCTCGACGCCGCGGCGGAAGCCGATCTCGACGCGTTCATCGACGGCAAGAAGCGCCCATCGCATCTCGACGTGCGCTCGATCGACGACATCGAGGACTGACGTTTTCGTGCCCTCGGCCAGCTCCGCGCGCGACCATCGCGGGCATGGCGCTGAAGGCAATCTGTCCCCACTGCAACGTCGAGAACGAAACCTCCGCGGTCAACTGCGTGGTCTGCAAGACCGCGTTGGGTGCGCTGCTGGTCGGCGAGCCAGGGGCGGGTCCGAAGTTCTTCATCACCAGCCTGGCGAGCTCGCTCGGGCTGTATCTGATCTTCTGGGTGTTCGACCTGCATCCCGTGATGCTGCTGGTCTCGGTGTTCTACGGAACGCTGCTGACCTCGTACTTCGCGAAGCACAACGTGGTGTGGGCGTCGGCACTCGGGGGCCTGACCACGCTCGTCGTCGTCCTGCTACTCGCGGTCTCCACGAGCTACGGCAAGACGAGGGGCGTGTTCGTCGCGATCGGCGGCGGCTCGACCGATCCGGACGAGGTGGACGCGAAGGCCAGGGTCGTCCTCGGCGTGATCGTGATGCTGCTGGCGACGTTCCCGCTCAGCCTGATCGGTGCGTCGGTCGGCGAACATCTCTCGGTTCGTCGTCGTCACAAGCCGCCGGGGTTGTAACGCTGTCAGCGCTCCGGACTATGCTGGCGGCGTCATGTCGGACCAGACCAGATACGCGCAGCTCGTCGGTGAGCTGACCGAGCACGATCGTCGCTACTACGTCGACGCCAACCCGACCATCAGCGACGTCGAGTACGACACGCTCTACAAGGAGCTGGTCTCGCTCGAGAAGGCCAACCCGTCGTGGATCGTGCCGTGGTCACCGTCGCAGCGCGCCGGGCACACACCGATCTCGGAGTTCCCGAAGGTCACGCGCGCGGTCGCGATGCTGTCGCTCGACAACACGTACAACGAGGCCGAGCTACAGGCGTTCTTCGATCGCGCGGTGAAGGGCCTCGACGGTGAGATCCCGGTGTTCTCGGTCGAGCCGAAGATCGATGGCTTCGGGATCGAGCTGACGTACGAGAAGGGTCTGTTGACGCTCGCGGCGACCCGCGGCGACGGTCGGATCGGCGAGGACGTCACCACCAACGTGAAGATCATGGTGCGCGGCATTCCGATGCAGCTGCGCGAGCCCGCGGACGTCACCGTGCGTGGCGAGATCTACATGCGCAAGGACGAGTTCGAGGCGGTGAACGAAAAGCGTCGCGCGTCCGGTGAGGAGACCTTCAAGAACCCGCGCAATACCGCCGCCGGCTCGATCAAGCTGCAGGATCCCAAGGAAGCGGCGAAGCGCCCGATGCACGCGATCCTCTACGAGGTGATCGACGGCGAGAAGCACGCGGGCGGTCACCTCGCGTCGATCGACTTCATCAAGAAGCTCGGGATCCCGACGAGCAGCTACAACGCAAAGGCGTCGTCCTGGGACGAGCTGGCGGCGCTCGTGCGGTCGTGGGAGAGCAAGCGCGACTCGCTCGTCTACGAGCTCGACGGTCTGGTCATCAAGATCGATGACTTCGCGTCGCGCGGCGCGCTCGGCAACACGGCCAAGGCCCCGCGCTGGGCGATCGCCTACAAGTTCCCGGCGCGGCAGGTGTCGACGATCGTCAAGGGACTCATCCTGTCGGTGACACGCACTGGCGCGATCACGCCAACGGCGGATCTCGAGCCGGTCGAGGTTTCGGGCACGACCGTGTCGCGCGCCACCCTCCACAACTGGGACATCGTCGCGGCGTTCGGGATGGGCCCCGGCGATCGCGTGCTGTTGCACAAGGCCGGCGAGATCATCCCCGAGATCCTGCAGGTCACGGAGAAGGGTCCGGGCCCGGCGTTCACGGTGCCGGAGAACTGCCCGTGTTGCGACACCAAGCTCGTCCGCGAGGACGGTCGCGTGGCGTGGATCTGTCCGAACCACGAGCACTGCGCGGATCAGCAGACCGACTGGATCGAGTCGTTCGCGTCGCGCAAGCAGATGAACATCGATGGGCTCGGCGAGAAGGTCGTGCGCCAGCTCGTCGAAGCGAAGCTGGTGAACGACATCGCGGACCTGTTTGTTCTCAAAGCCGAGCAAGTCGCCGGGCTCGAGCGGTTCGCCGCAAACTCTGCCAAGAAGCTGGTCGCGGCGATCGAGAAGGCGAAGACGGACGCCACGTTCTCGCGGCTACTCGCGGCGCTCGGCGTCGATCTCGTCGGCACCACGCTCGCGAAGCCGATCGCGGCGAAGTACGGCAAGCTGAGCGTGCTCCGCCAGGCAGCGAAGGACCAAGCCTCGGCGCAGCTGATCGAAGAGATCGACGCGATCGAGGGCATCGGGCCCGCGGTCGCGCGTGCCGTCGACGAGTTCCTCCGCACGGAGTGGATCTCGAAGATCCTCGACAAGCTGATCGCGAACGGCGTCGATCCCGAGGAGCCGGTGACCGCGAGTGCGGAGGGCCCGCTGACCGGCAAGACCTTCGTCGTCACCGGCACGCTCACCAAGCCCCGCGCCGAGGTTCAAAAGCTGATCGAAGCGAACGGTGGCAAGGTCGCGGGCTCGGTCACGAAGAAGACGCAGTTCCTCGTCGCCGGCGAGGACACCGGCAAGACCAAGCTCGAGGCCGCGACGAAGCACGGTGTCGCCGTGATCGATGAGGCCGGGTTGATGGCGATGCTGTCGTCGTGATCATCCGTGCGCGAGTTGCGCACGGATCGCCCACGTGGGCGATGTCGGTGAGAGTCAGCCCCGTAGCTGCGATCCCCAGGTTGCAGTGGCAACTCGAGTTAACTGGCTGAATGCAGCAGCGCGCGAAGCGGCATCGTGATTGCTGACGGACTGCAGCATGAAGTCGCTCGCCGTCGCCGTCGCGCTGTGTCTGGGTGGTTGCATGGTCGGTGAGGAGGCGGTGGAAGTGGGCGGTGACAACGACGTCCTGCACGAGGACGATCCTGCGTACGACGACGGCCCTGCGGGAGGCGCGGCCTACGCGGCTGGAGCATGGGCGCTGCCGGCAAGCACCAAGGCGATCGGTGATACCCAGTACGTCGCTTACACCGGCGCGGGTGCGTGGAACGGCGGCCGCAACTGTGGTGGCGGTCTGCTCGCCGGGACGCGAGAGGTCGGAGACTACGTGAAGGCGAACTTCGCAGGCGTCACCAGCTACGGCGGTTACGCGTGCCGCCGCAACACCGCCAACTCCGCGGAGCTCTCGGTGCATGGTACCGGTCGCGCGATCGACATCATGATCCCGACCGTCGGCGGAACGGCGGACAACGCCAGAGGCGATCTGATCGCGAACTTCCTCGTCGAGAATGCCGAGAACATGGGCGTGCAGTTCATCATCTGGGATCGCAGCTCGTGGGGCGCGAGCCGCACCACGTCGAAGCTGCGCGCATACACCGGCCCCGTGCCGCACATCGATCACATCCACGTCGAGCTCAGCCCGCAGGGCGCGCGCCGCGAGACCGCGTGGTTCGCCGACACCGGCAACGCGCCTCCGCCTCCCACGACCAACACGGCGACGATCACCGCGACCTCGCTCAACATGCGGTCGGGTCCGTCGACGTCGTACGGCGTGGTGACGTCGATGCCGAATGGTGCCACCGTGACGATCAACCAGGGGCCGTCGAACGGCTGGTACAACGTGACGTACAGCGGCAAGACCGGCTGGTGCTCGGGCGACTACCTCGACCTCTAGTAGCCGTACTCGATCGCAACCTTCGCCTCGTCGGGCGCGATCCGCTGGACCTCGGCGAACATCTGCGCAGGGCTCCACAGCTGGAGATCGCGTTCGATCATGGTGACGACCTCGGCAGCCGTGGGCCGAGTCGCGAGCTCGCGGGACAGCATTGCCTCGAACACCCGGACGACGGCAGGTGGATGGAGTGGTGGAAGGACCACCTCCTGACTACGGACCGCGTCCAGGATGTCGAAGGCGGCGGCGCCGCGAAACATCCGCGTGCCGGTCAACAGCTCGATCGCGATCACGGCGAGAGACCAGATGTCGCGCCGTCCATCGAGCTCGAGACCCCGCACCTGTTCCGGTGACATGAATGGAAAGACTGGCTCCCACGCGTCGAGCGCGACGGAGGGTGCCGTCGCCGCGAGGAACTGTTGCTCGGGAAACTGCGCGAGCATCACGTCGAGGATCCGCGGCTCGCCGGTCACGGTCACCGCGAGCGTCCAGGGCGACAGGCCGCGAAGCACCACGCTCGGAGTTGTGGCCAGCTCGCACAAGATGTCGCGCAGCCACGTCACGATGAACGTCGTCGCGAGCCGACCACGCATCGCCTTCAACGGCACCCACGCTGGCGCGGCGATCACGATCTCTGACTCGCTCGCATGAACGACCCGGCCGAAGCACCGCAGCGGATGGAGCTGGACGAGGCGCGCGGCGTCGACGAGTTGCGCGCTTGCCCGAGCGCTGGTGGTCGAGGTGGGTCGAGCGTCGTTCGGTGCGAGCTCCCACAGCTCGGCCGGGGACCCGTGGCTCGGCGTCGTGCGATGCGCGATCAGCAGCCCGCCTTCGCAGAGTAACGGTCCACGGGGAAACTCCGTCAACCCATCGAGCCTACCGCAGGAGGGCGTTTCGTCCCGGGTTATCGACGCACTCGTGCGCCAAGCGGCAACGTGCCTCGACGACGCGCTTCGAATCGCACTCCGTGCCGAGTGGGCCGTACTCACGTCCTGCGCATCGGGGCTCCTTGTTGCAAACGGAGCCAGCATGAAAATTCGCAACCTCCTCCTCGCATGCTCCCTCGTGATTCCTCCCGTCGCGGGAGCCTCGCCGCGTTCGCGAAGAAGCGTGGGATCAACGCGCTGCCGGACGAGAAGATCGATACCGAGACGGCGAAGGCCGACATGAAGAAGCAGATGGACGACATGGCAGCGCTCGAGAAGCTCGGAGCATCGTGTCGAGCTCGCCGTCTTGTGACCGGCAGTCCCCGCGAGCTCCTTGTCGTGACCCTCGACCATCATGCGCAGGTACTCGCGATCGAAGCCGGCGCCCTTGAAACCCGCAAGACCATGCTGCAGCGCCACTCGGACAGCGCGAAGGAGCTGCGGCAGGGCAACGCTCAGGCGACGAAGTAGCTGGGGCTCCAGGCCCACGACCGGGGACTCCCTCCTGGGCATTCCCCGAACAAGCTGCGCCTGGTGCGCAGTCACCTGCGCAGCGCGCGAAGCCCGCTTCTCCCGGTGCGCTGACCCGAGCGCGGAGTGCACCGAACTCAGCGAGGCACGTTCGCTGCACATGGGCGCGGCGTGCGCCCCTTCTTTGGCTCCTTTGTCGTCATCGCTTTGCTTCCCTCCTGCATGGTCGGAGAAGACGAAGCGTGGAATGCGACGCCGGGTGCCAGTGTCGGCACAGCCACCGCACGACTCAAGAACTGTCAGGGCAAAGCCTCGACAGTATCCCGGCTGACACTCGTTACGTGATCACCACGTTCGGTGGTCCCGGCGATCACCAGCCGATGTCGTGCGGTGGCTTCGCGAGCGGCACTACATGGTACGCGGCGTCTCGCCAGCGCTACGGCTGTGGTGCGAAGC
>JBBQJJ010000284.1:0-11446 GCA_038325805.1 Haliangiales bacterium
GTCTCGCTGTCGAACCTCGAGCTCGGTGGTCAGTACAAGAAGGCGCTGTCGAACGAGCTGACCATCGTCGGTCACGTCGGCCTCGTGCTGCCGACGGCGCAGAGCGAGTCGGGCGTGTTTCTCACGAACCTGATCTCCGCACAGCGCCGCTTCAACGATCTCGTCACCGCGATCCCCGATCTCACGGCGCTCCGTCTCGGGGTGTCGCCGACCTGGCAGCGCGGTGCGGTGTTCGCGCGTGCGGATCTCGGCGTCGACGTCATCCTCGATTCCGAGATGGAGTCGGCGGACCCCGTCGCGCACGCGAACGTCGCGATCGGTGCACGCCAGGGCAAGCTTTCGGGTGCGCTCGAGCTGGTGACGATGATCGCGACCGGGGACGTCTCCGACGGTGCCGACCGGTTCATGCACACCGGTGCGTTGTCGCTATCGTACAACGCGGGTTCGTTCAGGCCGAACCTCGCCATCGTCACGCCGCTCGACGACGCGGGTCGTGGCGAGGCGCTCAGCGTCGGCGCCGGCGTGACCGCGAAGTTCTAACCCCAGAGCTCACCTCGGTTGACCTCGATCTTCGGCTTCGCCGGAAGACTCTGTCCTCCAGGCTGAGCTCTGGAAGTGGGAGTTCGCGCTATCGCGCTCACCCGGTCGATTGTCTTCGGGGTCCCCGGCTCGAGGACGAGCCACCTTCCCCATCATTCGCCTGGTCGAAGGATCGACACAGGCGAACTGCCACGAAAATAGAGTTCGCGGTCTATGCGAGCTCATTTTCGTTCAAGGTGGTGGCCGGCCGCCGGCCCGCTGGTCTCTGGGGTTAGGTGTCTCCTGCGGGGCAACACCGCCGTGATGCAAACCTGCGTCATTGCTCGGCGCGCCGTTGGACTGCCGGTTGCTGTTTGCAGTGGTATGGCCGCCACGCAGCCCGTTGCCCCACCCGACGATGTCGCGGTCGCCGGCCTCGTTGTCGGGATCGTCGCGATCGTCGTCGCCTGGGTGCCGCCGCTAGGTGCAGTCGCGCCGCTGACCGCTGTCACGCTGAGCTCGCTCGGGACTGACGAAGGCGAGGCGGCTCGGATCAGGGAGCGGGCTCTCGATCGCAGGCTTGGGGTGCAGCCTCTTCGCGTTCGTCCTCACGATCGGTCTGACCGTGATCTGCTAGGTCACGAGCCCACCTCGGTTGACCTCGGCCTTCCAACTACGCCGGAAGATGTTGTGTCCTCCGGCTCACGGCTGCGTTCGGGCGGACAGGAGCTCGCGCTGCGCGCTTCGGGGCCCCGCGCGAGGACGCGACACGGGGTCAGGTCGCGGCGCTGAGCGGGCGTGGTGCGCGACAACGCGCGAGACGGTATCGTCCACCTGTGAACTCGCGCGAGCTGATCCGGTGGTCCACGCTCCACGATCGCCGGAGCTCGAGCTGGTGGTCCTCCGGGCTCGTCATCGGCACCCTCGCCGGCGCTGCGATCGCAGGCTGGGTCGCGTGGCGTGCGGAGGTCTCGGTCGCGTCGGCGAGTCATGCGTGGCTCGCCGCGGCGATGGTCGCATTCGCGATCGCGTTTCTCCGCGTCCCGTTTCATCTCTACTGGCGGCAGGACGCGTCGCTCCTGGCGCAGCTGCCGATCGACGGCGGTGCGCTGTTCGACGCCGCACTCCTGCGCTGCCTGCATGCCGCGAAGGCGACCACGCTCGCGGTGTTGATCGGTGGGCTGCCGATCGTGCTGTACGACGCCGAGCTCTACGCGCGCCACGCCTCGGTCGCGCTCGCCCTCGGTGCGAGTGCCGCATTGTTCCTCCCGGCGGTGGCCACGTGGGCCGCGACCCTCGTCGCGATCGGCCAGGATCAGGCGCGCATGGCGCAGGTCCGCGCAGTCACCGGTGCCGCCGAGATTCCACCGTCGAGCGCGTTGCTAGGCGCGTTGCCCGGGCTCGCCGGGACTGTCGTGATCGTCGGCGTGCTGCTCGTCGCGCGGTGGTTGACAGGAGACACGCCGGTGCTGCCGGCGCCGCTCGTGATCGGTGGGCTCGTCGGGATCTCCCTGCTGTCGTTCCTGGGGGTGCGCTCGTCGGCGCCACGCCGGATGGGCACGATTCTCCGCGATGTCTCCGCGCTCGATCGCCAGCGCCTCGCGCACCTCGAGATCCGGTCGCCTACCGGGATCGAGAAGTTGATCGGTGGACTGCTCGGCGACGGTGCGCTGCCCTACTCGAAGGATGCACGCCTCGTTCGTCGTCGCTATCCGATGGCGTTCGCGCTCGGCGCGCTGATCTTCCTCGTGCTCGGCATCGTCGGCATCGCCGAGCCCGAGGATCCGGCACCGTGGTTGACTGGTGCGCTCGCAGGTGCCGCTGCCTACGGTGTCGTGCTCGCGAGCCGGTTACAGAAGAAGCCGGTCGAGCTGCCACGGCTGACTCCGACCTTGCCGATCGCTCTCGCCGCCGTGAGTCGCGCGAAGGTTGCGTGGGTGATCGGGTGGTGGGTGATCTTCGTCGCCGCGCCCGGTGTGTTCGCGGTGCTGCGTCAGCCCGAGCCCGTTCCGTTCGTGGCGCTGCTCGGCGGTGCCACGGTGGTCGTGCTCGCAGCTGCGATCTCGTTCAGTCGTCAGCGCGCGGTCTGACGATCGCAACCATCCTTGGTTTCCCGGCAACACGTCGTATTGCCGGAGCTCGATCCGATCGCGCCACGCCAACCCCAGACTGTTCACCAGCCGCGCGTCCGGGTAGGTTCGGGCATGACCGACGGGTGGAAGTCGACGGCCTGCATCCTGTGCGAATGCAACTGTGGCCTCGAGGTGCAGCTCGGTGGTGAAGCCAACCGCCACCTCGTCAAGCTGCGCGGTGACAAGCGGCATCCCTCCTCACAGGGTTATGCGTGCGAGAAGCCGCACCGCCTCGATCACTACCAGCACGGCCGCGATCGCATCACCGCGCCCTTGCGCCGCCGCGCCGATGGGACGTTCGAGGAGATCAGCTGGGACACCGCGATCCGCGAGGTGGCCGCACGGCTCGCCGCGGTTCGCGATAGCCACGGCGGCGACTCGATCTTCTATTACGGTGGTGGCGGGCAGGGAAACCACTTGCCGGCCGCGTACGCCACCGCGACACGCCGCGCGCTCGGCATTCGCTATCGCTCGAGCGCGCTCGCGCAAGAGAAGACCGGCGAGTTCTGGGTCAGCGATCGGATGATGGGCAGCGCCACGCGCGCTGATTTCGAGCACTGCGACGTCGGGTTGTTCCTCGGCAAGAACCCGTGGCACTCGCACTCGATCCCTCGGGCTCGCGTCACGCTCAAGGAGATCTCCGCGGATCCGGCGCGCACGCTGATCGTGATCGACCCACGGCGCACCGAGACCGCCGAGCTCGCCGACATCCATCTCGCGGTCAAGCCGGGCACCGATGCCTGGTTGCTGTCCGCGATCCTCGCGATCCTCGTCGAGGAAGACCTGATCGATCGCGCGTTCCTCGACGCGAATGTTCCGGTCGACGAGCTGACGGCAGTGCTCGCGATGCTGCCCAGGGTCTCGATCGCCGATGCGTGCACTCGCACCGGCCTCGAGGAGGAGCTGGTCCGCCGCACCGCGCGCGCGATCGGCAAGGCGCGGGCGTTCGCGAGCTTCGAGGATCTCGGCGTCCAGATGAACCGCGAGTCGACGCTCGTCAGCTACCTGCATCGCCTGTTGATCGTGCTGACCGGCAGCATCGGCAAGCCGGGGACGCACTTCATCCCGACGATGCTGGTCGACATCGGCAACGGCGAGGCCAAGCACGTCAGCCCCGTCGTCGGTGCGCGGATCGTGGGCGGGTTGATCCCGTGCAACGTGATCGCTGACGAGATCCTGACACCGCATCCCCGACGCTTCCGCGCGATGATCGTCGAGTCCTCCAACCCCGCGCACTCGCTCGCCGACTCCAAGCGGATGCGCGAGGCGATGGCCGCGCTCGACACGCTCGTCGTGATCGACATCGCGATGACCGAGACCGCGCGGCTCGCGCACTACATCCTCCCGGCGTCGACGCAGTTCGAGAAGGCCGAGGCCACGTTCTTCAACCTCGACTTCCCCAAGAACTACTTCCATCTCCGCCGGCCGTTGTTCGCCGCGACGGGAAACACGCTCCCCGAGGCCGAGATCCACGCGCGGCTGTGCGAGGCGCTCGGCGCGGTCACCGACGCGGATCTCGTGCCATATCGCGAGGCAGCGACGAAGGGCCGCGCGGCGTACGCGATGGCGCTCTTGCAGTTGCTGTCGAACCCGCGGCTGTCGGGCGTCGCGCCCGTGATCCTCTATCGCACGATGGAGCTACCGGCCGAGCTGAAGGAAGGCGCGGTGGTGTTCGGGCTCGTCCTCAAGGCGGCGATGGCGAGTGGTCCGGCACTCGCACGCGCGGGTTTCGGTGGCACCCCGTTCGAGGCCGCGATCGGCTTGTTCGACGCGATCTGTGCTGGCGAGTCCGGCGTGATCTTCGCCGTCGACGAATGGGCCGACGTGATGAAGCGGATCAAGACCCCCGACCGGAAGATCCACGTACAGCTCCCCGATCTGATGGCGGAGCTCGTAAAGACGCTCGCGAGCACCACCGCGGTCGACCCGGCGTTCCCGTTCGTGCTCACCGCCGGCGAGCGTCGCTCGTTCACCGCGAACACGATCATGCGCGACCCCACGTGGCGCAAGAAGGACGCGGGCGGTGCGTTGCGGATCAGCCCGGCCGACGCAGCCTCGCTCGGCGTGGCCTCTGGTGATCCGGTGCGGCTGACGACGAAGCGCGACTCGGTGGTGATCGCGGTCGAGGTCACCGACTCGATGCAGCATGGCCACATCGCGTTGCCCAACGGCCTCGGCCTCGGCTATCCCGGTTCGGGAACGACCGGCGTCGCGCTCAACGAGCTGACGTCCGTCGAGGATCGCGATCCGTTCGTCGGCACGCCCTGGCACAAGCACGTGCCGGCGCGTGTCGAACGCGTCTGACAAGACTGCCTGCAGGTCGTCGGGACGTCCTCGGAGACCCGATCAATCAATCTCCCCGCGTGGCCGCCACGGCGATCGCCGCGAGCACCTCGGTCAGTTTGCCGACGATCGGGTGATCGCCAATCCCGTGCGAGGCCGCGACGGTGGCCGGATCTCGATAGGCGACCTGAACGGACGTGCCACGTTGCCAGACCACCAACCTGAGCGGGAGGTCGAGCGCGATCGTCGGCGCCGCGATCATCAGTGGAGTCCCCGCCTTGGGATTGCCGAACACGAGCACCGTGGTTGGTTCGAGCTCGAGACCGCTCGCCCGAGCTGCAGCGGCATGATCGATCCGCTGCACGAGGGTCAGTCCGCGCGTCTCGATCGCCTCGATCGCACGCCGAAGCGTCTCGTCGAGATCGTGCGTGCTGGTCGTGATGATCAGGTTCGCAGCGGTCGAAGGGGTGGTCGCAGGGATGACCGGAGCTGGGCACGGCGTGGTCGCGCCCGCGGCGCATCCTGCGATCGCGATGGCGAGACCCAACGTGCGTAGCGAACGTGAACGAACGAGCTTGGCGATGAGTTGCACGTGCACGTCGCGACGATACACATCTCACGCACGAGGATGGCGTCACCTTCAGCACGGAATCGACGACCTCGATCACAAGGCATGCACGGTGAAGTTGGCGGTGAAGTCGCACGCGTCACCGAGGCCGATCGCGGCGCAGCCCGGGCCCGTGCACGTGACGTGCGCCGCTTGCGAGCCGGTCGCGGCGCTCGCCGAGGAGAACGTGCCTTGCACGCTCACCGTGCCGGTGACGAACGTGGTGTCGGTATTCTTGTCGAGTGCCACGCGGTTCGGACAGTTGAAGGCGGAGCTCGACAAGGTGCAGTCGAGCTCGGCTGTTCCGTCGTTCGGGATCACGTGGAAGCCGGTGCTGTTCGCCGACGAGATCCCGAAATCGCCGGCGAGCTGTTCCGGGTTGATGAACGGCGGGCACGTGTTTGCGGCTGTCGCGAAGTCGACGTAGCTCCACCCACCCTCGAGTGGCACGTGGTTCTTCTGTTCACCACCCCCGGAATCCTGTCCAGAACCGGCGTCGCCGCCACCGTCGGTGTTGGTGGCGCATGCAGCCGAGGCGGCGAGAAGCGCGAGACCAAGCAAAGCGTAGACAAGACATCGAATCCTCCAGCCCGTGACGGCACTAAGCGTTCTACGGCCTGATCCTCGGATCCGCGACATCGTGCCGACAGCAGCGGGACTACACGAGGTCCTGCATCGACGCTCGCGACGTCAACACGGCGTCACTTCACCTTGCGGACCTGACCTCCAGCGCCCGCGACCCCGGTGATGATCGGCTCGCCGGTCTTGCCGGATTTGAAGGTGATCTGGTTGCCGGCCCCCCTGGACCCGGATCGCGGCGACCTCGCCGAGGCTGATCGTGTTCTTGGCGCCACTGACGTGGAGCTCGTCGACGCTCTCGACCACGAGCGTGTTCTTGCCGCCATTGATCAGGATCGCCTTGCACTTGCCCGTGAACGTGTACTTGCCTGCACCGTGGTTGATGTAGACGGTGGGATCCTTCGCGCAGTCCCACGTGGCGCCCTTGCCACCGGCGTAGGTCTTGTCGGCGTGAGCGAGGGCGGGTAGCAACAGCAATCCGAGCACGAGCCTGGTCATGTCCCATGAAACCACGACTGGAGTTGGAGACCCAAGGCGGATCACACTCGTGCTCGACAGCCCTGGTACGGCATCCGACACCCAGATGATCGTCGAGCGATCGCGGCCCTGCAGAGCGAGCTCGATGCTCTCCGCGATGTCCACCATCGAGCGAGCTTGCTTAGCGAGCTCCACCACCCGACAGCGACGGCGGACACGTCGTAGGGAGGTGGTCGAGCGCGCACTTCGCCGCCGCCGCTCGGTTGGTACCGAACCACCCGGTGTTGGCCGTGCTGCAGTCTTGCCGGACCTTGTCGACGCAATAGCCATAGTCCGTACGCTCGGAGTGGACCTCGCCATCCTTGGTCGTGATGTGTGTCCGGTTCGGGGCTGCCGCTGCACCCCGCACGCGATCGAGGCCTTGATCGATCTGGTGCACGACTACGGGCTCGACGTGGCGAGAGGAAGGCAGGACTTCCGTTCCTCGGGAGTGCGCGCGGCGTCCATGCATACGGCGTAGTTGGTCTTGGCTGTCTCGACGTTGCCCTGACCCTTGACGGAGAAGCCGTAGCCGGAACCCTCGACTTGTCCCTCGGCGCGGAATCGGTTGGGGCCCGCGCCGGGTCCAAACGTGTCGGCACCTCCGGTCACGGCTGTGAGTGTTTGGGGATCGATCAAATCAAGTGCGTGCATGTTCATTGTCCTCGTCGGACCGTCGTGCACGGTCGGTGCCGCCACCAAGATCGAGGTTTATTCCAGCGTTTCGCCGGGCTGGTTGTCACCCGCGGGCGACACGTTGCTCACCGGGGTTGCCAGTGAAATACGAACAGCGCGCGAGCAGCGCGCCGACGGATCGTCGGCCTGCGATCAGAACTCGACGACGGCGCGGATCGACGTGCCCTCGTGCATCAGGTCGAACGCTTCGTTGATCCGCTCGAGCGGCAGCTTGTGCGTGATCATCGCGTCGATCTCGATCTTGCCGTCCATGTACCAGTCGATGATCTTCGGCACGTCGGTGCGGCCGCGCGCCCCACCGAACGCGGTGCCGCGCCAGTTGCGACCTGTGACGAGCTGGAACGGGCGCGTGGTGATCTCCTGACCCGAGCCGGCGACGCCGATGATCACGCTGGTGCCCCAGCCGCGATGCGTGCACTCGAGGGCCTGGCGCATCAGCGTGGTGTTGCCGACGCACTCGAACGAGTAGTCGGCACCACCGCCGGTGAGCTCGACGAGGTGCGCGACGAGGTCGCCCTTGATCTCCTTCGGGTTCACGAAGTGCGTCATGCCGAGCTGCGTGGCCATCGCCTCGCGCTTCGGGTTGATGTCGACGCCGACGATCTTGTCGCAGCCGACCATCCGCGCGGCTTGCACGACGTTGAGGCCGATGCCGCCGAGCCCGAACACGACGACGTTCGCGCCGGCCTCGACCTGCGCCGTGTAGATCACGGCACCGATGCCGGTGGTCACGCCGCAGCCGACGTAGCAGACCTTGTCGAACGGCGCGTCCTTGCGGATCTTCGCGAGCGCGATCTCCGGCAGCACCGTGTGGTTCGCGAACGTCGAGCAACCCATGTAGTGATGGATCTTCTGGCCCTTGTACGAGAACCGCGAGGTGCCATCGGGCATCAGGCCCTTGCCCTGCGTCGCGCGGATGGCGGTACACAAATTGGTCTTGCGCGACAGGCACGATTTGCACGACCGGCACTCCGGCGTGTACAGCGGGATCACGTGATCGCCGACGGCGAGTGACGTCACGCCTGGCCCGATCTCACGGACGATGCCCGCACCCTCGTGACCGAAGATCACCGGGAACAGACCCTCGGGATCCGCCCCCGAGCGCGTGAACTCGTCGGTGTGACAGATGCCGGTGGCCTTGATCTCGACGAGCACCTCGCCGGCCTTCGGACCCTCGAGATCGACCTCCTCGATCACCAGGGGCTTGTTCACTTCGAATGCGATCGCTGCTCTGGTCTTCACGGACCGCAGCATGCCAGACGTTTCAACCGCGCACGGCCGCCGCGAGCTTCATCCAACCGGCTGCATTCAACTCGGCGTCCACCAGCCCGGACCATGCCCACAGCACTCGACGAGTACGAACGTCAGGCCATCGAGCTCGGCTGGGTGCGAGCGTGCGGCACTACCACGAACTCGGATCCCGGGCGGAACGCTCGATGCATCACCACGGGTATGGGTTATCCCGATCAGATCCGTTCCGATAGGTACATTCCCCTTCCGGCGTTCGCGATCATGCTGGCACTCGCGCTCAGCGCGGTCCTGCCGATCCTTCTGATGCTGCAGAACCGCTAGGGAGCAGCAACGCGCGGCGCGAACACGTGGAGCGAGCGCACGCCTGTCACCGACGGGCGCAGTCCGCGTGAGATGTCGAACACGCAGACGATCTCGGTGCGCGCGCCCGGCGCGACGTTGACGATCAACGCGGCGACGTTCGCGAGCACGAGATAGAGCCCGAGCCCGGCGCCACCGGAGGGCTTGCCCGTCGACAAGCTCGTCCCAGCCGGTGGGGTGGCTTCCGCGATCTTGAGCGAAGGTTGCGGTCGGCCCTTGTCTGCGCGTGCCCGCCGCACGTGCGCGATCACGTCACGCTGGCGCAGGCTGCCGAGATCGTCGGCGACCGAGATCACGACAGCGCGTTCGTCGGCGGCCCACCGCAACACGCCACGCCGCTCGCCCGATGCCGGCGTCTCGCGCAGCGCGTTCATCAGGAGCTCGTCGACGACGTTCGCGATCCGATGCAGCGTGGGCCGCCTCGCTCCGACGCTCTCGGCGAACGCGCAGACCTCGTCCATGCCGGCCCGCCTCGAGGTATCGCCACGGACGATCCGCTCGTGGACCTGCGTGCCGGCCGCGACGTACTTCTCGAGCCCGAACAGGTCGCCCGAGGCGAGCTTCGCCGACGTGATGCCGAGATCGCGATCGCGCGGGTCGGTGACCAGGTGGCTGACCGACGACTCGAGCATCAGCGCGATCAACGAATCGTCATCGAGATCATCTCCGACGACGACCACCGGTGCTCCCAGGGTCCGCAGGGCGTCACCCGCCGCTCGCCGCGCCGCGCGATCGACGACGATCAGGGCGACGCCCTCGGTGCCCTCGACGGTGCTGGCATGGGTGACCTCGAGTCCGGCCGCGGACAGGGCTCGCTCGACGGCGGCACAGCAGCCTCCGTCGCTGCTGACGCAGATCGCGCGTCCAACGAAGCCCATCGGCCGGAACGGTATCACGAGGGATTCGCCCGAATTCCCGTTTTCCAGCGAGCTGGGCTACGATCGCGGCACTCATGGCGGATCCGCCTCCGATCCGACGGCCGGGCACCCGACCGCCGCCGATCCCCAAGGCACCGATCGCGCCTCCGGCGGTACGCACCGACGTGCTGCGGACGGAGTCCGGCGCTGACGACACCAGCGCGATGCACGTCGGTGATCCGGCGAAGCTCGTCGAGCGCACGCTCGAGCTGGTCGCGTCCGAAGCCGAGGCGCTGCTCCTCGCGAGCGACGACCGGCTCGCCGACCTCAACGTGCGCACCGCGCTCGCGCACTGGGACGTGCTCCATCAACCCGACGAGGCGCTTCGCCTGCTCGAGCTCGCCGAGGGTCACCCGCTGGTGCCGCGGCTCCGACTCGCTGCGGCGATCGCGGCCGGGGAGCTCCCGAACGTACCGACGCGCGACCCCGCGCTGTTGCTCGAGATCATCGAGGTGCTGTTGTGGCGGCACGGCAAGCTCGAGCTCGCCGCTGAGGGGGCCGATCGGCTGCTCGCCCTGGAGTTGCCGCCGCCCTGGCGCACGCACGTCTGCGAGCTCGCCGGGCTCGCGCACACCGCGAAGGGCAACTGGCTGCGCGTCATCGAGCTGCGCCGGCAGGCGATCGAAGCTGCGGGGAGCGAGGCCGATCCCGAGGAGGTGGCCGCAGCCGCGGCGCTGCTCCTCGATCGCCAGGGCGATGCCGCCGCCGCACTCGCACTCGCGTGGACCAAGCTCGAGCACTTCCCCGGCGTCGACGGGACGTACGGTCTCGCGCACGTACCCCATACCGCCCTCGGCTGGTTGCGGGTGTTCGACATCGCGATCGAAGCCGCCAGTGTCCTCGACGATCCGCGCCGCTTCGAGCTACTCGAGAAGCGCGGAGATCTGGTCTCCGCGTTGTCGGGCGGCGCCTCCGAGGCGCTCGCCACGCGTCACGCGGTGGCCTCGGAGCTCGAGCGCGATGGCCAGTACGCCGAGGCCGCGACGCTGTGGAGCAAGCTCGCCGACGATCTGACGGCGCAGCAACCGGGCAACGCGCGTCGCGTCGCGCTGTTGCGTGCGGCGTGGTCGTCGATCGCCGGAAAACTTCCGCGGATCGCCCTCGACGCCCACAAGAAGCTCGCCGACAGCGAGTGCACCGAGGTCGCGGCGACCCATGCCTGGCGCGCCCTCGAGCTCGCGAGCATGCTCGGCGACAGCTCCGCGGGCGATCTCGCGCGGGCTGTCAACGACGTGGCCGGCGGCATCGTCGCCGAGCGCTGGCTCGACGTCATCGAGCTCGAGACGCCGAGCGCAGCCGCGAGCGCGCGCTTCGAGGGTCGCGGTGGACTCTCGCTGCGCTGGGCCGCGGCGATCGCCGAGCGCAAGGGTGAGATCGTCAAGGCGAAGCAGCTGTGGGCGCGCGCGGCGCACATCCCGGAGACGCCGATCACCACGCGCGATCATCTGCTGCGCCTGCTCCGCGAGCCGTCGGACGATCCGACGCGGCCGTCCTCGCCCTCGTACGACACCGACACAGCCGACGAGCTCTCCGAGGCCTACGCGGCCGCGGCGACCGCCGATCCGCATCCGCGCTCGACGGCAGCG